>JAZLJN010000124.1:0-8232 GCA_045617885.1 Bacteroidales bacterium | reverse complement strand
ACCTTCTTGCCTGCCTCATGGAGTGCCTTGAGGAAACCGCGCTGTACGGCAGGAAGCTCAATGTCGGTACGGTCACCGCCACGGAAGCCTGGGAGGTTGACTGGCATCTCCTCGCCCTCCAGACGGGCAGAAATGCCGCCTGCAAAGATGACGGTCTCAATGCCCTTCAGGCGGGCAATGAGCTTGCCGTAATCTACGACGTTCTCGCGGCCGATGTTGACCTTAAGGTTGGCATTGTAGGTGAGGATCTGCGCATAGCGAATCTCAATCTTGTATTCTTCACCAGCCTTGGCATCAAACTCGGTGCGTGTCTCTGTGTCGCGCCAGGTAGCCTGGCGTACGGTTGACTTACCATTGACAAATACCTCAAAGTATGAACAACCCTCCACGTTAAGCAGTACCTTGCAGCTCTGCTTTGGACGGAATACGGTCTCATACAGGCCAGAGAACTTGGTGAGGTTCACACCAGGAGCAAAGGCATAGTTGCCGTAAGTAGTGACGCTCACTGGGCGGTCATGATGACGGCGTGCCACTGGGGCAGGGAGATTGTCAAGTGTCTTGTGTGCTGGGTTAGGAGTGGTCAGCTCATCGCCGAGAGTCCAGATGTCCTCGTTCCAGAACTGGGCGCGGAAACCGGTCTTGCCGTCAATTGAGCACTGGTCATAGAATGACTCAAGCTCCTTGTCGCTCACCAGGTCACAACCCTTGAAGCTGACTACGCGGCCCTTGCCTACCTTGCTCTGAATACCTTCGAGGAGGGTAGAGGTCTGGTTTGGTGTGCCGTTGTAGTTGCCCCACATCAGCTGCTCATCATCGGCATTAGGTCCGATTACGGCTATCTTGCCCTTTTTCAGAGGCAGTACCTCGTTGTTGTTCTGCAGCAGAACGAGAGCCTGACGTCCCATTTCGAGAGCTGTCTGCTGGTGTTTCTTGCTGTTCAGGATTTCAGGACCGAGCTTTGACCAGCTAACGAGGCTTGGATCGTCCATCTCACCGAGTTCAAAACGGCCCTCCAGCAGACGGAGCACCTTCTGATCAACATCCTTCATGTCAAGAAGTCCGTTGGCTACAGCCTCTGGGATGCTCTTGTAGGCATAATCGAAACCGCACTCTACGTCAGTACCAGCCAAAACGCCCTTGGCTGAAGCATGCATTGGGGTAGAAGAGGTCTTGTGGTTCTGCCAGAAGTCAGAGACAGCGCCACAGTCTGACACTACCATATACTTGAAGCCCCAGTCCTCGCGCAGAATCTTCTGCAGCAGGCGCTCGCTGCCGCAGCAAGGCTCGTCATCCCAACGCTGGTAGGCGCACATCACCTCACGCACGTCGCCCTTCTGGACGCACGCCTTGAAGGCAGGCATGTAGGTTTCCCAAAGGTCGCGAGGCGACACATTATTAATATTATCTACGTGGCGGCCCCACTCCGGTCCGCTGTGGATAGCGTAATGCTTGGCGCAGGCATAGAGCTTGCGGTATTTGGTGTCAGCCGGACCCTGCAGACCCTTGACTACCTGTACGCCGAGGCGGGAGGTAAGGTATGGATCCTCGCCGTAGGTCTCCTGACCGCGGCCCCAGCGTGGATCGCGGAAGATGTTGACGTTAGGAGTCCAGAAAGAGAGTGAATGGAAGCGCTGGTCTTCATGACCGTCAGCCATCCACTTATTATATGCGGCGCGAGCTTCGTCAGAGGTCTGGTCGAAGACTTCGAACACCAGATCATCATTGAACGATGCTGCCATGCCGATTGGTTCTGGATAGACCGTTACGTTGCCCATATTGGCTACGCCATGAAGTGCCTCGCTCCACCAGTTGAACTTCTTGATGCCGAGACGAGGCACAGCTTCAGAGATATCAAGCATGATGGTAGCTTTTTCCTCAATGGTGAGGCGGCCGCAAAGGTCACGTGCACGCTCCTTGGGAGAGAGTTCAGGATCCTGGTAGGGCAGGAGCTGCTGTGCGGAGAGCGCAGCAAATGAAAGGCTCAAAAGAGCAGTAAGAAAGAATGGTTTCATGTTGGTAATTTTGATTTGCTGGAAATGTACCTGGCGTTCGATTAATGTTCGTAGTGGAACCAGTCAACATCAATGTAACCGCCAGATTTCTTGGTGCAGTAATTGAAGATGGCGAACTTGGTGCCCATAAAGAAGCGGCGATAGTCAAAGCGCATGCGGTAGTCTCCGCCCAGTTGTTTGTAGCTCTTGCCTCCGTCAAGGCTGTACCAGAAGGTTGCATTATCATTCTTGCCTGGGCGGAAGTCGCCAGTAATTTTTAGGCAGACGTTCTTCTTGCCACCGAGGTTGACGCGAGCTATCTCTTCGCGCTTCACATTCTTGATGGCATGCTCCTGATTGGTCAGTTCAACAGACTCATAGCTCAATACCAGACTTGCCTTGCTGCCATTCTTCTCGATGGTAAGAATGCCAGCATCGCCATTGAGTGCAGAGAATCCGGCACGGTCGCCATCCTTCATCTTGCTGATGTCAATGCTTACAGCACCGGCACAGGTTGGACCCTCCATACGCTGAGTGAGCGTGTTGCGAGCGCTGAAGATACTCTTGGCAGGGATGGATGTCTTCAGTCGGAGGTAGCCCGGACGGTCGGTCATGCTCCATGCCTCCTTCACAGGGTTATGGTTCCACTGCCAGAGCGGTACGTTGCTGTTCATGGTAGATTCTGCACCGAATTCATCGCTCTTTACAATGCTGATGTAGCCGTCAGCGTTGACGGTAGAGAGTCGCTCTGGCTCACGTGCTGGAGTTGGCTCTTCTACGCGCAGTGTCATGGTGTCAGGCACCTTGCCCTCTTCGAGTGTGCCTATCATTGGCCAGCCGTCAATCCAGTTACATGGGTTAAGGGTCAAAGCGCGACCAACGCCGTCACGATCCTGGAAGATGACGCCATACCACTCGCCATTCTTGCCATCTACTACAGTTCCCTGACCTACATAATTCCAGCCACCGAACTTTGACTTGAGAATCACCTTCATCTCGTAAGGACCCTCAATGTTCTTTGAGCGATAAGCCAGCTGGCAACGGCCAGATTGCGGCCAGGCAATCATGGAGAGGTAATACACTCCGTCATGCTTGAATGCGCGGCTACCCTCCAGAAGTCCGGTTGGCATTCCTTCACGGGTATTGAGCACTTTGGTCTCCCAGGTTGGATCAGGGGCGGTGAGATCTTCGTTCAGGCGGACGAGGTTCACAGAGTTACCTCCATGGAAGATGTAGCAGCGGTCATCTGCGTCGTCAAAGAGCAGGGAAGCATCGTGGTAATGTGGCAGGCGGGCATGGAGCGTCCATCCCTTGGCAGGATCGTCGGTCTTATAGAGCCAGGACTTATGTGGCGCATCGTTGGCAGAATGCAGCGCCCAGAAGGTACCTTTATAATAGCGGATAGAGGTGGCCCACTGACCGCGGCCATACACGGTGCCGAGAGCCATATTGCCTTCGCCAAAACCTATACCTCCATCATTGGTTCCATCAGCACCATTGCCAGTCATCTCTGGAGTTTCCATATCGTAGCGTGGGGTATCGTGAATCTCGTCGAAGAGATAAGATACGGTCTCCCAGGTTACGAGGTCGCGGCTTCGCATCACAGGAGCACCTGGCATGAGGTGCATCGTAGTGCTGACGAGGTAATAAAAATCACCTACGCGGATAATATCTGGATCAGGTACGTCTGCCCACATCCACAGGTTATTCACGGTTTGGGTTTCAGGTGCCTTACCGCCGGGGTAGATGACGTCGTTCTGTGCCGGCAGGGAAGAGATACAGGTGGCCGTCAATAATGCCGTCAAAAAGAAGTGCTTCATTTTATATGTTTTTTACTCCAACAAAAGAAATCAAATAAAATCAATTTTTGATGTTGAAAGTATAAGATTATATCTTTTACTCCAACAAAGGAAATCAAATAAAATCAATGTTTGTCGCTAAAAGATTGATTTCTTTTGTCGGAGAATTTATTAAGAAAAAAAATCGAACTGTACGGTTGGATGCCTGTTGTGTCGAATAGAACGCAGATGACGCAGATTTAACGGATTTAACGGATTTTTATAAAACGCAAATTTAAGCCAATTAAAGCAAATTTGTTTCAATTCGTTTTAATTCATGTTTGAGATAATCCGTTATATCCGTTTGATCCGTTAAATCTGTGTTCAAACCGTACAGGTCGAAATTTTTTTGGAAAAAATATCAGTTAATCAGGAATACTTTAGTTACGCCCTTCCAGGTTGCCTTGACAGTGGCGCGGCCATCAGCAACCTTGCCTACCTCAATCTTGACATCCTTGTTGTCACACTCAGCCTTAACTACAGAATTAGGAAGCACGCGGCCATAGACCTGATAGTGGTCGTTCATGGTGTAGCCATTGAGGTTGGTAGAGAGGATAGCCTCACGAGGGATGGTGAGGTTGATGCCATCAACAGAAATCTTGACCTGAGGTACAACCTCTGGAGCAGGCATGTTGCTGTTGCCCTTTGAGAAGCTCATGCCGAGCATATCGAAGAGACCCATTGGGCGCTGTGGCATGTTTGGACGAGCCCCGCCCCAACGTGGACGCTCAGGTTCCTTGAGTTCAGGACCCTCCACAACGAAGTAGATAGCATGCTTGCCTGTAAGGCCTTCCACTTGAGGAACAGGAACAGAGGCGACGGTTGTTTCACCGCGGCGTCCGGCTGCAACGTTGATTACTGCAATCTCCTTACCCTGCCAGGTGGCATTGGCGTATGGGCCATCGAGCATGACATGCACCTTGAAGGCTTGATCTGAACCACGGCGCAGGAAGAGATTGAGCTGAGTGTTGTCGCCCTGCTTTGTGCCAGCAAAAGGCTTACAGCCCTTGGTATCCTGAGCAAGGCCGCCAAAGCCAAAATACTTATAGCCTATGATAGCACCATTTTTGAGACCGGCAAGCTCCATGGAGTTGTCCCAGATGTCACGCTGATCCTGCATGGCATTGTTGTCATTGATGAAGCAAGCCAGACCGCCAGAATAATATTTGTAAGGATCGAGACCGAAGATCTGGAAGCCTTCTGAAGTTACCTCTGCGCCAGTGTAGTGATCACCATTACTTGCCTGTGCAGACCACTCATTGTTGGCAGCAAATGGATCATAGCCGGTGATGCGAACCTGGCCACCCTTGGCAACAGGTTTTTTGTCCCATTCAATCTTGACAGGAGCCACCATTGCCTGACGAGCATTGCCGAAGCCGCGTGGTGGACGATGATAGAAGACGTACCACTGGCCGTTAATCTCCTGCAATGAACCGTGGGTATTGTGAGCAAAGTTGCCTGTAGTCAACGCGCTGCCATCCTCATTGAGGACAACGCCACGTGAATCTACAAGCACGCCGCCCGAACGCCAAGGACCAAGTGGTGTATCACCGAATGCATAGCGGAGAGCAGAGTTGGTAGAACCCAAGCCATAGTCAGGACCTGAATAACCAGAGAATACCATCACATACTTATTGCCCACCTGTCGGATAGAAGATGCCTCAAAGAAGTTGAATTCTCCAGGATTCTGACCCTTGTAGAGTGCAGGATACTCTGTGCCTTCAGGATCGCGTACTACGCCGTAACGAGCAGAGGCTGGGATGAAATAGTCATGGATATCGGTGCCGGGACGAACCGAATACATGGTCTCCTGATCGAGCTCAGCTGCGGTAGAATGCTGGAATCCGTAGAATACGTAAGCGCGGAAGCCCTTCTTATAGTCAGGATCCTTCTTGTTGGTCACAGGCTCAATGAAAACTGATGGGTCAAAGTCAATCACAGAACCCTCTACCACCTGACGTCCATCAGCGGTGAGGTTGATAGGAGTGAAAGGTCCGTTTGGACGGTCGCCCTTGGCAACCATCGGCACACGGCGATTGCCACGTGAGTGAGGATAGAGGTAATAGACTTTCTTGCCATTCTCCATCACCTCCACAAGGTCTGGAGCGAACATAGTGTCCCACTGACCATCTACGTAATGAGTGAAGATCGGGCCTTCATCACGCCACTGGCTGAGATCCTCTACAGGAGCAGACCACATACGGATATCCGGACCGCAGTAGTCGGTGTTCTTCACGTCGTGCGAACCGATGATGTAGGCGCGCAGCTTGCCCGGATTATCTGGGTCTTCAAATACGCGAGGTTCGCCATCAGGTACATGCTCCCAAAGGGGCAGATAAGGATTCTGAGCCTGCAATGCGCCTGCCATGAGGAGCGATGAGGCAAGTGTAATAAGATGCTGTTTTTTCATGTTGATAATGTGTTTTGGTTTTACGGGTGCAAATATACACATTATTTATTATATAACAAAATGAAGAGGTAACAAAATTATGTATATACGTAACATCCCGACTGATTTTATGTTCAGCCGGGATGTTAATGATATTTGTTTGTCTCCATTCAGAAAAGTCTTGTAGTATTAAAACCGAATGGTGTTTTGCAATAGTATAGTTACTTTTTGTTTGCATATTCCTGGAACTTGCGGTAGATTGGACGTACGCAAGCCTCTGGATCGGTCAGGAAATCTCCGCCATCGGGCTTCGAGTCATCATACTTGGCAAGTAGCTCCGGGCCGGTGAAGAGCATCCATGAGACGTTCTCCGTCTCATCCATAATGCGCATGAAGTTAGCACCAAAACCTTTGCCGCCAGCCACACCCGTGGTTGCTTTGCCCCATGACTTGTTATACTTTTCCGGAGCCCAGTCCATCTCTGTTACCAGAATAGGAGCTATTGACGCTACAGGCATCACCTGATTGGTCCAGCCCTCCTTGAATGTATTGTAGTCGCCATGTCCGCCACCCAGTTCCCAGCTGCCGGTCTCGCAGTCAGACTTATACCATCCGGGATAGCAGTGTACGGCATAGCCGATGTTTTCGCCCTTGATAGGATACTTTTTATATCCCGCGTACTGTGACTGATAGCCCAGACCCGGAACCCAAAGAATATTATTGGCGCCCTGTGCGCGTATCATATCCACGATGTCCTGGAAGTACTGGCTGCACTGCTGGAAGCTTCCGTCGCTCCATGAAGTATAGTCCTTGCTGCCGTCATACATGTTGATCGGCTCGTTGGCAAGCTCAAACATGACGTAAGGATTATTCTTGAGCGCCTTGTGATTCACTACAATCTTCCAGACCTTCAGCAGGTATTGCTGATAAGCGTCACCCACCTTCAGTTTGTCTGGGCATACTCCTGGTGGACGCATCACCACGTAAAGTTTGTTGTCAATGGCATACTGTGCCATCGGAACGAATACGGAACTCAAGTATTCCTCGAATTGTTTTACGCTGAAGGCATCAATATGGTTCTCTCCATAATTTTCGCCCGGATGTTCGTCTTGCCACTTCTTGACCAGCGTCTCATCATTGCTCCAGTGTGGGTCCATGTGGAGACGCAGCCAGTTGACTTTCCACTTGGCGAGGTACAGAATGTTCGAGATAATCTTCTGATTGTAGTTGAGGCAAGCGCCTACGTTGTAACCCCAGCCCCAGCCGTTGCCCTGCTCGTTGAACCATGGGCTGTAGGTCTGTCCAAAGCCGTGCAGGTTGATTTTTTCTCCTTTGTCATTACAGAGAAATCTGCCCTCTACGTGAAGTTCACGCATCTCGAAGGCGTCGCCGCTCTCTGGAATCTCCGTGTTGTCGTCCGGATCAGGATGGAATCTGAATTCCTCCTTCTCACATCCGCAGAGCAGCAAAGCAAATAATAAATATATGAATGTGTACTTGCGCATTTAAGTAAACATGTTGAATTAATTGAAAAGGCGTATGCAAATCAAATTCCGTCTCACAGACGAGTAATTGATCCACATACGCCTATTATCTTATTAGGTCATTAACCTAATGGAGTGCTTATTCCTGAGCACCCAAGCCCTTTGCCCAACCAGCGTAGGCAGGCTTGCGGGTGTAGTCCTGATACCAGAGACCTACAGGCCCGTCTGCACGCCAGCCGCTATTAGCAGGAGCATCGGTGATGCACCACTGGCAGATACCGTACTGCTGCTCAGCAGGAATAATGCGGAAATACTCCTCAATGATCCACTGATAGTAGTCGGCCATTGCCTTCTCATCCTCTAAGGTAAGTTCGCCATTCTTGAGAGCTGTGCCGAACTGCTTATCAGCGATGCCCATGTCGAGCTCAGAAACGCGAACTAAATACTTGTGACCATCAACTGGAGATTTAGCATCACGCATCATTTCGAACATCTTGATGATATGCTCCTTCTGCTTCTCCTGATCATCA
>JAZLJN010000123.1:0-6066 GCA_045617885.1 Bacteroidales bacterium | reverse complement strand
GGTTATAGCACAAGGGCTCCACCTCTTACCATTCCGAACAGAGAAGTTAAACCTTGTAACGTCGATGGTACTGCGAAAGCGGGAGAGTAGAAAGCCGCCACCTTACAGAGCACTGGACAGCTATAGTCTGGTGCTTTTTTTTACTTGATTCATTTCAATCATTTACTCAACATCGTTAAATAACATATAAATAATAACTTGGACAAAAACTACTATGAGTTTATACAGGACAAGGAATTGAAGGAATTGCAAGAAATACATGCTGTTAAGGCTTCCCTTACATTCCCCTAAAATCCTTGTAGAAAATACCAATTTATTATTTGTACTTAATTAAATACTCACATTATTAATACTATGCAAGACTTTAAGTATTATGCACCCACTCAAGTGGTGTTTGGCAAGAATTCAGAAGAACAGGTAGGTAAGCTCGTAAAGAAGTACGGTGGCACAAAGGTGCTCCTACACTATGGTGGTCAGAGCGCCATCAAGTCAGGCCTTCTCCAGAAGGTAGAATCGCTGCTTGAGGCAGAGGGTATTTCATGCGTCAAACTGGGTGGCGTGGTGCCAAATCCACGTGTCTCACTTGTGCGTGAAGGCATTGAACTCTGCAAGAAGGAGAACGTGGACTTTATCCTTGCAGTAGGCGGTGGTTCGGTCATTGACTCCTCAAAGGCAATCAGCTCAGGCCGCTACTATGACGGCGATGTATGGGAGCTCTATGAGCAGCATACAAAGGCTACAAAGTACCTGCCACTGGCATGCGTGCTCACCATCCCTGCCGCTGGCAGTGAGATGAGTGACGGCTCTGTGATTACCAACGAGGAGACCGGCCTTAAGAAGGACTACTGTGTGGATGAGTTCCGCTGCAAGTTTGCTATCATGAATCCTGAACGCACCTATACCTTGCCAGCATGGCAGACCGCTTGCGGTGCTACTGATATGATGATGCACACCATGGAGCGCTACTTCAGCAACGATGATGACATGGAGGTAACTGATGGCATTGCAGAGTCAATACTCCGTACCGTCATTGCAGAGACTCCACTTGTGCTGAAGGATCCAACTAACTACGAGCACCGTGCACAGTTGATGTGGGCAGGAAGCCTGGCTCATAACGACCTCACCGGATGCGGTACTACGGGCGACTGGGCAACGCACAATCTGGAGCATGAGTTGAGCGGCATGTTCGACGTAAGCCATGGTGCAGGTCTTGCCGCTATCTGGGGCAGCTGGGCACGCTACACACGTCATCAGAACATGGCTCGTTTCGCACGCTTTGCCGTTAATGTCATGGGCGTAAAGCAGAACTTCAAGTCGCTCGAAGAGACGGCTGAAGCTGGTATTCAGGCAATGGAGCAGTTCTTCCACAGCATTGGCATGCCAACCTCTATCAAGGAATTGATCGGCAAGGATATCACCGATGCTGAAATTGAGGAGATGGCTGACAAGTGCTGCGAGTTCGGACGTCGCACCATCGGTGGTCTTGTGGTGCTGAACCGTGAGGACATGGTGGCAATCTACAAGCTCGCAAGAGGATAATTTTAGGTGGTAAAAGGGGGAAGGGAGCAACATTCAGTTGCATAATAAAATATATTTCCCCCAAAAATTTGGTTTTGCCAATATTTAGCCTTATCTTTGCAGCAAATAATTTATAATTAACATGGAAAAGATGCAAGTTAAATCTGCCAATGGTAAGTTAGGCGTGCTCGTTGTGGGCTTGGGTGGAGCAGTCTCTACCACATTCGTCATTGGTACGCTGGCTTCACGCCGGGGATTGGCAAAACCTATTGGTTCCTTAACACAGCTTGCCTATCTGAAGGTAGGAGAGGGGGAGCAGGAGCGCGAGGCAATCATCAAGGATCTTGTGCCACTGGCTTCGCTTGACGATATTGTATTCGGTGGCTGGGACATCTTCCCAGAGTCGGTATATGAGGGCGCTATGCATGCTCAAGTCCTCACTGAAAAGGACATTAATCTGGTGGCAGAAGAGGCAAAGGCAATCCGCCCGATGAAGGCATGCTTTGATCACAGGTTCGTGACCCGCCTGAACGGAACATGGATCAAGGAATGCAAGACACCATGGGAAATGGTAGAGGCACTCCGTCAGGATATCCGTTCCTTCAAGGAGGAGAACCAGTGTGACCGCGTGGTAGTCATCTGGGCAGCTTCGACCGAGACATACATGCCAATGTGTGAGCTGCACGAACAGCTGGAAACCTTTGAAGCAGAAATGCATAAGGAGGGAACGGAATATGTGTCTCCATCCATGTGCTATGCCTACGCAGCGCTGGCAGAGGGAGTGCCGTTCATCAACGGAGCTCCAGCACTTACCGTTGACTTCCCAGCCATGTGGCAGCTTGCTGACAAGACCTGCACTCCAATATGCGGAAAGGATTACAAGAGCGGACAGACCATGATGAAGACTGTGCTGGCTCCTGCCTTCCACTCAAGGATGCTGGGATTGGCAGGCTGGTTCTCGACCAACATCCTGGGCAACCGTGACGGTGAGGTGCTGGATGATCCTGCTTCGTTCAAAACCAAGGAGGTAAGTAAGCTCTCAGTCATTGACAGCATACTGGAGCCAGAGAAGTATCCTGACCTGTACGGAGATATCTATCATAAGGTACGTATCAACTACTATCCTCCACGTAATGACAACAAGGAGGCGTGGGATAACATTGACATCTTCGGATGGATGGGTTATCCGATGCAGATCAAGGTCAACTTCCTCTGCAGGGATTCCATTCTGGCAGCACCTTTGGCACTTGACCTCGTACTGCTTACTGACCTTGCCAAACGATGCGGCAAGAAGGGCATACAACGCTGGCTCTCATTCTACTTCAAGAGCCCTATGCACGAGTTGGATGAAGTGCCTGTACATTCCCTCTTTGATCAGGAGAGAAATCTGCAGGAAATGTTGCGTAAGATAGCCTCTGCGGAGATTATTTGAATACCTGCGTGCGTTATGGAGTAGTGGAATTGCAAACTCCATTACTAAAATAACACAAAATAACCGTCCTAACAGTTAAGTATTTGAAAAAATATTTTGCTGTTTGGGCGATTTTTTGTATCTTTGCACCCAAATTCTGTATAAAAAATGAGTATTCGCAACATCATATTCCTCCTTCTTGCCTGTCTGGCGGGCTTCACATCATGCGGTGAATATAACCGTGTGCTGAAGAGTACGGACGTGGACGAGAAGTATGAATATGCAAAGGTATATTACGACAAGGGCAAATACATGCGTGCCGCCACACTGCTCACTGACGTAGTGCCCATCTATAGAGGAACGGAGGAGGCTGAGAATGCCATGTGGCTCCTTGGCATGAGTTACTTCAAGTCAAAGAACTACCTGGAGGCAGGTGAGTACTTTGCACGCTATGCAAATAACTATCCGAGAGGAAAGCATGTCATGGAGGCGCGCTTCAATGTGTGCTATGGTGACTATGTTGATTCGCCAGATGCCCGTCTGGATCAGACTGTCACACTGCGTGCCATCAAGGAGATTGACCAGTTTATCGACCTCTATCCACGTAGCGCTCTGTCTGACAGTGCCACCATCATGCGCCTTGAGCTGACAGACAAACTCTGCTACAAGGAGTATTTGAGCTCAATGCTCTATCTGGATCTGGGTTCTTACATGGGCTACAACCACTATGAGAGTGCCGTGATCACTGCTCGCAACGCACAAAACGAATATCCCTACAGCAAATATCGTGAGGATCTGGCTTACGTCATCTTCAAGGCTCGCTATGAGGCTGCCATCAACTCGATTGACGAGAAGAAGGAGGATCGTACACGTGAGGCTTATGATGAGTACTATACCTTCATCAACGAGTATCCTGAAGGCAAGTACAGCAAGGAGGTGAACCACCTCTTTGAGCGCGTCAAGAAGCAGATGCAGCAGTATGGCGAGTAACCTGTCCAGTCAGGACAGTAACTGGATTTAGAATATTTAATAAAGAATAGAAATAATATGGATTACAAGAAATCAAACGCCCCAGGTAACACCGTAACACGTGACATCGTTGCCCTCTGCGAGGACACAGGCAACATCTACGAGACAGTTGAGATCATTGCACGCCGTGCTAACCAGATCGGTGCAGAGATGAAGCATGACCTCGACAAGAAGCTTCAGGAGTTTGCCACCAGCAATGACAATCTTGATGAGGTGTTCGAGAACCGTGAGCAGATTGAGATCAGCCGTTACTACGAGAAGCTTCCAAAGCCATCGCTGATCGCTACACAGGAATATCAGGAGGGTAACGTCTATTGGCGTCTGAACCAGAACAGGGAGGAGCCAAACTCACAGGTGCGCTTCTAAAACCCACGGTCTGACAATGATACAGCGCGTACAGACCATTTATATGCTTGCCAGTGTGATTGCGGTGCTGTCAATGCACTTCTTCTGGCTCGCATCCTTTGCAACACCAGAGGCAACGTTCAGCCTTACCTCACTTGGTTTGCAATGCTCTACTCCTGGTTTTGAAACTGACCTGATGGCTTGGGATCTTTTCCTGCTGCTGCTGGTCATGCTGGCATTACCACTTGTCACCATCTTCCTGTACCGTAAGCGTAAGTTGCAGCTTCACATGCTTATCTACACGGCTGTGCTCGACCTCTGTTACTACGCACTATATTTCTACGATGCCGATAAGTATGCCGCACAGGTACTTGCAAAGATTGACAGTAATGTACTTGATGTCTCGCACAATATTATGATGCTTGCTATGCCTGCCTTAAGCATCTTCTGCCTGATTATGGCAATGCGTGGCGTCATCTACGATATCGCATTACTGAAGTCTCTTGATCGTCTGCGTTAAGTCGCTTTAGAAAAAGAGATAGTCACAGCTAACTATCAAATATCAAATAACAAATATCACCACCTACTCTACAATGGTCTGTAGTGTAGGTGGTGATTTTCTGTGCTTACACCAGATTCTCATACACATAGCCGAGGTTCACACTCAGCTTGTCGCTCAGCAGTTTGCTGTAGATCTCATTATCGGCATATTCCTTGTCCCAGAAACACAGCGTTACCATCAAACCCGTGTCACCGACATACATCTTGAAGCGGTTCTTATCCTCCTCTATTGACAACCCTACATTAGGATCATCAGCATGATAGCACATGTTCACCGTCTTGCTGTCTTCCAGTTGCAGCAGCAAGTCTGACATCTTATCTGCAGGAACACCTTTTATGACAGACGAAGGTGCAAAGCGCGATACACCTCTACTCAACTGTGCAGGGATGCTCATGAACAGTCGTCCCAACTTGCCAGTCTTATCCAGCTTGCGAAAATCATCCTCGTACAGCTTGATGTTTTTTCTCTTGACTGCATCTACATCCTTCAGGTTTTTAGTGTCAAGGTAAGTATTAACAGCCTGTGGCATACCACCTATCAGCATATACAGGCGAAGGTCTCGCATACGGGAGCGGTTCAGGTCATCGCCCATACTCAGACGTTTTTCCCATACCTGCTGCAGGAGCGGGATAGTTGCCTTATCGTCCATGGCCCATCGGAACTCCTCATAATCCATCGGGAACATCTCCAAACGGTCTTCTTCGCTGGGGATAGTGATATTTTCGGTGTTCTTCTTGATCGAAATCAACGAGCCTGTCTCAATGTAATCGTAACGATGGTCTGCTACCAGATACATTTTAATTTATATTTTCTTCCATTCCCTCGATTTTGTTTGATAAAAGTTCTATTATTCCCCGAAATTCAATGCAATTATTTAATACCATTCCCTTAATTTTGTTGCGAGACATCCTAAATTGACATCAGTGGAATCCGACGTAAAGTATCAAATAAAGAACAATTTTACACAATGGTCTATTGTATAACCTACTACAAAAATCGTATTTGCTGACATTTATAAGTACTATTATTTACGTAGGAATATTAAAATACGTAAGAAATAGTAGATATGAGTAACGAGCCAAAGACTAAAGAATTGACAAAAGCAGAACTGCACCTGATGAACATCCTCTGGGACAAGGGAGATGCTACAGTGCAGCAACTTCACGACGTACTGGAAGAACCTAAGCCTGCCTATACCACT
>JAZLJN010000122.1:0-18062 GCA_045617885.1 Bacteroidales bacterium | reverse complement strand
AAATAAGCAGGTTCAAATATGAGAAAAAATCGCTATCTTTGCAGCGTATTTTCTTTTGATATGCACGCACAAAATTTATAATTAGCCAAATTCATTACCAAAATTTCTGATGAGCGAACATCATATTTTATAATCATATTTTTATTAACAAAACCACAATCACATGAATTTGAAGCAAACCTTCAAAGCTCCTGCTGCAATGGCGGTAGGTCTTTTCATGTCAGTCAACGCCTATGGTCAAGACATCAATGTCTCTGGTACGGTCATTGACGACTTCGGAGAGCCAGTGCTGGGTGCAAATGTTGTAGTCAAAGGTACCACCAATGGCGCAACAACTGACCTGGATGGCAACTTCTCCTTCAAAGCCCCTAAGGGTAGCACCGTGGTCATCTCCTTCATTGGTTATAAGCCTCAGGAGGTAGTTTTTAACGGTCAGCCGCTCAGCATTACACTTCAGGAAGATTCTGAGATGCTTGAAGACGTAGTTGTAATCGGTTACGGTGTAGCAAAGAAGACCGACCTCACCGGATCAGTAACTGCTATCAAGCCAGATGAGAAAAACAAAGGCGTGGTAACTAACCCACAGGATATGCTCCAGGGTAAGATTGCCGGCGTAAACGTAACTACAGGTTCTGGTGCTCCTGGCACTGGAGCTACCATCCGTATTCGTGGTGGCTCTTCACTTAATGCCTCTAATGATCCATTGATCGTAATTGATGGTCTGGCTATGGACAACCAGGGTGTAAAGGGTCTTTCAAATCCGCTCTCTATGGTTAATCCTGCCGATATTGAGACTTTCACTGTCCTTAAGGATGCATCGGCAACAGCCATCTACGGTAGCCGTGGTTCGAACGGTGTAATTATCATTACTACGAAGAAAGGCCGTGCTGCACAGGCACCTTCCATCGCTTATAATGGTAATATAAGCATTAGCACCGTAAAGGATCAGCTCGACGTAATGGATGCTGATGAGTATCGTGCTTTCATCAAGTCTTATTATGGTGAGGATTCAGAGGCATACGGTAAGCTCGGCAATAGTAATACTGACTGGCAGAAGGAGATTTATCAGACAGCCGTCAGCCATGATCATAATGTCACAGTATCTGGTGGTCTGAAGAATATGCCTTACCGCTTCAGTTTCGGTTATACTGATCAGGAGGGTGTACTCAAGACTTCAGACTTCAAGCGTACTACTACCTCCTTGAACCTCTCTCCATCACTTCTTGACCGTGCGCTCACCATCAATATCAATGCAAAGTGGATGCACGCCGAGACTTCTTATGCCAATACTGGTGCAATCGGAAATGCCAACCGCATGGATCCAACCCAGCCAGTGTATGCAGCTGATGACAGCAAGTACAATGCTGCTGACTACCAGAACTTCAACGGCTACTTCCTCTGGACCGACAAGGCAAACTTCGGTGACAGCTCTTGGGCCACCGCACAGAACAGCAATGCTACCTATAATCCAGTAGCTCAGCTGATGGAGAATTCTAATAATGCCTATTCCAATGCCTATATTGGTAATGTAGAGGCTGACTATAAGGTTCCTGGAATTGATGAGCTTCATCTCCACATGAACTTTGCTGGTGACTATTCCACAGGTAATCAGTTTGAGGAGCAGGCAAAGTGGGGTCCATCCAATCCTTACTACGGAAGCATCAGCCGCAATGGCGAAAGCAAGTTCAATCTCACTTATTCTGCCTACGCACAGTATCTGAAAGATCTGACAGAGAAGAATCACTTTGATATGATGGTAGGCTACGAGTGGAGCCACATGAAATATTGGGGAAGCAACTGGTGGAAGTCTGAAACTTCTGGCACAGGCAAGTGGATGCAGGAGAGCTATCTTGTTTCCTTCTTCGGTCGTCTGAACTATAACTATGACAGCCGTTATCTTCTTACCGCAACCCTTCGTGCTGACGGTTCTTCACGTTTCAAGAAGCATTGGTCACTCTTCCCATCAGCCGCTGCCGTCTGGCACATCTCACAGGAGGCTTTCCTGAAGGATAACGAGACCGTTTCTGATCTCAAGCTTCGTCTCTCATACGGACAGACAGGTCAGCAGGATGGTCTTGGCAACTATGCTTACTTTGCATCATACAATGCCAATACCCTCAATAACGATGGCCGCTATCCACTCCTCGGTGTAAATGACTCTGGTCTTCTCTACCGTCCGGATGCTTACAATCAGGATTTGACATGGGAGACAACTACAACTTATAATATTGGTCTCGACTTTGGTTTCTTCAACCAGCGTCTCACAGGTAACATTGACGTTTACGACCGTAAGACTACTGACCTTCTGAACCTCGCTTCTGTTTCTGCTGGTTCAAACTTCCGTAATCAGGTTTGGAGCAACATCGGTGACCTTGAGAACAAGGGTGTAGAGTTCGCACTCACATGGCGTCCTATCCAGACCAAAGATTGGCAGTGGGAAATTACCGGCAACATGACCTATAACCACAATGAGATTACCAAACTGACCGGTGAGAGCTCAAAGATCAAACATCAGGGCATTTCAGCAGGTACTGGTAACAGCTGTATGGTTTGGACACCAGGTCAGCCTCATACAGCATTCTATGTTTATCAGCAGGTTTATGATGAGCAGGGTCATGCTATTGAAGGCGCTTACGTAGATCGTAACGCTGACGGTCAGATTACAGATGACGACCTTTATATCTACAAGCAGGCTGCTGCTCCTTGGATCTTCGGTTTGAGCTCACGCATCAACTATAAGAACTGGGACCTCGGCTTCTCAGCTCATGCTAATGTTGGTAATTATGTATATAATGACAATGAGGCAGGTTTCGTAAATGTCTATAAGACCTACGACAGCTCATACTCTTATACTCATAACATCACACAGAATGCTGCCAATCTGAACTGGAAGACTTATGACAATGTCCTCTCTGACTACTTCGTTCAGAACGCTTCCTTCTTCAAGCTTGACAATATCACACTCGGTTATAGCTTTGATAAGCTCTTCAAGACCTCTACTTACAAGGGTTTGAGCGGTCGAGTATATGGTACAGTAAACAATGTACTCACTATTACCAAGTATGAGGGTATTGATCCCGAAGTAGGCGGTGGTGTTGACAATAACATCTACCCACGTCCATTCTCTGCCCTCTTGGGTCTTTCACTTAACTTCTAATTCATCTGACTATGACTTTCGATATGAAAAATATTTTGTCTGGAGCAATCCTGACGATGGGTCTTGGTTTGAGCTCATGTGTCGGCGACCTTGATGTCACACCTATTGATCCAAGCACAAACATGGTCGTTGATCCCGTGTCTCTTTTCACCAAGTGCTATGCCAATATGGCGCTTGCCGGACAGGGAGGTGCTAATGGCGACTGTGATATTGATGGACTTGATGGCGGTACTACTGGTTATGTGCGTCAGCTTTTCAATGCCAACGAACTGACTACTGACGAGGCAATCTGCGGTTGGGGTGATACTGGTATTCCTCAGTTTGACTACAATCAGTTTGATGCCTCACACCCAATGCTCCGTGGTTTCTACTACCGTCTGTATGCTGGTATTGACTATTGCAATCATTACCTTGATGTATGCGGCGATTATGACAATACCATGAGCGCCGAGGTTCGTTTCCTTCGTGCTTTGAACTATTATTTCCTCATGGATTGTTGGGGCAACGTGCCATTCGCACTCCAACTTTCTACTGAATGCCCACAGCAGATTATGCGTGCTGACCTTTTCAAGTGGCTTATTGACGAACTCAATGAGATTACTCCTTCGCTCACCGCTCCACGCGTTGTAGCAGGTGGTCAGGCAGGTTATGGCCGCGTTGATCAGGATGCCGCTAATCTTCTCCTTGCCCGTATTTATCTCAATGCAGAGGTTTATACCGGTACCGCACAGTGGCAGAAGGCTCTTGAGTACGCAGAGAAGGTAATTGCCGGCCCACACAAGCTTCACACTGAGGGAAAGAATGGCTGGTCAGCTTATCAGATGCTTTTCATGGGTGATAATGGTGAAAACGGTGCCGCAGTAGAGGCAATCCTTCCACTCCTGCAGGATGGTGTGACCACAACCTCTTGGGGTACTTCACTTTTCCTCATGGCTTCGACCTGGAAAGCTGATATGGATACTGAGAGCAACTACGGAACTTCAGAATTCTGGGCAGGTAACCGTGCTCGCAAGCAGTTGCTTCAGAAGTTCTTCCCTAATGATGACGCTCCTGCAGCTACTATTGCAAACATGGCAGCCGCTGCTGGTGATGACCGTGCTCTCTTCTATGGCGTTGACCGCGAGCTTTCTGTGACCAACGTAGGTGAGTTCACTTCTGGCTATTCCGTTGGTAAGTTCCGCAACTCTTACAGCACAGGTGCCCAGCCACATCACTCACAGTTTGTCGATATGGATTACTTCCTGATGCGTTCAGCTGAGGCTTACCTCATCGCAGCTGAGGCAGATGGCCGTATGAATGGCGGTCAGTGCTCACAGAAGGGTATTGATTATGTCAATGCTATTCGTACACGTGCCAATGCTTCAAAGAAGGCAAATATCTCTGTTGATGAGATTCTTGACGAGCGCAGCCGTGAGCTTTATTACGAGGGCTTCCGCCGTACAGACCTTATCCGCTACAATAAGTTTGGCGGCAACGTCAACTACAACTGGGAGTGGAAGGCTGGTCAGCAGAATGGCGCTAACTTCGAGGCTTACCGCAACCTCTTCGCACTTCCTGACGAAGATATGAACGCAAACAATAATCTCGTTCAGAATCCAGGTTATTAAGGTGTCAAAAGCCTTATCTCAAAGGTAAGGTAAAAATACACATTTATATATTATAGAAGTATATGAAAAAGTTTATATATGGTGCCTTGATGCTCGGCCTTGTCAGCAGCTTCGCTTCATGTGAAGATGACCATGACGACAATCCGACTCTCACTCCGGCAACCGAATTTACGCTGAACACCCCAACTTTTGCCAGTCAGGTGTTCGATGTAGCTACCTCAAAGGAGCTTACATTTACTTATTCACAGCCAAACTGGGCTTTCCCACTGATCGTGGATTATACGCTTCAGTATTCACTCACCGGCACTTTTAATACCTCAGTTGATGAGGCAGAAGCTGATGAGAGCGGCGCCAAGGTAGCAGACTATCAGGTCAGCGATCCTACCAATGCAGTTTCCTTGAGCCTTCCTGCTTCTAACTTTGCCAAAGGCCTTCAGCAGCTAGGCAAATGGACCGAAGGTCTTGTTCCTGCTGGCGTAGAGGTCACTGTTCGTGTCAAAGCTATTCCTTCACAGTATAGTGTAGCTGACCGTACGGAGGTTGAAAAATATGTCATTTATTCTAATCCTGTTAAGTTCAAGGTTGATCCTTGCTACGTTGAGCTTGCTGATGCTCCTATCGTAATGTGGTACCTCGTTGGTAACCTCTTTGGTGGCAAGTGGGGTAACGTTCCTGGCGAGACAGCTCTTCCAATGTTCATTACACCAGATTGGCAGTATGATAAGAAGACTGGTACTGGTCAGATCACTTATACCAACTTCTTTATCACCGGTGCTTGGGACGATGGCAAGAACGAGTGTGGTTCTGCAGGTTTCAAGATTCAGCCAGACAACTTCAATTGGGACTTCGGTATGACCGGCAACAATAATGTCTATGATGAGATCATCTACCGAGATGGCGGTGGTGATGGCGGACACATCGTTGTAGGTGAAGATGGCTATTATACCATCAAGATGGATACCGAAAAGAAGGCTGCAAAGTTTGAGAAACTTGATGTCACACCTGCCGTATTTGACAAGATGTGTATGTCTGGCAGCTTCAATGATTGGAGTGACACCGAGATGCTTCCTTATAATAAAGAGGGTATTGAGAACCATACCTGGTATCTTGTAGTTAATTTTGATGCTGATCAGGAGGTTAAGTTCAAGATGGCAGACAGCTGGGACAGCAACTGGGGTTCAGATACATTCCCTGCAGGTGTTGGCACAAGCAATGGTCCAAACATCCCTGTTCCTGCTGGTTCATGGATCATCTCATTCTGCGACATTACTGGTGAATATAGCATTATCGCAAAGTAAGATAATGGGAGTCTGCCCCCTCCGGCTTCTCCAAAAGGGGCGTGACTAGTGGGCAAAGACTCCTTGTATCACTTCAGACAAATAAAAACTAAAGAAAACAATGAAAAAGTCATTATATCTTTCTCTTGCAGCAGCTGCAATGCTTGGCTTCTCTGCTTGCGATGATGGCGATTATTCTGACTGGGCAAGTCCTATGACCTCACAGCAGGAGGAGATTCTTAAAGCTGCAAGTGTCAATGTGACTCCAGTATCAGCAACCATCAATTGGGCAAACGAACTGGGCGAGACTGTTAAGGTTATTGATGCCACAGTCTCTGACGGCTATACTGCAAAGTATGATCTTGTATTCTCAAATGGCACCGTACTTCCTATTGAGAACGGTTGTGTAAAGACAGAGGAACTGAAGAAAGCCGTTGAGTCTCTCTATGGCAAAGCTCCTGTAGAGCGTGAACTTAATGCTGACGTAGTAGCATATATTACTGTTGGTGGAGTAACCGTTAAGCAGGTTTGTCCTGTTGTCCTCAAGGCTCAACTGACAGCTCCTGAAATTGCCGAGATGTATTATATCATCGGTGCTCCACAGGGTTGGTCAAACGATCCAGAGAAGGCTGTTTCTGTTCCATTCCTCCACAGTGATGAGAATGTTTACGACGATCCAACCTTCACCGTAACCTTCAATGCTGCAGAAGAGGGCGACACTTGGTTCGCAATTCTTCCAGGAAATAAGGTAGATGAGTTTGTAGCCGGTGACTGGTCAGTACTTCTTGGTACTACTTCAGGCAATGGCAACAATGGCGAGTCTGGTATGCTGGCTCCACGTTCTGAACTCACAGATGACGGTTCGTTCATGGTGCCTGGCGGTGCAAAGTTCATCAAAGTGGATCTCAACATGCTTGATGGTACTTATGCCGTTGCTTCTCTTGACTTTGAGAAGTATCTCTGGGTTCCTGGCAATGCACAGGGTTGGAATCCTGGCGGTGCTGGACGTATTGTCAGCGAAAACTATGATGGAATCTACAAGGGCTTCATCTATGTGGACGGTGGCTTTAAGTTCACAAAGGCTGCTGACTGGGCACATGGTGACTTCGGTTACGCTTCATTCGGTAATGTTGCTGAGTCTGGCTTTACTTCGAGCGATGATGGCAACCTTGTTGCAGACGCAGGCGTATATTTCGTGACTGTCAATCTTGTTGATATGACTATCGCTTCGACCAAGGTTGAGCAGATGGGTCTCATCGGCGGCTTCAACGATTGGGCTGGTGATGTAGTGCTCGATTGGAATGCTGAGAAGGGTTGCTACTATGGCGATTGCTCAGCTGTAACTGATGCTGGCTGGAAGTTCCGCGTCAATGCTGATTGGGCAATCAACCTCGGCGGAAAGAACCTTGGCAACCTCGTTGCAGATGGAGCTAATCTTACTGCTACTGGTTCTTACATCGAGCTTTACCCACTTCGTCTGGAGGGCGTAAGCGAGAATATCTATGCTGCTATGGATGGTGAGACTCCTGTAGTGCCAGAAAATCCTACTGAAGATTACTCTGAGTATCTCTGGACTCCTGGCAGTGCCAATGGCTGGAGCCATGACGCTTCAAGCCGTCTTTATTCTGCTGATAAGGATGGTTCATACACAGGTTTTATCTATGTAGATGGTGAATTCAAGTTCACATCTGAGGCAAGCTGGAGCGGAACCAACTACGGTGCAGGTGCTGACGGGAAGCTCTCTGATGACGGAGGTGCCGGTAACCTCAGTCTTGAGGCTGGCGTTTATTACGTAACTGTTGACCTTCCTACAATGAGCTACTCTGCCACAAAGATTGAGAATATGAATCTGGTGGGTGAATTCAATGGTTGGAATGCCGCTGATGATGCTCAGCAGATGACTTGGAACGCTGAGTCGCTCTGCTATGAGATTACTGGTGCAGGTGTCAATGCCAATGGCTGGAAGTTCACCGCCAACAATTCATGGGACATTAACCTTGGTGGTTCGCTTGATAATCTCACCGGCAATGGTGAAAACCTCTCGGCAGTGGGCGCTACCATCAAGCTCTATCCTTGTCGCAATGGTAACGATAACATCTATTGCACAGTAGAATAATCTTCAAAGTTAAAAAGTTAAAGAGTGAAAGAGTTAAATAGTTCTTGCTATTTAGAATCTTACGCTCTGGTTGGCATGATGCATTGGTTGACTTACCAATGATAGATTCTTCAGAGTAAGAACAGTCACGATTCTTCATCGCCTATCAATCACTCTTTAACTTTTTGACTGTTTAACTATTTCATTTTTTCATCATGAAAAAACTCCTTCTTCTCCTTCTTCTTAATGCCGCCCTCCCTGCTGTGTCATTTGCTCAGGGTTGGCCATCCAACTATGATGGCGTAATGCTTCAGGGCTTCTATTGGGATTCGTTTTCTGATTCTAAGTGGAAGAATATTGAGCAACAGGCTGACGAGCTCTCTCAATATTTTGATCTCATCTGGATACCACAGTCAGGTAAGGCACAGAATTCTCCATCCATGGGTTATGATGTGCTATATTACTGGAATCAGAACAGTTCTTTCGGTACAGAGGAGCAACTTCGTTCCATGATAAGCACGCTGAAGGAGAAAGGGACAGGTGTGGTGGCCGATGTGGTGGTAAATCATCGCGGCAACCTCTCCAGCTGGGTAGATTTCCCTGCAGAAACTTACAATGGTGAGACCTATGAAATGGTCAGCACCGATATCGTAGCCAATGATGATGGTGGCGCTACGGCAGCGAATAATCCTGGCGTTTCACTCTCTCTCAATTTGGACGAAGGTGAGGGATGGGACGGTATGCGCGATCTTGACCATAAGTCAGAGAATGTGCAGCGGATTGTCAAGGCTTATGTCCGTTATCTTGCTGATGATCTTGGCTACACCGGTTTCCGCTACGATATGGTTAAGGGCTTTGGCGGCGATCATGTAGCAGACTATAACCAGCATGCCGGAATTTTGTATTCAGTAGGAGAGTACTGGGACGGCAATCCAAGTCTTGTAAAGAACTGGATTGACAAGACCAAGGTGAATGACGTGCCACAATCCGCAGCTTTCGATTTCCCATTCCGCTACACATGCCGTGATGCCGTGAGCGGTGACTGGAGCAAACTCAAGAATGCTTCGTTGATGAGCGATGCTTCTTATAGGCAATATGCCGTTACTTTCATCGAGAATCATGATACCGAGAGGCGTGCCAATGCCGCACAGGATCCTATCAAGAAAGACACGCTTGCACTTAACGCCTGGATGCTCTCTATGCCAGGCACTCCATGTATTTTCCTCAAGCATTGGCAGTCATGGAAGGAGGATCTGAAGAATATGATTGAAATCCGACGTTTAGTAGGAATCAATAATCAGTCCACTTATGAAGATTTTGCCTCACATTCCAATTATATGGTCCGTAAGGTCAATGGTACCAGTGGTAAGATGGCTATTGCCGTAGGTAATTACACCAATGCTGTAGGCAATAGTTTCCAGGAGATTCTTTCTGGTTATCATTATCGTTACTTTGTAGAGAAGAAACTCAATACCGTCTGGATTGGAACTCCATCAGGCGTTTATGAGGAGGGCGAAACGGTCAGCACAACCCTCACAGCCATCACAGAGAGTGATGATAACTGCCAGATTGTCTATACAACCGATGGAACCAGACCATCGGCAACCAATGGCCAAAAGGTAATCTCTGGCGATGAGATAGTCATTGACAAGACTACTACCCTGCAGGTAGGCCTGCTTCTCAATGGAGAGGTCACTGGCATTCAGACACGCAATTATCTATTCCTTGCCCCAGCTCAACCTGAAGATTATGAGGCATGGAACCTCAATATTTATGTTCGTAGTGAAGTAGCCTCGTTCAATAAGAAGATGAATTTCTATATCTGGGCGGGCGAAGAGAACGAACAGCTCAATAACGGTTGGCCAGGCAAGCAGATTACTGAAACCGTAGAAGTGGATGGTTATACCTGGTTTACCCAAGCCATTGAGATCAGCAGATCGTCCCTGCTTCCTGTCAACGCCGTTTTCTCTACGGGTACAGGTTCGCCTCAGACTGTTGATGTCACAGGTATGACCGCAGACTCATGGTTTGTCATCCAGGACGCAAAGGATGGCTCCAAGTACAAGGTTTCAGACGTTACCTCGCAATACAGCGGCATCGGGCAGGTGGTTATTGATTCGCTCATGGATGATGCCGCAATCTATGACCTGCAGGGTCGCCGCGTCAGCGAGTTGAAAAAGGGACAGCTCTATATTCAACGAGGTAAAAAACTGATGATTCGAAGCTTAAATCAATAATTAAAAACACATACATAATGAAGAAATTAATGATAGCCTCTCTGTCTGTCCTTTTGGCAGCAACCTCTACCATCAAGGCGCAGACAGTACCAACTAATGATGATGTGATCCTCCACGCCTGGAGCTGGTCTTTCAATACTATCCGTGAGAATATGGCAGACATTGCTGCTGCGGGTTTCAAGTACGTGCAGACTTCTCCTGCCCAGCAGTGTGTCACCGAGACACGTGGTGACAAGGGGGGCGGCAACAAGCTCTTCGGTAAAGGCTACTGGTACTATCACTATCAGCCTACTGACTGGAAGATTGGTAATTATCAGCTGGGTACTCGTGAGGATCTTGCCGCTCTTTGTGCAGAGGCTCGCAAGTATGGTGTCCGTGTGATTGTGGATGTTCTGCCTAACCATACATCGGTGGATGACACCCGCGTAAGCGATGATCTTGATGCAGCAGTGGGCGGTCATGACAAACTCTACCATACCAACGGATTCACGGGCATCACCGATTGGAATGATCGTCTGCAATGTACCAGCGGCGAGATGGGTGGCTTGCCGGATGTCAATACTGAGAATCCCGATTTCCAGTATTACTATATGACTTATGTCAACGACCTCCTTGCCTGTGGCGTTCGCGGCTTTCGTTATGATACTGCCAAGCATATTGCTCTGCCCAGCGACCCAAAGGATCCATCTTCACCAGAGAATGACTTCTGGGATGTTGCTACTGGCCGTAAGGCGGTCAAAGGTCTTCGTCTTGCGTTGCCTATGGATAGTCTTTTCCTCTACGGTGAAGTCTTGCAGGATAGGAATGTCAAGGAGACAGAATATGCCGAGTACATGGGACTTACAGCCAGCAGTCTGGGATATGCTATCCGTGAGGACATAGATCATGCCAATTGGAACAAACACGATGTCCTGGACTATCAGAATCCTGCCGCTCCTCATAAGCTGGTTACTTGGGTAGAGAGTCATGATACCTATTGCAATGATCACGAGTCAGCGCATATCTCCGACGCACAGATTCGCCTTGGTTGGGTTTTCCTTGCCGCACGTCAGTTTGGCACGCCACTTTTCTACAGCCGTCCGGATGGTAGCGACGGACCCTCAGGCAACTGGTGGGGCAACAATCTGGTAGGAGCCAAGGGCAATGACAACTTCAAGCATCCACTGGTAGCCGCTGCTAATGCTTTCCGTGCCAAGATGCATGGCCAGCCAGAGTCAATTGCCATGTCGGAGAACGGTACGGTCACCGCTGTGTCACGAGGAAAGAAAGGCTTGGCGCTGATCAACCTGTCTGCGGAGGCACAGACCGTCTCCGTCATAACTACTTTGCCGAATGGAACCTATCGTGATGCCCTTTCTGGCTATACCTTTAAGGTTCGGAAGGGTAAGGTTGAGGGCAAGGTAGAGCCGCAGTCTGCTTATCTTCTGATAAAGAAATAGGACTCTCTCTTGACCAATTCTCATTTTTGACCGATACACTTTTACTGACTGACACTTATGAAGAAACATCTTTTCCTTCTGTTGAGTTGCGCAATGCTCGTAACGGATTCACTTGCTGAACGTATTGCAGGTGGTGACATTTCACTGCTTCCACAATACGAGCAATTGAGTTCCGGATACCTTGATGACAACGGACAGAAGATTGACGACCTGATCACCTGGCTGACACAGGACTGTGGCTGGAATGCCTTCCGTGTACGCCTGTTCGTCAACCCTAACCGTAAGAGCAATGATGGCAACAAAGTTGATCCTGCGGTGTGTCAGGATTTGGATTATGTCAAGGATTTAGGCAAACGTATCAAGGATGCCAGCGCCAGCTTCATGCTCGACTTTCATTACAGTGACACTTGGGTAGATGCCGGTCATATTCAGGCACCTTCTGTATGCAAGGATATGAATGCAGATCAGAAAGCTGAATGGATAGCCAGTTATACCACCGAGTCCCTTCAGGCACTGATTGCAGCCGGTGCAACTCCGGATTACATCCAGATTGGCAACGAGATCATGGCGGGCTTCATGGGTATCGGCATCGATTCTTATAAAGATGAAGGTAATTGGGACGACTTCCTGAAGGTACTCCAATCCGCGGCTTGTGCAGCACGCGAGGCGTGTCCTGATGCGCAGATCATCATTCACACGGATCAGCCCGGTATCATCCAGTCGAGCACCAATTTCTATAACCGTATCCAGAATGCAGGTATAGATTATGATATCATCGGATTGAGCTATTATCCGTTCTGGCAAGGTGACATCTCTAAACTGAAGTCGGGATTGAACAGTCTGAAGAGTCATTTCCCTGACAAGCAGATACAGATAGTAGAGACCGGTTACTACTTCCAGTATTGGCCATCGTCGGGTATCAACTACGATACGCGTTCCAGCTGGCCAGCCACACCAACAGGTCAGTACAAGATGGTTCGGGATCTCATCACTGTCCTTCAGGATTACGAGCAAGTCACGGGTCTGATGTATTGGTGTCCGGAGGATGCTGGCAATGGAGATACCGGCAGTGACTGGACTAACTATACTGACCTCGTCACAGCCGGATGGACTAATCGAGGTCTGTGGGATCCCAACAAGTCAGCTACCGGTCACAGGATCATCTCTTGCACAGAGGGAAATGTGCCGAAGCTGCTCAAATCCTTCCTCCCGACTTCTGCCATCGGTTATGTCTGGAATGACGCATCTGATAGTCAGCTGTTCGACATTCTGGGCAAGCCACTGAATGCGCAGCCCACGCATGACCTGTATATCCGCAATGGTAAGGTAGTAATCACAAAGTAATCAAAGTTTCACAATGAATAAGACTCTATTCACATCGATGGCTGCTACTGCTTCGCTGGCAGCCATGATGGTTTCCACAGTGTCAGCCGGGGCGCAGACTATCTATAAGAACGCTGGCTATCAGTGGCGTGGCAACCAATTCATCGAGGGGAAATATAAGGCCACTGCCAAGTCTGCTACCGAGATGACGAGCAACTACAAGAGCGTGTGGACCTCACCCGCTCCCAATTATATGCCTCAGATGCCTACGGGGGTGGATCCCCAACACTGGCAGCTGAAGCGTGACATCAGTCACCTGCCGCAATACTCCTCTTCGCTCACCATAGACAATGCCCTCTATAATATGAGTCTGGAGGAGAGCGAACTGGCTATCGAGGCAGATTCTACTTACCGCACAGGTGTCTATTGGGGCGGAGTCTGGACGCGTGACGTCTCTTATTCCATCCTGCATTCTCTGGCACAGCTCTGTCCGGAAGTATCAATGAAGTCGCTGCTGGCAAAGATCAACCAGAACAACCGTATCATTCAGGATACAGGTACGGGTGGCGCTTGGCCTTGCTCAACGGATCGTACCACCTGGGTATTAGCTGCCTGGGAGTGCTATCTTGTGACAGGATCAAAGGAGTGGCTGGATCGCATCTTCCCGGTCATTAAGAATACGCTGGAGGATGACCATCTCGTAGCATACGATGCGCAAACGCAACTGATGCGTGGTGAGACCTCGTGGCTCGACTGGCGTGAACAGGAATATCCCATCTGGATGCAGCCTGCAGATATCTATCAGAGTGAGGCAATGGGCACTACGGCAGTACACTATCGTGCATTGTGCATTCTTGCTGAGATCTGCCGTCTGGAGGGTCAGCCTGCTTGGGCAAAGAAGTATGATCAGTGGGCTTCGGACCTGAAGGAGGGTATGAATCGTCGGCTTTGGATGGAGGACAAGGGGCTGTACGCCATCTATCTCTATGGACGTAACCATCTTGTACAGCATCCGCAGATGGAGATTCTTGGTGAGTCATTTGCTATCCTCTGGGACATTGCCTCGCCTGAACGTCAGCGCAGAATCAGTGAGCAGATGGTGAGCGAGAACTTCGGAACGCCTGATTTCTATCCGAATCTGAAGGATCAGTACCCTTATCATAATGATGCGATGTGGCCATTTACACAGGGTTATTGGATGAAGGCACAGGCTAAAGCAGGTAATGAGGAGGGAGTCTTGCATTCCATCTCAAGCATTTATCGTCTGGCAGCTATGAATCTTTCCAACTATGAGAACATGGTCATCTATGATGGTAAGGACAAAGGCCTCGCCATCAATTCCCCTCGTCAGCTCTGGAGTGTAGCAGCTGATGCCGCTATTGTACCCAATATCTATTTCGGTATTGATTATCAGGTGGATGGTATTCACTTCCATCCGATTGTGCCGAAGACGTTGTCAGCCAAGCGTGAACTTAAGAACTTCCGCTATCGCAAGGCAGTTCTTAATATGAGTATCACAGGTTTCGGCAATGAACTCAGGTCTTTCCGTCTGGATGGTGTAGAGACCGAGCCGTTCTTTGCCGCCAGTCTTGAAGGTGAACACACCATTGAGATGGAACTCTGTAACCGTCAGCCTGCCTCTATGCAGATGAGGCTGTGTAAGAATGCTTATCAGCCGCTCACTCCAAGTGCCAGACTGGAGGGACGCTCTCTGACCTGGCAGATGCTGAAGCCGGAATTGATGTCGGAGTTCAATAAGGAGGTCACATCGGATGTAGCGCAGTATCTCATTCTCCGCAATGGCGAGGAATATAAGCGACTTGCCGCTTCGGAGAGCGCCTTGTCTCTGACAGAGGATGGTGAGTATGCCGTGATTGCCGTCAATCCAGAAGGCTGGCACTCTTACATGAGTGAACCTGTTGCTTATTATAGTAATGTGTCATACTACCAGGTGGGCAACTATGCGCTTCCTTTTGATCCACAGCGCAAGCAGGTCAAGGAGAGTGCTGGAGCAGGTGGCGGACTGGCTGGCAAGACCGAAGCACGTGCTGAAGTGCCTACCCTTGAAGGGGTAGATGTAAGCGGAGCCAAGGGACGTCCGGCTATGATCACGCGCAATGAGAATCCGCTCATCACCATACCTGTCACCGTGTCAGCTGACGGAACCTATGCCATTGATTGGCGTTATGCTAATGGTAATGGTCCTATCAATACCGATAACAAGTGTGCCACACGTATGCTCCGTATTGATGGCAAGCAGGTAGGTGTCAGTCTCTTTCCGCACCGAGGCACTGATGAGTGGAACAACTGGGGTTGGAGCAATCCATGCGTCGTCAATCTGAAGGCAGGCGAGCATATTGTCACACTCGAATTCTCTGACACTGTTGAAAACATGAATATTCATGTCAATCAGGCTCTGCTTGATCAGTTGCGGGTCACAAAGATGTAGTTTTTTGCTCCCGAGGTCTCGGATGGGTTGCCAAGGTTGTCGGCTCACTCTCCCGAGGTCTCGGATGGGTTGCCAAGGTTGTTGGCGCACCCTCCCGAGGTCTCGGATAGGGCGCCAAGACTCTTCGGCATCCATTTACGAGTTGTGAAATCGTTGCCAAGGTTGTTGGCGTCCATTTCCGAGTTGTGAAATTGCTGCCAAGAGTGTTGGCGTCCATTTCCGAGATCTAAAATTGTTGCCAAAAGTGTTTGGCGCCCATTTACGAGATGTAAAATGGGCGCCAACATTTTTCGGGGGCAATTATTTCAGGAAAATGCTCTTCACTACGGTAGCAGATGCACCTGTGGTACCTGTATGCTGCAGGTGGAAGCCGCCAAAGGTATTAGGGTGAGGCATCTCTGCAGTTAGGGTCTGAGTGGGGAACTCCGTAAGCAGCGTATTTCGTATCTCTGCGGTTAGGATCTTCCCTTTGGCATTCAGTTCTATCTGGCATCCGGGGCGGAACAGGTCACAGCGTTGCGGCTGACAGATAGGGGAGACCACACCCTGGGAATATTCCACCAGATAAGCCACTACGGCGCGGTCGTATTCGGGAGTACGGATCAGTCGGAGTCCATAACCTGTCAGGGAACGGGTATCGAACTTAATGCAGATGTCAAGGTACTGACCTGTGGCAGAACCGAATCCTTGTCCGGGAGCCTTGCATGGATCGAGCGTGATGCAGCAGGTCTGATTTTCCACAGGCTCTTTCTCATTTGCTGGTGTGAACATCAGTCGAGCGCCACGCAGCAGTTGGACAAGACCCCACGATCCTTCACCGCCATCTATACCTTCAGCATATCCCCATGCACTTCTTGTGTCATCCGCCTGCCAGTTGTATGCCTGGGTATCAAGAGGCTTGTAGCAGTCAATGGTCCATTGACCAGGCACTATATCCGGCTGGTTAGCCACGCAGACGGGAGGCAACGCTATAGGTAATGGTTCGGTAGGAGTGGGTACGTCCAGCGGTTTGCCATTTAGGGTGCAGTCGGTCATCACGCAGTAATGCTTGGGATCAGGGCGTTTGTTCCAGGCAATTTTCAATTCTGGGTCATCGCTTGTCCATCGGCATCGTTCCATTCTGACAGGACCGCTTACTTTGGTCAGGTATTGTGTGCCACGGACCTTGCTGTGCAGGTCGCAATCAATGAAGGTAGCTCCCTGTTTGTAAGTCGAATAGAACGGTTTGCTTGAATAGAACGTGAATCTGCACTGGCGGTACACAGCTGTACCGCTGAGGGCATCGTCAGTACACTCAAAGTAACAGTTATGGAAATCTACATGGTCACAGCCCACGAAAGGGCAGAGGTTAAGACGTGAGATGAACCGGCAGTTCTCCAGCCTGTAGTCTTCGCCGCTGCATATCACAAGTTGAGCCTGGACGATGGCATCCTTACGGCGGGGGCGATTCAGTTTCGGATTGCGTGGATAGGTGAGATCTACGTTGCAATAGTTGCCGAATGTGATGTTTTGAGCCTCATTATGGCTGCCCGTGATGTGCAGCATGGTGAAATTGCCGGCTGCACCTTGCGTCTGACCTCTGTTGCAGGCAAGTACCACATCTTCAGGGTTATCACACAGACCTATCAGGCGAGTGTGGCTCAATGTAACCTCAAGACCGAAAGGTGTACCACCGTTGGAAGAGGTGCGGACCGTCGGATCGTCCGGATCATCAATCCAATAGACAGATGGTTCGATATAAATGTCTGTCTGAATGGTATCAGAAGCATACCGTTCAGCATACCGCAATGCCTCGTTTACAGTCTTGAATGTATGCTGCTTCAGGCTGGTCTTCTTTGCAGGATTGACATACAGGCAACGTTCGGAAGAGGCGAGCGTCTCTCCCTGATGGGTAAATTTGACCTGTGAGTAGGCAAGCGCAGGGATGCCTGCCATAAGACATAAGACTAAAAGGTTATTTTTCATACTCATTGAAATAATTCCTATACTTGTGCGCAAAGATACGTAATTTCTTGTAGAAATCAGTTTTTTCTTCAAAAAAAGTATTCAACATCAATACTTTTGGCTGAGTATTCACTTTATCAGCCTTCTTTTTGCGCTATAAAGCAGATAATATATACATAATGTGTGCAAAAATGATTTTTTTAGAGAGAAAATGTATGAGTTATTGAAATAATCATTATATTTGCGACGGATTATGGGCGGAAGTGAACCTGATGCTGACCTATTTATTCAGTTAAGGTCGTCATAACTTATCCATAATCGCAAGAAGGCGTTCCCGCTTTCATCCTTTATCTCGAAATCTGGAAAATTTCATTACAGAAGGATGTAGCCACAAGCACGCCCCCTGTATGTGTATCTTACGCATACGGTAGCCACGCCGTTTATTGGCACCCGCGCCGTATTGCGTCCGAGGCATACGGCGTGGAATACTCTCATAGGTAAACGGGAAAGAAGGGATACGGAGAAAAACGAAGG
>JAZLJN010000121.1:0-4347 GCA_045617885.1 Bacteroidales bacterium | reverse complement strand
CTCTTGACAAGCTCATGTATGCTCAGACCAACCAGATGCAGGACCTCTGGACCTATGCTTACGAGACCATCTCACGTGCCAATGCTGCACTTGCAGTAATTGACAACATCGCTGACGAAGAGGCTCGTAACCAGACTAAGGGTGAACTCCTCTTTATGCGTGCTTACAGCTACTACAACCTCGTTCTGGCATTCAACAATGTTCCAGTTATCGAGAAGGCTCCTGAGACCGTAGCTGAGGCTCAGACTGCTCCTAAGCAGGTTGACGGCAAGGAGATCTTCAAGCTCATTGCTGACGATATCTATGAGGCTACCTCTATCATGCCTTCATATCCATATAAGAAAGCTTGGTCTGGCGAGCTTGCTTATGGCAAGGTTTCTCGTTGGGCAGCAGAGGCTTTCCTGGGTCGTGCATTCCTTTTCTACACCGGTTTCTATGGTGAGTCAAGCTGGCCAAAGTCAGAGGGCGCTATTGATAAGTCTTATGTATCGGCTGCTTTGAAGGATTGTATTGACAACTCTGGTCATGACCTCCTTCCTGATTACCGTTCATTGTGGTCATACTCTAACCAGTGGACCGCTAAGGATTATGACTACGTAAGCGACATGCCAGATGCAGGCACTTGCTACGAGGAGGGTAACAAGGAGGTTCTTCTTGCTATCAACTTCCAGTATCAGTCAGCTTGGTCGTCACAGCTGCACCTCACCAACCAGTATGGTTTGTTCTTCGGCATCCGTGTCGATGGCAACAACCAGGATGATGATCGCTTCCATGTAGGTACTCCTACATCTGTATATCCATTCAGCACAGGTTGGGGTTGCGGTGCAGTAGCTACTAACCTCGTAAATGACTGGAAGGCTATTGAGCCAGACGATCCACGTCGTGACGCATCTATTCTTGACATGAGCAAGACCGCTCTTGATCCAGGTGCATTCTCTGACGCTGTAGAGCTCACCATGTACCACCAGAAGAAGATCACCTCTGTACGTTCATCTGGCGGCACCAAGTACTCATGGTCTATCGATGCAATGGGTTCAGACGGCAATGGTAACTATCAGGCATCTAACTGTACTGCTTTGATGATCTACCGCTTCGCTGACGTTCTCCTGATGTACTCTGAGTTGGAGCAGGATGCTGCTTCCCTGAACCGTGTACGTGCACGTGTTGGTTTGCCAGAGGTTCCTTATACCGAGGAGAATCTCCGCAACGAACGTCGTTGGGAGCTCGCCTTCGAGGGCAGCCGCTGGGATGACCTCCGTCGTTGGGGTATCGCTGCCGAGGCTCTCTCTAAGCAGACTGGTTCGGTTATGTACAATCAGGGTGCAAAGACTACTATGGAGTACAGCAATTATGCTGCACGCTACAATGCAACCAAGGGCTTCTATCGTATTCCTAAGTCTCAGATCGACCTCTCTGCTGGTGAGTACAAGCAGAATGCAGGTTGGGAGGACGATGCCGCTAATCAGTTCGCAGGTTATTAATTCTTAATAGGTAAAAAAAGATATGAAAAAAATATTATTATCTTTGGCAGTAGTATTTGCTCTGGCCTTCACCGCATGTGATCCTGTTGAGGATTTTACAGCCAATAATGCTGCTAATTTCAGTGGCGATCAGATTGACGCTACCTTGGTTCAGGAGAATGGCGACAACCTCGTAAAGGTTACCGTTCATACCCAAGGCACTGCCCAGATTTCAAATGGCAAGCAGACTATCAAGGCTAACTACGCTGACCTGATCATGCGTGAGATGGGTCCAAACACCGTTTACATCAAGGTAATGAATGCAGATGGTGAAATCGTTGAGAAGCAGTATCCTGTCACTGTTACTCAGATGTCATACGACCTCCCTGTTCTTGAGACTATCGTTTGGCAGGGTGAGCAGTCTTGCGCTGGCTGGGACGGTGCTTCTCTCCGCTTCAGCGACAGCGAGGGTAAGCTCCCTACACTTAGCGACGAGACCTACGACTGGATGGTCGGCAAGAAGATGTGTCTTGACATCAAGGAAGTTGGCGGCGATGGTACAACCATCCGTGTAACCGATGGCTGGTGGAGCAAAGAGTACGTTCCTGATTCTCCAGTTACTGCTGGCATGAAATTCGTATTCGAGTTCACCCAGGAGATGGCAGACAACATGAAGAAGGGTGGTAGTGGCAAGGATCTCTTGTTCGTAAGTAACAATGGTCTTACCATCACCAAGTTCTACTACGAGTTGTAATACCACATCTATTTAATATTAATGGGCTGACTCATTTGATGAATCAGCCCATTAATTCTATCAATTTTTCGATGAAAAGAATTGTAGCTTATAGCATCTCTCTTTTATTAGGTGTTGCCGTCTATCTCTTTTGGGCAATACCGTTCAGAGGTGCGCTCAATTACCATGAAGAATTCCAGTTTTTCCTGAACGATGCAGACTACTTCCTTGCCCACTTATCACAAGCAGGAGGCTTGTCTGTCTATATCTCTGAGTTCCTGGTGCAGTTTTATAACAATTACTGGATCGGAGCTTTGATCTTAGCTGTTGAATTTATGTTGATCCAATGGCTTACTTTGAATGTTTTTCAAATTTTGTTCCTGACATGGAGTCAGAAGCATAGCTATCTGTTATCCATCCTTTCTCTAATTCCCGCCTTGCTATTGTGGCTGATATTAGGAGATATCAATGTCATGCACTCGTTGATTATTGCGGTAATCGTGGCATTGGCATTGGCACTTGTCATTGTAAGCGTATTCAAAAACAAGATATATCGTCTCTTCGGAGCCATTGTCTCTGTTATTATATATATATGTGTAGCAGGGACGAGCCACTATCGTCTTCCTGGCATGACCTTGATGATCGATAATATTTATAACGAGAAGACCTATGAGCTGCTCGATTATGACCTGTTGGTCAGAACCAATCAGTGGAATAAGATCATCAGCAAAGCCAAGAGCAAGCAGCCAGACCTGCCGCAGAGCGTCTGTGCCACGAATCTTGCCTTAGGTATGACGAATCAGTTAGGAGGCCGTGCCAATCAGTTCTTCCAGAATGGTCCTGAGGGATTGTTCCCTACGTTCACCAAAGATCCTTTCTCAACGCTGACCACCGCCGAGGTCTTTTTTCAGTTAGGTCTGGTCAATACAGCTCTGCGTTATTATTTCGAGGCGATGGAGGCTTCTCCTATCTGTACGAAGAGCTGTCGATGCATCCGTCGTCTGGCTGAAACGAATATGATCAATGGTCAGTATGGTGTGGCGCGCAAATATCTGCATCTGCTTGAGAAGACACTTTTCTACAAAAAATGGGCACAGCGTATGCTGGCGATGATCGAAAGCGGAGAAGATGCCATCAACGAGCATCCTTTGTATGGTCGTCTGCGCAGGATGAGATTGGCGGACAACTTCCTCTTCAGCGACCGTGAGGTTGACAAGATCTGTGGACGACTGGTCTTGCAGAATCCTGACAATGTGCTCGCCATGCAGTATATGTTGCTCTATCCGTTGCTTGAAAACAATTATGAGAAGTTTGTGCAATACATGCTTCTCGTCAAGGATAACGTCCCATACAGCCAGGAATTTGCTTCCTTCGAACGTTATCTGCGCCAACAATAATTATGTTTGTTATGAAAGTGTTCTTTACATACTTTTCAATAGCATTGTGCCTTCTGTTCACAGCTTGTAGCAGCAAGCCAGAGAATGTAAAGATGATGGATTGCCTGCCTCCCATCTACCCTGACTATGCCGATGTGACCATTCCTGTGGGCATTGCTCCGCTGAATTTCAACGTCATGGCAGATGATGAAGTGGAGTGTGTCGATGTCATCGTAAAAGGTAGCAGGGGTGGCGAAATCCATGCCAATGGAGCTTGGGCAAAGTTCGACATCGAAGAGTGGCACAGCATCGTCGAGCAAAATCAGGGCGAGGAGCTCTCCTTCACGGTTTGTGTAAAGACACAAGGCCGATGGCAGCAATACCAGAATTTTAAAGTGTTCGTGAGTCCTTATCCGCTCGAAGAATGGGGACTGACCTACCGACGCATCGCTCCTGGCTATGAAATCTATAGTCATTTGGGCATTTTTCAGCGTGACTTGGCTAACTTCGAAGAATATACCATTCTCGACAACGCCGGCGAACTGCAAGGCCAGTGCCTGAACTGCCACGCAGCCAACAAGACCAATCCCGAGCAGTTTGTCTTCCATGTGCGTGGTGCGCATGGAGCCACTATGGTGCAACAATCGGGCAGGCGTGAATGGCTCAAGGCAAGCAACGATGTCCTGGGTGGCTCGATGGTCTATCCTTATTGGCATCCGTCGGGTAAATACTGCGCTTTTTCTACCAACAAGACCCAGCAGGCATTTCATGTGATGCA
>JAZLJN010000120.1:0-19368 GCA_045617885.1 Bacteroidales bacterium | reverse complement strand
GTTTAATAAAAGCACATAGAAGTTTTGATCAAGTTATTATCTACATGTTACTAAATTTGCGCCATTCGTTTCAGCAGCTCGATAGTCACGTGCCAGATATCATCACACGTCTCAAGCTCCACGCGCTCTGACGTAGAGTGTGGCTCAACGATACGAGGACCTATGGATGCCATCTGGATGCCTGGATACTTCTGTACGAAATAGCCGGCTTCGAGCACAAAATGCATGGCAACGGGTGTGGGGCGGAAACCAAGAACGTCCTGGAAGGTGTCAGAGGTGAGGCGGAGGAAGTCCGAATCCGTATCTTCCTGCCATGCGGGTGCATCCATGACTACCTCCACGTCGGCTCCGCTCACCTCCAATATCTGCCGGATGCGTGAACCGAGCAGGTGCATGTCTTCGGCACGGAAGCTGCGTGAATGGGTAGAGATCTCGAAGATGCCGCCCTCGTGACTGGTAACGGTGCGGCGTACGGTGCCGATGTTGTTGCTCGTCATAGGAGTGCCAGGCATATCGGCGCGCCATTCAAGAGGACCCACAGGGATGGCGTTGATGGCGGCAAGTAGGCAGCGGGTTGACTCTTCGTCAATGATATTGCCATTCCAGACAGCCTCATCCAGGAGGACCTCCACGTCAGGATCCGTCACGCCATATTGCGCCTGTACAGCACACGAACCCTGGATCATCAGGTCACGGAATGCCTGGATGCTGCCTTGCGGAATCACCACGGTGGCTTCGGCACTGGAGGGAATGGATGCCGAGGCCTGACCGCCCTCAAAGTTGACCAGATAAAGCGCGATGTGGCTATGCACGATGCTGACCTGCAGAAGATTGGCAAGAATCTTGATGGCGTTGGCACGCTGTTTGACAATATCCACGCCCGAATGACCGCCCAAGCCGCCGCATACGCGCAGGCGGAAAGCCTGATACTCCTTCGGCATACGGATCAGGCGGTAGGGGAGACGCGCCTGCTGGATGAAGGCTCCGGCAGCACCTACGGTAATCTGGTCATACGCCTTCGAATCAAGATTGATGATGTGCCTGCCGCGGATGAAATCCTCCTTCAGATGGGCGGCGCCGCTCATGCCATCCTCCTCATTGGTAGTGGTGATCACCTCCAGGGGGCCGTGGATGATGGCATCATCAGCAAGGATAGCCAGCGCCATGGAGAGGCCGATGCCATTGTCAGCGCCAAGGCTGGTGTCGTGCGCCTTCAGCCAATGGTGGGTTTCGCCTGTCGTCGTGGTGAAGGCTTCGGTATAGGTGCGGATAGGGTCATGCAGGGGGTCAAAGGCAGCGTCCTCCTTCGCCACACAAACCATATCCATGTGATTGAGGATAACGATGGGCAGAGCGTGCTCATAGCCGGGGAAAGCCGCTTTGCGTATGACTACGCAATTCTGTTCGTCACGCGAGTAGTCAAGCCTCAGGCGGGTAGCAAAGTCGCAGAGGAAATCTGCCACTTGTCCCTCATGATGCGAGGGGCGGGGGATGCGGTTCAGTTGCTCAAAAATATGGTAAAATGGAAGCATAGCCGATAGGAAATATGGAGTGAGACGTTCATTTTGTGGGGCAAAGATAATGAAAAAATTAAGTTTGAGCAAAAAAAAAGGCCGAATTTTGCGTATATATAAATAAATGTGTATATTTGCGCCAGATAAAGGAGGAACTATGGTTCCGCATCCATAAGAGCCTTTATGTCATTTTAACACCTCCAGCAAAAGAAATCAAGAGAAATCAATGCTGGAGAAAAAAGTACTTTGGAGATGCACATAATTTCTCACTCCTAATTTCTCACTCCTAATTAACATGAAAACTACTACTACCATCAGTTTGATTTCTTTAGCTATGCTGGCAAATAGTTGTACACAGAAAGAGCCTCAACTGGGCACAGATCCCATCGATGAGGTGATTGCGGCAATGACACTCGAGGAAAAAGCCAATTTCGTGATCGGTACCGAACGTATGAAAGTGACTCCTCCCGACCGAGCACCGGGCATGATAGAGCGCGAGATGTTTAGCCCTGCCCTCGTGGAGCGTCTGCGTGCCTGCAAGGATTCGGCCGAAGCTGCACAGCTGGTACTCGCCACATCTTTAGTGGAGGGCAAGGTGCCAGGTTCTGCCGGACAACATTACGCCATACCACGCCTGGGCATTGAGCCGATTGTCTATGCTGACGGTCCTGCCGGCCTCCGCATTGACCCAACGCGTAAGGATGATGACGGTGAATATTATTGCACCGCTTTCCCTGTAGGCGCTACGCTGGCTGCCTCTTGGGACGTGGATCTGGTAAGGGATGTCACTACAGCCATGGGCAATGAGGTGCTGGAATACGGCGCTGACGTGCTGCTGGCTCCTGCCATCAACATACATCGCAACCCGCTGTGCGGACGTAACTTTGAGTATTACAGCGAGGATCCTGTACTGGCAGGAAAGATTGCCGCTGCCTACATTGACGGCATACAGAGCAATGGCGTGGGCGTTTCGCTCAAGCACTTTGCCGTCAACAGTCAGGAGACCTGACGTAATGGCGTGGATGCCCGTTTGAGCGAACGTGCCATGCGGGAGATCTACCTGAAGGGCTTCGAGATAGCCGTGCGTGAGAGCCAGCCATGGACCATCATGTCATCTTATAATAAGGTGAACGGTACGTTGGCAAGTGAGAACCGCCATCTGCTCACCGAGATTCTGCGCGATGACTGGGGCTTTGAGGGCTTTGTGATGACCGACTGGTGGGCAGAGGAGAACGGCGCCCGTCAGATAGCTGCCGGTAATGACCTGCTGATGCCTGGTACGGAACATCAGTATAACGAGATCGTGGAGGGTGTGCAGAATGGTACCCTTGACGTGAAAGACCTTGACCTTTGCGTGAAGCGCATCATGCAGGTGATGCTTAAGACCCCAACCTACAAACATTATAAATATAGTAACCATCCTGACCTGGAGGCACACGCAGCAGTGACGCGCCAGGCAGCAACTGACGGTATGGTTTTGCTCGAAAACCGGAACCAGACGTTGCCACTTGATGCTGCAAAGGTGGCGCTCTTCGGTACTGCCAGCTATGATCTGCTGGTGGGCGGTTCAGGTTCGGGTAATGTGAACCGCAAATACAAGGTGTCACTGAATGAAGGTTTGGTCAATGCCGGGCTTCAGCTGGAGAGCGATCTGTCAGAGATCTATCGCGCTTATACGATTGCTGAATTGGCAAAGATGCCAGCAGAGAACTTCTGGACGATCCCTGTAGCACCAGAGATGCCTCTGACCAAGGCGCAGGTGAAGGATGCCATAAAGAAGGCCGACGTAGCTATCATCACCATCAGCCGTATGGCAGGTGAGGGCGGCGACCGTAAGGTGGTGCGCGGTGACTACCAGTTGAGCGAAGTGGAGGAGGCTAACCTTCGGATGGTGTGTCAGGAGGCACATGCTGCCAAGAAGAAGGCCATCCTGGTGCTTAATATGGGCAACATTATTGACCTGACACAGGTGCGTAATTTGCCAGATGCTATCCTTCATGCCTGGATGGGCGGTCAGGAGATGGGTAATTCCATTGCCGATGTGCTGACGGGTAAGGTAAATCCTTCGGGCAAGCTGCCTATGACTTGGGCATTGAAGTATGAGGATTATTCTTCGGCCAACAACTTCCCGGAGAGCGACGGTAATGCTGCATACGCTCGCTATGAGGAGGATGTGATGGTGGGTTACCGTCACTTCGATACACAGAAGGTGAGGACACTCTATCCTTTCGGCTACGGTCTTTCTTACACCACATTCGCTTATAGTGATATGAATATCCAGCAGGAGGCAAAGGATGTAAATGTCACTGTAACGGTGAAGAATACTGGCTCTGTGGCTGGCCGCGAAGTGGTGCAGCTCTATGTGGGCAAACCTGCAGTAGAGGGCTTGCTGATGCCAGTGAAGGAACTCGTGGCTTTTGCCAAGACAGCCATACTGGAGCCAGGTCAGGAGGAGACACTGCAGCTGAAGGTGTCAGCAAAGGATCTGACTTATTACAACGAGCAGCAGAATGCGTGGGTGGCTACGCCTGGTACATACAACTTTTATGTTGCCGCATCGGCTGAAGATGTGAAGATCATGAAGAGCGTGGCTCTTTAGTTTAGTTCCGGAGCTTCCCACTCTTTAACTTTTTAACTCTTTAACTTTTTAACTTTTTTGCCTTCCATGCCAAAAGAAATATCACTTGAATCCCTGTATCCAGGAAAGATGAAGGATACAGTAGAGCTCTTTGACGTAATAACGCCATCGAGCCTTGTAACAGATAAGGTCTTGACCAATGGTTTGATCACCATCAAGGTGTCAAATGACGGTGCCGAACTGACCTCAATAAAGAAAGATGAAACCGGCCGCGAGTACCTATGGCAGGCAGATCCGAAGTATTGGAAACGCCACTCGCCTGTGCTTTTCCCAATCGTAGGTTCGGTGTGGGATGGCGAGTATCACTCAAAAGGACAGAAGGGCATCCTTCAACCAGGAGAGACGTGGAATGTGAAGAGTTTCAAGCTGGGTCAGCACGGCTTTGCCCGCGATATGGTATTCCAGCTCATTGATGACGAACCGGATGCAGAGGGCAATCCACAGCTCCTCTACGTGCTCCGTAGCAGCGAGGAGACGCTGAAGAAGTTCCCTTATCGCTTCCGCCTTGAGATAGGTTATCGTCTGCTGGGTAACGCCGTGGAGGTCATCTGGCGCGTGATGAATCCGAGCCGCGATGAAGATCTGAAGTTCCAGATAGGTGCCCATCCAGCCTTCTATTGGCCACTCTTCAGCAACGAAGATATTGCCGCTGGCGTGGAGCAGCAGGACAAGGTGCTGGCGCAGAGTCAGGCACGCGGATTCTTCCGTCTGTATGGACCTGAGGGAAAACTTTTGAGCAATGCTGAGCTGCAGAAGAGCGTCATCACACAGAAGGGTTGCGTTGACCCCGAGCAGAGCCAGACCTTCCTGCTCGACAGCGAAGGCCTCCTGCCACTCTTTGCCGATGGTGAGAACTTGCCACCAATGCGCGGCGCAGAGTGTGGCCCTACATTCGCCAAAGATGCCCTTGTGCTTGAGAATAATCAGGTGCATACCGTCACCCTCTGCGATCAGGATGCCAAGCCATACCTTACTCTTAAATCCCAAGCTCCGCTCATGGGCCTTTGGTCACCTCCAGGCAAGAATGCGCCATTCGTCTGCATCGAACCATGGTATGGCCGCTGTGACCGCGTGAACTTCACCGGTATGTATGAGGAGAAAGACTGGATTCAGACCCTCGCTCCGCTCGGCACGTTTGAGGCAAGGTATCAGATAGTGCTGGAGTGATTTAACTATCTTGTATAAACATAGATTAAACGAACTATTTGATACCTTCGTCCGGCGTTAAGTAAGATTCAAGAATCTTTATACGCATCAGGTATTCGTATTTGGCTTGTACTTCATCCTGCTCGGCCTTCTCCATGCGGGTGCGTGCCTGCTGAAGGTCGTAGGCAGTGCCTTTACCTGATTCATAGCGGTCAAATTCATAGCGGTAGGCGAGGGCGGTGGAGTTATTTGCCTTCTGGGCGGAGGTGTAATTATCACGCGCCTTCTGTGCATTCCAGTAAGCTTGCTGTATCTCTTTATTGAGCGACTGGCGCGCCTCAATCAGTGCCATATTCTGGCTTTCGATGTTGAGGCGTGCCTGTCGCATACTGTTGCGCGTCTGGAAGCGGTCAAAGATAGGAATATTGAGCGAAAGCCCAAGGTATTCGCTGCCGTTCAGGTCCAGCTGCTTGCCGAAAGCCATATTTTCCATGTCATAGACATAATTATAGCTATTGCTGTACGAAGCGCTAAACGAAAGGCTGGGAAGGTAGCCGCTGCGGGCTACTTTGAGCTGGTATCGGCTGCTCTCCAGATTATATTGAGCGGCGAGGATGCTGGGGAAATTGGCAACGGCTTGATCAAAGATCAGATCGGAAGAGAGTGTTCCGACAGAACCGGGTGTCTGGGCAGAAATGTCATCCGGAAGTTCTGCAGCAAGATCCAGGATATTGAAGCCACGGACATCTCCCTCCAGATTAAGCATCTGCATGAGATCCAGACGGGCAAGGGTTTCGTTGCCGATAGCTTCCGTCAGGCTATGCTCTGATAATGCCACCTGTGCTTCGGCTGATGCCACCTCTGACTGGGGACGTTTGCCCGCCTCAAATAATGCCTTTGCCTTGTCATAAGCTGCCTTATCGAGATCTACCTGTCGGCGTTGCACTTCTACAAGGCCACGGTAATAGAGAGCGTTCAGATAATAGGTGGCAACTTGTACGCTGACGTTCCTGCGTGCCTGACGCAGATTCTCGGATGCTGCTTTGAGCGAATATTCGTCCGACTTGATCTGATTCGGGATGCGGAAACCCGTAAACAGAGGGAGAGAAGTGTTGAGCGAGAAACTGGTATTGGCTGAAGTGCGGTCAATGGTTGTTCCATCACGGCTGGTGCTTCGGCCAAAACCCCAACCCTGGCTCATGGAGGCGTTGAGGCTTGGCAGACGGTTATTCCGGCTGTTATCAAGCTGTACACGCTGGTTCTGTTCGGCAATTCGGCGCTGCTCAATGGTTGTATTGTGCTCAAGGGCATACTTGATGCAGTCAGGCAGGCTCATGGTTTGGGCATGAAGGGAGGCGGAGAGCATCAGAAGTAGGCCAGTAAGAATCTTTTTCATTTTCGTAGAGATTAGCTGTTTTTTCTGCGATTCAAATGACACGGAATGTCGGATCACTCGCTCATTTCATTGCCACGGAGACGCATCTCTTGGGTCAAACCCTGTGTAACTTCAATATAAAGTCCGTCACTCATGCCCACAGTAACTGGCAGTCGCTCGAAGGTCTGTGGTACGGCATCTGGTGCTGAAGTCAGGCGGTAAACGTAGGTAGAGTCGCCCTGAAACTCGATGGCTGTCTCCTGAACGGAGAGAACCTGTTTCTGCTCTGCCAGTTTAATCTCGGCATTCGCACTATAGCCGGCGCGGATAGTGATGCTGTCAGGAATCTGTGCAGCGGCTTTGATCTCAAAGAGGATAGCACCATTGCTTGACGTTCCTTTTGGAGAAATGTATTCGAGTACAGCCGGCAACTTGATGCCCTGAATGGCGCCGATGCTCAAATCGATATTCATGCCCTGACGCAGACGGCCTACCTCCGTCTCATCAATGTTGCCACGGAAAATAATATTACCCATGTCTGCCACGGTAGCCACAGTGGTTCCTTCATTGAAAGAGTTGGCGTTAATCACAGAGGTGCCGATCTTGACCGGTACATCAAGAATGGTTCCTGTAATAGTACTGCGCACAATGGTTGTATTGATTTTGCCGGCGCGCTTGCTGATACCGTCTGTGACAATGTCAAGCGCGTCTTGTGCGCTTTGTGCCTGTTCACGTACTTTATGCAGATTGTTCAATGCCTGTTCATACTCCTCTTTTGAGGATACTCCCTTCTGATAGAGCGTTTCCACACGGGCAAACTCTCTTTCTGTCTCCTCAAGGGTCAGCTGGGTAGTGCGGACCTGGCTTTGTGCATTAGAGAGCTGTGACATATCAGGAATGACTGAAACCTTCGCAATCGGGTCGTTGACCTTTACTTTATCACCAGCCTCAACATACAGCTCTGTCACGATACCCTGAATCTGAGGCTTCACATTTACCTCATCACGGGGCTCTACTCTTCCGCTTGCTACGGATGACTTGATGATGTCTCGAATCTCAGGCGTCAGCAACTCGTAGGTCACAACCTTTGGCTGCGACTTCTGATACAGGAAATAGAAGGTGTAGAGGACAAAGAGTCCTATCAGGCACCAGACGGCAATCTTAATGTACTTTTTCATATTTGAATTACTTATGGACGGTTTATTCTTCTCTCAAAGCCTCAATAGCGCGGATCTTCATTGCTCTTTTGGCAGGCATCCAGCCAGCCAGAAGGCCGCCGAACACGATGACCAGAAACGCCGATACGGCTACTGAGAAATCTACTTGAGGATCCTGCATCGGGAATCCGGAGTCAGATGAAGGATTGGCTTCCAGAATGACGCCTACCAGATTGAGTATCCAGACGCCTGACATCAGGCCGGTAATGCCTGCCGCTATGGTCAGCACAAGGCTTTCGGAGAGAATCTGGGTCAGAATAGTCAGCGGCTTGGCACCAAGGGCACGGCGTATGCCAATCTCCTGCGTGCGCTCTTTGACCGTAACAAGCATGATATTGGAAATGCCTATCAGACCAGCAAAGAGACTGCCACAACCTACAATCCACAGAAGGATGTTGATGCCGAGGAAGAGATTTCCGAACATAGAGATAATCTCTGCCAGATTGAAATCCCAGAAAGCCTGCTTGTCATCAGGGTGTACCAGATGACGCTCTTTGAGAATGGCAAGGATGCGATCTTCCCATTCTTCAGCCGGGTATTGATCCTGGAGAGTGACGATGGTCATATAGACACTGTTGCCCTGACCGTAAGAAAGCTGCGCCGTAGTGAAGGGGAGGGCAAGAGACTTGTCGACATCGGCTCCCAGATTGATCATAGAGGTCAGCTTGCGCACTACGCCCACCACGGTGTAATAGATATCGCCCACTTTGATGAGCTGTCCGCACGGATCGCCTCCTTGGGGGAAGAGTGTCTCATACACTTGTCTTCCGATGACGCATACCTTGCGCCGCTCATGAAGATCTACCTGATTGAGATATCTGCCATAGATCAGCTGCGAGGGGATGACATGCAGGTAATCCTGCGTGGTGCCTACAAGTGAGCAGCTCATGTTCTGTTCACCAACGTTTGCATTGTATGAACCTGCCGAATTAAGCGGGGTAATGTGTTTGGCACGTGCACCTAATGATGTCTTGAGCAACTCAAGATCTTCATTCTCCATCGTAATGGAACGCTCTCTGCCCAATCCTTTGTAGGGCATTGAGGTGTAGCCGCCGCCCAGAATGATACTGTTGCCTGGAATGCTCTTAATGGAACTGGCTATACCGTTGAATACACCATGACCCAAGCCGACGAGAACCACCAGCATCAGGATGCCCCAGAAGACACCAAATGCCGTCATCAGTGAGCGCCATTTGTTGCGCCTGATGGTCTGCCATATTTCTTGCCAAAGTTCGGACATCGCGGTGCGAAGTTAAAAAAATTAAAGAGTGAAAGAGTTAAAAAGTGGGTTAGGAGGCTGCAAGTGCTTCGATCGGCTTGATGCTTACAGCTCGTTTGGCTGGCACATAGCCGGCGATGACTCCGGCGATGACCATGACAATGGTGGCTGCTATCACGATGTTGAGATCGACCGTAGGATCCATGAATATCGTAAAGCTTTCTTCTCCATCATTAGCTCCCATGCTGAGGATTTTTCCAGCCAGTTCGGTTAGTCCTAATCCGAAGAAGAGCCCCAGATAGCCGAATACCAGCGTGATGGCTACTGACTCAAAAAGAACCAGCCGGACTATCTCTGCCGGGCGAGCACCGATAGCCTTACGGATGCCAAACTCATGCGTTCGTTCACGCACGGTAATCAGCATGATGTTCGAGATACCCGTAACGCCGGCAATGAGCGTTGCAATGCCGATGATCCAGATCAGCAGCTGTATTCCATTCATGGCAGTTTGGGTTTGGAGATAATCCTCGTAGGAATTCCATATCCAGATGGCGCCACGCTCTTTTTTTCCGAAATGCTTGCGGCGAGCCAGTACAGAACGCAGCGTGTCATTGAATGCCTCATTTGCTTCGGCTGTCTCCAGATTCTGTACCATGAGCGTCAGCTGTGAATAGTGATGATCCGGCTTGTAGATGGTAGCTGCGGTGGTGATAGGAATGTAACTGTCATCCTCACGGTTGGCATTCTTGCTCTTGTAGATGCCTACAATATGGTATTGTATGTCATCCACCTTCAGCCATTTGCCCAGCGCTTCAGAGGGGTCGTCATACAATTTCTCTGCATTCTTTTGGTGAATGACCATCACCTTTCGGCGCTCCAGGATATCCATCTCATTCAAGCTGCGACCCTCCAGGATGACGCAACTGCTCTGTGCAATGGCTTCGGGGTAAACGCCTACCAGTGAAGAGGAGACATGATTCTCGCCAACGGAGAGTTGCCCGTAGGTTTCAAACTGCGGCTGTACGGAGGCAATTTCGTGAGGGAAAAGTCCGCGCAGATATTCCACATCTTTCAGGTCAAAATAGATCTCACGCCCTTTGGGCAGACCATCCAGAGCCTCCTGTGTCCTGCCAGGGTAGAGCCTGACTTTATTGACAGCCTGCGATGCAAAGTTTGCCATCATGCCATGCAACAGGCCATTGCCGGCACCCAGCAGAACAATGAGCAGAAAGATGCCCCATGCAATGCTGAATCCCGTCAAGGCGATGCGCAGCTTATTGCGGCTCATCGAGACGTATATTTCTTCAATCAGGTCAATTAGCATTTGTCCAGGTTGATATATTGATTAGCGGACATCTGAGTCTATCAGTCCGTCTTTGATGTGGATGCGTCGGTCAGTAGCGTTGGCGATATCCTGCTCATGCGTTACGATGATGACGGTCTTTCCCTGCTCGCGGTTCACGCGTTTCAGCAGCTCCATCACCTCTTGGGTCGTCTTGCTGTCAAGCGCTCCCGTAGGCTCGTCAGCAAGGATAATCTTCGGATTGGCTATCAGGGCACGGGCTATGGCTACACGCTGCTTCTGTCCGCCCGACATCTCGCTCGGATAATGATCTGCCCAATCCTTGAGCCCCATCATGTCAAGGTATTCGAGCGCCATCTCATTCCTTTTGCGCCGTCCAACTCCTTGATAATAGAGGGGGAGAGCCACATTCTCCATGGCATTCTTGAAGGTAATGAGATTGAATGACTGGAAGACAAATCCGATGAGCTGGTTGCGGAGTTCTGCAGCACGCGTTTCGCTGAGGTTCCGGATCAGCGTGCCGTTGAGGGTATAGATGCCCTCATCATAGTCATCAAGTATGCCGAGGATATTCAGGAGAGTAGATTTGCCCGAACCGGAAGCACCCATGATGCTCACAAGCTCACCTTCTGCAATGTCGAGGTCGATACCTTTCAGTACATGCAGTGGAGTGGCTGACTGGTAGGTCTTATGTATTCCTTCAAGGTGGATCATTTGATATCTTTGCCTAAAAATTTATAGAATGCCTCTTTGTAGGCTTCAGTCACACGTATTACCTGATCACCAATGTACACGCAGTCGTTGCGGTCAATGCTGCGGAACCGAGATAAGGAGATTATATAAGAACGGTTGATGCGCATGAACTTGTCCGCCGGGAGTTGCTCTTCTGCAGCAGCCATGGTCATGTGTGTAACCCAGGGCGAAGGTTCTCCTTCGATATATAATTTGATATAATCCTTCATTCCCTCCACATAAAGTAGCCGATCTGTCTGCAATCGGCGCAACTCACCATCAATGCGGAAGAAGAGAGGCGCTTGTGCCGTCGCCGCAGGTTTAGGTTCTGCTGTTGCGGCAGCATTCTCTGCCTTATAAGTGGAGTACATCCTTGCCTTCTCAACGGCTGCCTGAAACTTCACATAACGGATTGGCTTAAGCAGGAAATCAAGGGCATTGACCTCATAGCTCTCAAAGGCATAATCCTTGAAAGCCGTAGTGAAGACGACGCGCGTGCGGTGAGTATCGATGGCATGAGCCAGTTCCATGCCGTTGAGGTCTGGCATCTGGATGTCAAGAAACAGCAGATCCACCGGATCTTTCTGCAATGCCTCAAGCGCGGCAATGGAGTCAGTGAAGGAACCGACCAGTTCCAGATCTGGAGTGCGGCTCACCATCGTCTCAAGCAGGCGGACGGCAAGGGGCTCGTCATCAACAATTATGCAGGTCATAGGAAGGTTAAAAGTTAAAAGTTAAGAGTTAAAAGTTAAGGGTTAGGCGGATTGAGAAGAATCCATCTTCCAGTGTCTGTTTCCACTCGTATTTGCCTGGGTAGAGCAGATCCAGACGGCGGCGGGTGTTCTCCAGACCCACGCCCGAACCGCTGCGGTCAGTGTCCGACTTTGGGAAATTCGTATTACGGCATTCAAACGTCAGCTGCTTTGTTTCTGCCGTCAGCCGGATGCTGATCTTTGAGGGCTGATTGTTTGAGGTGCCATGCTTGAAGGCATTTTCGATAAACGAAATGAATAGCAGAGGGGCAATCTGCATTGATGATGCATTGCCGAGTTCCATCTCTTCCTCTACGATAGTGGAACTGGAGCAGCGCAGTTTCATCAAGGCAATATAATTGTGCATAAATTCAGCTTCACCGCTTAATGGTACCAGAGGTTTGTTGCTTTCATACAGCGCGTATCTCAACAAATCAGAGAGCTGCCCGATGGCATCCTGCGCCTGATCCGGATCAATCTGAGTGAGGGAAGAGATATTGTTGAGCGAATTGAACAGGAAATGCGGATTGAGCTGGTTCTTGAGCCAGGTGAGTTCCGCCTCCGTACTCTTGCGACGCTCTTCATCAAGCTGGCGCTGTATCTGGTGGGAGCGGAGGTAGCCTCTCAAACCGAAAGCGCCAAGGGTAGAGAGTGCATGAATAGCGATTGATGAAGCGAGCAGAGTGATGAGTCCTCCTCGGGCAATTTCATCCGGAACCATAAACGCAGCTGGGATCCAGCGGGCATTCATTAGAAGAATCAGTACAAATGCAGCCAGCAGATAGCCAACTTTGTGATTGCGGAAGAAGAGGTAAGGGACCAGCACATAGAAGTTGATCATATACACTACTCCCATCGGTCCAATGAGCGAAATGGCTTGGAAGAGAAACATCCAGTGGCGCTGTCCTGCAGGATCAATCAGGTAGCAGACGCCGGCAGGAGCCAGCATCAGCAGAAGCCATACGAGGATCTGCAGTCCGAACAGCGTAAGGTCTTGTTTCATGTCGCGTTTCATAGGTGCAAAAATAAAGAGTTTAGTTGTTATTTCCAAATGATATTTACATTATTATATAATATTAACGTAAACAATGACAACATTTCAGCAAAAACGTGTCAAAATGCCCCTATGCATCGCGCACTGGGGCATTTTACGATAATATTTGATGAAAAAAACAATGTCATTATTGGTTCATGAATACACCGTTCATCTGCTCGTTTGAGTCCTTAACCTCAAGCAGGTCGCTCTCCATCTGGGTGGTGCGCTTCATTGGCTGGGTCAGGTGCATGTCACCGAAGCGATAGCTTACAGAACCCATGATTGTACCCATGCTGACGCAGCTTTCAGAGGTGCTGATGTAGTCCTTGCCTTCAGTGGTGGTGCTCATTTTCATGGTCGAGTGGAAAGGATTGACCGTATTGAGACTCAAAGTGAGGCGATCGTTGAGGCAGCTCTTGGTGAGGCCGATCATGTGCATGTTCATACCAGAGCTCTTTCCCTGCAGTGTGATGCTTGGCGTATTAGCCATGTACATAAGGCTCAGCTTCATATCCCAAGGCAGATTCTGCTGTACGTTGAGCATCAGGGTCTCCTGCCATCCGTAATTGTCCAGTCCCATCTGGCTTGCACTGAGATCCAGGTAAGATGTTGTGCTGTTGAGTGTCAGTCGGGTTGAAGGAGTAAGGCTGCATGAAGCGAAGAGGCTGAGTGAGGTGCTCTGGCGGCATGCAATGTTGTCATAGGTTGAGTAGAGAACATTATCCTTCATGAATGAATACTGCTCTATGCCGTTGTCCTGATAAGAGTAGCGCAAGGTAGTGTTTAGCATCAGCTTTGGAGAATAGTAGTTGTAGGTCAGCTGGACGTTGTGTACCTTCTCTACTTCAAGGTTAGGATTGCCATAACTTACGGAGGTTACATTCTGCAAGTTACGGTAAGGATTGAGCACAGAGATACCTGGGCGGCTGATGCGCATGTTGTAGCCGAGGCTCAGGTTCTGGGTCATGGTTGGGGCGAAGGAGAGGGTAAGGTTCGGTACCAGATTGTCATAGCTCAGACTGAAATCCTCACCATTGCCTTTGCGGTAGCTGACCTCCTGCTCTGTATGCTCGTAGCGCAGGCCTGCCTTTGCGGTGTATTTGCCAAGGGTAACGCCGTAAGTAGTATAGAGTGCGCCGATGTCATTGCTGTGGCGATAGTCCATCAGATCGCTCTCCGAGCTGCTTCTGCGCCATACATATTTGCCACCAGCCTCGAAGGTCTGTGTCTGTCCGATAGGCTGCACATAATCCAGCTGCAGGGTATTCTCAATCATGTTGTTGCGGTCGGTCATGCTGTAAGCTGGCATTGTGGCAAGGCTGTACTCTGTCTCGCTCTCATTCTCGCGTGGCTGGGTGCCTACACGGTAAGCAGCTGTCAGGCTGTGCATCGGATTGTCGCTGTAGGTGTGGACGTAATCCACGCTGGCATTGATAGAGGTGCTGTTGGTGTGATTGTCGTTCGTCTGGCTGAAGCTTGGTGCGCTGCCGATTCCTGTAAACTCTGTCACGATGTCAGAAGTGTTGTTGCCACGCATATCCATCACATTCACTGAGGCTGATACTGTATTCTGAGGGTCAATCTGGTAGGTAGCATCAATGGTGCTGAAGAGGATGTTGCTGCCGCCGCTCATTTCCGAACGTGTCTCCATGTGCTGACCGTCAGCATACTGGTCACGGATTGTAGTGGCCTCCATCTTTGGTGTGTTCATGTAGCCTTCGTGTGCGTTGACCGAGAGTGTCAGCTTATCCTTCTGAACCATCACGTATGCGTTGCCGCCATTCATGCGGTTGCCGGCTTGTGCCGTTACGCTGGCAGTATATCCTTCCATGCCCTTCTGCTGGTCGGTCACAATGTTCAGAATGCCGCCCACGCCTTCAGCATCGTATTTGGCGCCTGGGTTAGTCAGTACCTCAATGTGGCGGATGCCTTCGGCTGGGATAGCCTTCAGTGTCTCTTTAGGATTGCCGCTCAGCATTGGACTTGGCTTGCCGTTCATGAAGATCTGGAAGTTCGAACTGCCGTTTACCTGGATGTTGTCTTCACCATCCACCGTAACCATCGGAACCTTACGCAGCATCTCCATCAGCGTATTGGTCTTGGCATCTGGATCATCCTTTACGCTGTAGGCAATCTTGTCGCCCTCCATCTTGACCAAAGGCTTCTGGATGGCAATTACCACATCCTGCAGCTCCTCTGCTGATTCGCTGATCAGCATGGTGCCCAGGTCAATCACCTTTTGTCCCTTCTCAACGCTGAATGGCTTGATGATGGCGTTGCGTCCAATAGAACTGATCATCAGTACGTATTGTCCCTTCTGCTTGAGCTGGAGTGAGAAGCGTCCGTCCACGTCCGTGGTACCCATGGCAGAGGTCTTGCTGTTGTCGCGAGTCTCACCCATCTTCCATACACGCAGGGTAGCCATTGGCTCGCCCTCATGGGTCAGAGAATCCATTACGCAACCGGTCAGTTCCACTTCGATGGCAGGAGCATTGGCGGCGGCGTCGGTCAGGGGTGCAGCCTCGTCAGTCAGAGAGGTCATGTAAGTGTTAGCTGCATTGGCAGTCATTGCAGAGGCAAAAGCCAGGCTGAGGATGATGTTCTTTTTCATATCTTTTTCGTTTTTAATTATTGTTCTGAAATGAAGTGTTTGTCGTTGTTTGACGGTGCAAAGTAACGACAAAAAGTGTAAACCGAGAAACTACTTTCGACGAAATCCCCGTACTCTTTCGACGAAATTTTGTTTTTTTCGACGATTCGACGAAATCTTCTATATTTGACACTCATAGTATTCATTTCAAGTGATTACTAATCTGATTTGTCAAAAAAAGGTATGAAAATGGTGATTATTATTATTAATTATGTATATTTGCACACATGAATCTCATCTGACAAGAAAAGATTATGAAAGGAATAGTATTAGCCGGTGGTTCAGGTACCAGATTGTACCCTATCACCAAGGGTATCAGCAAACAGCTGATGCCAATTTATGACAAGCCGATGGTGTATTATCCCATCTCGGTTTTAATGCTTGCAGGTATCCGTGATATCCTGATTATCTCTACGCCATACGACTTGCCTGGCTTTAAGCGTCTGCTGGGTGACGGTTCGGATTACGGCGTTAATTTTACCTATGCCGAGCAGCCTTCTCCTGACGGACTCGCACAGGCATTCACCATAGGCAAGGACTTTATTGGCGATGATTGTGCCTGCCTCGTGCTGGGCGACAATATCTTCCAGGGTGCAGGCTTCACAAAGATGCTGGCAGAGGCTGTACGTACGGCTGAGGAGGAGAAGAAGGCTACCGTATTCGGCTACTGGGTCAGCGATCCGGAGCGTTACGGCGTGGCAGAGTTCGATAAGGACGGCAACTGTCTCTCAATCGAGGAGAAACCTGCCAAACCAAAGTCAAACTATGCCGTTGTGGGTCTCTACTTCTATCCAAACAAGGTGGTGGATGTAGCTGCCAACATTAAGCCATCGGCACGCGGTGAATATGAGATCACCACCGTCAACCAGAAGTTCCTGGAAGATGGCGAGCTGAAGGTGCAGACCCTCGGTCGTGGATTTGCATGGCTCGATACCGGTACACATGATTCTCTCTCTGAAGCTTCCACCTATATTGAGGTGCTTGAGAAGCGTCAGGGCCTGAAGGTGGGCTGCCTTGAGGGTATTGCCTATCGTCAGGGCTGGATTACAGAGGAGCGTATGCGTGAGCTGGCTAAACCAATGCTCAAGAACCAGTATGGCCAGTATCTGCTCAAGGTGATTGATGAAGTGAAGGAAACCGGTAATGCTAATCTGGCATAAGTTCCTAGGAATATCATAAACGCTGAAATTTAGTTATTCCTATGACTATATTAGTAACTGGTGCTAACGGCCAGCTCGGCAACGAGATGCGTATCATAGCCCAACAGCCATCCCTCTCTCAGGGGGATCAAGAGGGCAATAAGTACATCTTCACTGACGTCAATCAGGTAGAAGGTCTTGAGACTACCTATCTGGACATTACTGATCTGGAGGCTATCCGCAAGATGGTGGCTGACTATCATGTAGATGCCATTGTGAATTGTGCCGCTTGGACAAACGTGGATGGTGCAGAAGACCCTGAAAAGTATGCTTTGGTAGAGAAGTTGAATGCTACCGCCCCAGAGAATCTTGCTAAGGCAATGAAGGAAGTGGGCGGCTGGCTTGTGCAGATTTCTACAGATTACGTATTCGGTAAGGAACCCTATAATACTCCATGCAAGGAGGATCAGACCGGAACTCCAACGGGTGTTTATGGTGCAACGAAACTCCTCGGTGAGCAGAAGATCCAGCAGGTCTTCTCTGCTTCCTGTCCCTCTCCTTTGGGAGCCGGAGGAGGCTATATCATCATCCGCACCGCATGGCTCTACTCTGAGTTCGGCAAGAACTTCTGCAAGACCATGCTCAACCTTACCGCTACCAAGCCACAGCTGAAGGTTGTCTTTGACCAGTGCGGCACCCCAACCTATGCCTGGGATCTTGCGACTGCCATCGTTGCAGCTCTGAATAATCCAGTAGAAGGCATCTATCACTACAGCAACGAAGGTGTCTGCTCATGGTACGACTTCACGAAGATGATTGCTGAATACAGCGGTCAGACATCGTGCGATGTTCAGCCTTGCCACAGCAACGAGTTCCCTTCTCCTGTCACTCGTCCAAGCTATTCCGTTCTTGATAAGACAAAGATTAAGGAGACGTTCGGGATCAAGATCCCTTACTGGACAGAGAGTTTGAAAAGGTGCATCCTTAATTTAAAACAAGGAATTTAAGGAATTAAAGGAAAATCATCTGGTTCCTATTTCTATCAATTCCTTTCATTCCATGAATTTATTTTTAAACAAGGAATTTAAGGAATTAAAAGGAAAATCATCTGGTTCCTATTTCTTTCAATTCCTTTCATTCCATGTAATAATAATATAATTATGAAGAATATTGTAATCACCGGTGGCGCTGGTTTCATTGGAAGCCACGTTGTCCGCCTGTTCGTCAATAAATATCCTGACTATAAGATCATCAACCTTGATAAGCTCACATACGCAGGCAACCTTGCTAATCTCAAGGACATTGAGGATAAGCCAAACTACAAGTTCGTGAAGATGGATATCTGCGACTTTGACGCATTCTATCAGCTGATGCAGGATGAGCAGATTGACGGCATCATTCATCTGGCAGCAGAGAGTCATGTGGATCGTTCTATTAAGGATCCATTTACCTTCGCCCGCACCAATGTGATGGGTACATTGAGCCTCCTTCAGGCAGCCAAGCTCTACTGGGAGTCACTCCCAGAGAAGTATGAGGGCAAGCGCTTCTATCATATCTCTACCGATGAGGTTTATGGCGCACTTGAGATGACTAATCCGGAGGGCATCGAACCTCCATTCACCACCACTGCATCAAGCGCAGAGCATCACCTGGCATACGGTAAGGATTTCTTCTATGAGACCACGAAGTACAATCCTCACTCACCATATTCTGCTTCGAAGGCAAGTTCTGACCACTTTGTCCGTGCTTTCCACGATACCTACGGTATGCCAACCATCGTGACCAACTGCTCGAACAACTATGGCCCATATCAGTTCCCAGAGAAGCTGATTCCTCTCTTCATCAACAATATCCGTCACCGCAAGCCACTCCCAGTGTATGGCAAGGGTGAGAATGTGCGTGACTGGTTGTATGTCGTTGATCATGCTCGTGCCATCGACACTATCTTCCACAATGGTACCATCGCTGAGACCTATAATATCGGCGGCTTCAACGAGTGGAAGAACATTGATATCATCCATACTGTAATCAAGACCGTTGATCGTCTGTTGGGTCGTCCGGAGGGAGCAGACCTTGACCTCATTACTTACGTCACTGACCGCCTCGGTCATGATGCCCGCTACGCTATTGATAGCACCAAGCTTCAGAAGGAACTTGGCTGGGAGCCATCGCTACAGTTTGAGGAGGGTATTGAGAAGACCGTAAAGTGGTATCTCGAGAATGAGGCTTGGATGGATAACATCACCTCAGGTGAGTACGAGAAGTACTACGAGTCAATGTACGCAAATCGTTGATTTTGTATACCCTCTTTTTGAAAAAATAAAAAAGCGGCTGTGTCAAAAGACCCAGCAAATATAAATTATAAATATCAAATAATATCCACCCCCATTACAGAGCTCTGTAGCGAGGGTGGAATTATTATTTATCATCTAATATTTATTATTTCGTGACTTCTCCTGACTTCATCAATGCGTCACCCAAGTTATGAAATGGCGATTTTTAGGTCGAAAAGTGGTTTGATGGCGAGATGCTTTTCTGTCAGGAAGAGGGTTTTCGTAAAGTAGGTCCCGTTCTCTGGAAGCTTTATCCTTATCGTGGTAATTGTCCTGGCAGCCTCGAGTACATGATCGACACTCATGCCAATCTT
>JAZLJN010000119.1:0-27809 GCA_045617885.1 Bacteroidales bacterium | reverse complement strand
TCCGACTTGTCATTCTGGCACAGCTTCCCGAGACCTCTTGCCTTTTGCCACAACTTCTGGCACAGCTTCCCGAGACCTCTCGCCTTTTGCCACAACTTCTGGCAAAGCTCCCGAGCAGTCAGTTCGTTTGCCCCGGATGATGTCAATCCTGTCCGAGAGCTCGGCCCGGTTGCCGAGGATTATTTTCATCCTATCCGATTGTTCGGTCAGATAGCCGAGGGTTATTCCCATCCAATCCGAGACCTATCTCATCTGATCTCGAAGTCAAAGTAGGTGTTCGGATAGGGCTCGTTGCGCAGGGTGAAATGCCACCACTCGCAGGCAATGGGGCGGAAGCCGTGGCGTGACATCACGTCGCGCAGCAGACGGCGGTTGGAGATCTGTTCGGAGGTGAGTCCGGTGGTGTAGCTGTAGTGTGAGGCTTCGCCCAGCAGATCGTAGGTGCTGCCCATGTCAGCATCACGTTGCAGGGTGACGTCGAAGAGCGTGACATCGACCGTCGAACCGCGTGAATGACCGGATTTATGCGCCAGGTAGCCGCGACGGAACAGTTCGCTCTTGGGGCAGTCGGGATAGAAATAGGGCTTCATAAGCTGATCCTCCATGTCACGCGCCCAGCGGATGAAGTAGGTCACTGCCTGCTGCGGGCGGTAGGCGTCGAACACCTTGAGTCTGTAGCCTCGCTGCTTCAGTTCCTGGCTCACGGCACGCAGACTGTCAGCTGCCGGACGTGACAAATAGGCAAGCGGACGGGTATAGCCGGGGATGCGGCGGCCCACAAAGTTGAAGGTGGTGTAGTAGCGGATTTCCTGCATGATGTCAGGGCAGACGTCAGAGAGGAGCACAAAATCAGCAGGCACCGACGCCCCTTCGATAAACAGTGAATCCCCAAAAGGACGCCAGTCAGAGAGTGAGTCCGCCTCTGTGTGATCAGACGCCTGAGAGCTGGTAAGTGCGTGTCCGTCAGCGTATGGCTGCCAGTCAGAGAGGGTGTCTGCTGTGAGAGCGTCTGATGGAGTGGCAGACGTGTCAGAAGCGAGCGCATCCGACTGGCTGGCACTGGCTTCAGCGGCAGGTTGTAGGCTGCACGAGGAGAGGAGCAGGAGTGTGATGGGGAGGAGTGTCCGGTACATAAATAGTCTGTTTGATGGGCAAAGATAGCGATTTTTTCAATGACAAACAAGCAATAGTATGTTATTCGGCACACTTTTTGCTAATTTTGGAGATATAATTTGGAGTTTTATCCGAAATCTCCTATCTTTGCAACACGTTTGTACCATTATCCAGAAGTGATCATGACACGTGACACGTGCCGAAGGGCAATGCTTGAATGGCGCATTCTGATTCTGACTGTGATGTGCTTGCTGTCCGGGCTGAATGCTGCCCAGGCAGAGACTTATTATACCCATCCGCTGGTGGATGAGGTGCGTACTCTGCGCGTCATGGTGGATCATGACTTCAGGAAGCTTCCCGTCTTTGACAATTCGGGCAACAGCGAGCTGGAGATCTCCTTTGACTATTTGGCAGACGAAGAGCAGTACCTGCAGTACACCCTCATCCACTGTGATGCCAACTGGCAGCAGGATGACCTCTCGGAGCTTGACTACCTGAACGGATTCCAACCCACACGCATCACTGACGTGGCCCCTTCGTTCAATACCTACGTCGGCTACTATCATTATACGATAGCCTTCCCGAACGAAGAGGTGACGCTGCTGGTGAGCGGCAACTATGCCATGATGATCCACCCCGAGAATGAGGCAGATGAGGTGCTGGCAGTGGCATGCTTCAGCGTATCGGAGCAGCGGGCTTTTGCCAGCGGTGAGATCAGCGCCAATACCGATATTGATTTCCGTCAGCAGCACCAGCAGCTCACCCTGCAGTGCACCTGGAGCCAGCAGCAGTTGCCATACCTCAATCCGGGAAGCGAACTGCTCATGGTAGTGACGCAGAACCGTCGCCCCTCCTCCCGCCGCCTCATCCAAAGCCCCAGCCGCATGGAGGCGAATAAGGCATACTATGAGCATGTGCGCGACCTGATCTTCGAGGCTGGCAATGACTACCGGACCTTTGAGTTTACGGATCATCACTACGCTACGCTGGGCGTGGAGCGAGTGAGATACCAGTCGCCATATTACCACGTAGAGCTCACGCCCGACAAAGCACGGTCAGGCGGCTTCTACCGCCGGGAGCAGGGTCAGCATGGACGCTATCTGGTGCGTGCCCTCCGGGTGGATGATGTAGATACGGAGAGCGAATACTTCTGGGCAGAGTTCATCCTGTCAGGAGCTATGCCTCCCAAAGGCAGTCAGGGCATCTACCTGACGGGCGACTTCACCTACGGCGAGCTGACGGATGAGTTCCGGATGGAATATGACGACGAGCGCCAGTGCTATGCCTGCAGCGTTCTGCTCAAGCAGGGATACTATAACTATCAGTACCTCACAGGTCCGGACTGGCAGCCAGACTTTGAGCAGGCTGTACCCCGCATCTCAACCGAAGTGGTGGAGGGTAACTACTATGAGACTGTCAACCAATATGAGGCATATCTCTATTACAGGCCGGCAGGAGGCAGATATGACCGCCTGCTGGGTGTAGCCGTCATTGAATAGTAAGTAAGACGATGAAGAATACATTAGTACAGAAGACGGTGCAGCGTACCGTACCACAGCAGATTATGCTATCGACCATGGTGCAGGCCACGGCCGACGAACTGGTCACGCTCATCAATGACGAGGTGGAGAAGAACTTTGTGCTCGAAGCCGATGATCCGCGTGAGGTGTCAATGGACAATGACTATGAGACGGGTGCCGACATGCAGCCGGAGTCAGACACCAACGATGCGCCAGAGGAATCAGTCACCGCGGAGGAGCCGGAACCTGCACGTCAGGATTCAGTCAAGGATGAGGATGCCTTCTTTGAATATGATGATGACAGCCCGAGTGACCGCATCGGACACCGCGATCCGGATGATGATGACTTCGTGCCGGGTGCTAATGCAGAGAGCGAATCCTCCTTCCGTGATGACCTGAAGCAGCAGGTGGATATGCTCGAAGTGTCAGAAGAGGAGCGATACCTGGCACATTATATAATAGATAGTCTGGACGATGACGGCTATCTGCGCCGGCCGCTGGAGGAGCTGGTGGACGATCTGGAGTTCACCCAGCATCATACCACTACCGAGGAGGATCTGGAGGCAGTACTGGTGGAGATAGTCCAGGAGGAGCTTGATCCTTCAGGCATCGGAGCGCGTGACCTCCGCGAGTGCCTCCTGCTGCAGTTGCAGGAACGCAAGGCCACACCAGCCACACGTCTGGCGTATGCCATCGTGGATCAGGCATTTGATGACCTGGCACAGAAACGCTATGACCGCCTGCAGGAGGGCTTCGGCATCAAGAGCCATCAGCTGCTGGTGGATGCCATGCGCGTGATCAGGCACCTTAACCCCAAGCCGGGCAACATGCAGCCCGTGACCGCCAAGCCCAGCCTCCAGAAGGTGCATCAGGTGCGGCCGGACTTTACGGTGCGCAATGAGAACGGTACGCTGGTGGTGACACTCAATGACGGACGTATGCCACAGGTGCGCATCAGCGAGGAGCAGCAGCAACTGCTCACCAGCCTGCAGAAGAAACTGCAGGGACAGAAGGAGAACAAAGAGCTACAGCAGGACCAGCAGGCCGTACAGCTGCTCAAGGAGAATATCGAGCAAGGCAATCTGTTCATTGATACCCTGCGCCAGCGCCGCGTCACCCTGATGCGCGTCATGGAGACCATCGTGCAGATGCAGCAGAGCTATTTCCTGACCGGACAGCTGGAGACCCTTCGGCCCATGGTGCTGCAGGATGTGGCGGATCGTTCGGGCTACGACATCACCACGGTGAGCCGCGTATCCAACAGCAAGTTTGTAGATACTGACTTCGGCATCCTCTCCATCAAGGAGCTTTTCACTACGGGCATCAAGGTGAAGAAGGAGGGTGATACTGATGAGGCAAACCCCGAGTCCGCCCTGATAAGCAATGCCGCCATCATGGAGGTGCTGCGCGAACTGATAGAGGGGGAGGACAAGCAGCATCCGCTCACGGATGAAAAACTGGCACAGCTCATGCAGGAGCAGGGATATTCCATAGCCCGGCGCACGGTGGTCAAGTACCGTGAGAGGCTTGGCCTGCCAGTGGCACGAATGCGTAAGGAACTGTAACCCCATGAAAGCAGAATTATGACACAAGAAGAGATACAACAGATACGAGAGGAGCAGCAGCTGCAGTATAATGCTCCGAGCAAGCCCATCAAGAAGGTGCTTCAGGCCATCAGCAACGCATATCATCCGCTGCTGATGCTCACCTATGCTGCGCTGATGCTGTGTGCGTTCACGGGCCTGGTGGTCCTGCCATTGTCCATCAAGGCTTACTTTGTGGGTAAGGTATTCTTCTACACCACGCTGCTGCCTGTGCTGTCACTGACGCTGCTGCACGTGTTCCATTTCGTGGGCCACTGGGCGCTGCGTGACAGGCGAGACCGTGCGCTGCCGCTCTTCATCAACATGGTGTGCTATGGGCTCAATGCCTATTCGCTGCGGTCGGACGGCTTCTTCCCGGATTGGATGCTCCGATTCTTTTATGCGGCGGTCGTGATCTCTGCCATTGCCTGGATAGTGAGTTTCTGGTGGAAGATCTCTGCCCATGCTTCAGGCAACGCGGCGTTCACCACCATGGCTATGATCCTCTATTTCTATTTCCCTGATAATATGCCGCTGTGGTTCTGCCTGCTTGCTATTCTCATGACAGGCCTGGTCAGTTCCATACGTATCTATCTCGGCCGTCATACGCTGGCACAGATCGGATGGGGTGTGCTGGTCGGAGTGACTTGTATGAGCGCGGCGATGCAGTCTTAAATACTTTTAATAAGCAAAAGTTTTGCAATGCAAAACTCTAGTAATCAGTAATCAGTAATTAGTAATTTATATAGTATGACTCCAGTAGTTTCGATTATCATGGGCAGTACCAGTGACCTTCCGGTCATGAAGAAGGCTGCCGACCTTTTGAACGAGTTTCAGGTCCCATTTGAGATGCATGCCCTTTCGGCTCATCGTACCCCTAAAGAGGTAGAGGAGTTTGCCACCCAGGCAGCAGGACGCGGCATCAAAGTGATCATTGCCGGTGCCGGTATGGCAGCGCATCTGGCTGGCGTAGTTGCAGCCATGACGCCAGTGCCTGTGATCGGTGTGCCTCTGACCGGATCACTGGAGGGCTTGGATGCCATGCTTGCCATGATTCAGATGCCTCCTGGCATCCCTGTGGCTACCGTGGCTCTCAATGGTGCCATGAATGCTGGCATTCTGGCAGTACAGATTCTCTCGGTAGGCGATGCTGCTCTGGCAGAGAAGTTCGTGACCTACAAGAAGAACCTCGCCCAGAAGATCGTCAAGGCCAATCAGGAACTTGCCGAGCTGAAATACGAGTTCAAGACCAATTAATGATCAGATTATGTTTAATTACATACGTCGCAAGTCAAGTGAATGCCATGTCAAGGATGTGGTGATAGGTGGCAAAAACCCTATCCGGGTGCAGTCTATGACCAACACCAACACCAATGACATCGCAGGCTCCGTAGCACAGATTGAACGCATCGTGGATGCTGGTGCTGACATCGTACGCCTTACCGCTCAAGGTACCCGTGAGGCATTGAGCCTGAAGGAGATTGAGGAGGGCATTCATCGTGATGGTTACAACGTGCCACTGGTGGCTGACATCCATTTCAATGCCGCCGTGGCAGATGTGGCTGCAGGCATCGTGGAGAAGGTGCGTATCAATCCGGGTAACTATGTTGACCCAGGACGCACGTTCAAGAAGCTGGAATATACTGACGAGGAGTATGCCCAGGAGATCCAGAAGATACGTCAGCGCCTGATACCGTTTATTGATATCTGTAAGCAGCATCATACAGCCGTGCGTGTAGGCGTGAATCATGGTTCGCTCTCTGACCGCATTATGAGCCGCTATGGTGATACTCCGGCAGGTATGGTAGAGTCATGCATGGAGTTCCTCCGCATCTTCGTAGAGCAGGACTTTACGGATGTGGTCATCTCCATCAAGGCATCTAACACTTCGGTCATGGTACGCACGGTGCGTCTGCTCGTTGAGGCGATGGACAAGGAGGGGATGCACTTCCCGCTCCATCTGGGCGTGACCGAGGCTGGCGATGGTGAGGACGGACGCATCAAGTCGGCTGTAGGCATCGGCGCCCTGCTGGCTGACGGTATTGGCGATACCATACGCGTCTCTTTGAGCGAAGATCCCGAGGCAGAGATCCCAGTGGCTCAAGCCCTAGTCAAATATATCAATGAACGTGTGGGTCATGGTATCATTCAGGGTCCGGCAGTAACGCCTGAACTCTATGATCCTATTGAGCCAAAGCGCTTCATCTCCCAGGCTTGGGGCAAGCTGGGCGGCGGACAGCCTGTATGTGTGTGCGGTGGTACCCAGGTGGGTGCTGACGTCTGCATTGCCGGAGTGCTCAACTACAGCTATCAGGAGCTGATGTATGATGACTCTATCCTGGAGTACCTGCTGAACCATCCGGAACTGCCAGTCATAGCGCGTTGCAACAACCACAATCCTATCGGCGCGTGGCGTTCGTTCATCTTCTCCATCCGTGTATTCGGCTGCAAGAATCCTGTCATCATCAGCCGTGACTATTCGTTCTGCGAAAGCTGGGAGCAGGTGCAGCTCTGTGCTGCTGCCGACTATGGCATCATGCTCATCGACCAGCTGGTGGATGGCATCATGATCCACCATGACGGCTACCCGATTGAGAAGCGCGTAGAGCTTGCCTTCAGCATCCTGCAGGCAGCACGCGCCCGCTTTACCAAGACCGAGTACATCGCCTGTCCGTCATGCGGACGCACCCTCTTTGACCTTAAGGAGACGCTGGCACGCATCAAAGCAGCCACAGCCGACCTCAAGGGATTGAAGATCGGTGTGATGGGTTGTATCGTAAATGGTCCGGGAGAGATGGCCGATGCTGACTATGGATACGTGGGTGCAGGCCCCGGCCGTGTGTCGCTCTATAAGGGTAAGCAGTGCATTGAGAAGAATATCCCTGCCGAAGATGCCGTGGATAGGTTGCTGGCGCTGATCAATCAGGATCAAAAGAGAGATAATGCCCAAGACGGCTGATGTCTGATGATTGGAAGGAAGGGAGGTTGGCGAGTTCGGCAGCCTGCCGGATCACCTTATGGCGTGTGCGGTACTGTACAATCTCCTCCGCCTGCTTCCGCGAGATGTAAGGGTGCTGGCGGAGCTCATCCTCCGTGGCATGGTTGATGCGGATATGGCGCACGTCCGCCTCGCTGGCAGTGAACCACTTCGTACACCACTCCTCCATGTGCTCCTCGGCAGCCTCCCAGGTCATGAACTCCTTCAGCTGCCACGGGTCATAGAAGCCCCCGAGGCGTTCACGGTAGCGCAGTATGGTGCTGGCACTCTTGGCAGCGATGCCAGGTATGCGTACCAGCGTGGCGCTGTCGATATGGTTCAGGTTGAGGAGACGTGGTTCGGTGTATTTCCTGCTTCGGTTCTCCTCACTGACGGTATTCGGCTTTATGTCCGATTCAGACTTCCTTTGGCTGTGGTCAGCCGAGGGAAGTCTTTTTGTTTGGTATTCATCTACGTTGTGTTGCTTGGCTTCACTGCTTTCTGGAGCCGGCATATCTGCCATCCGGTCAATGCGTGAGTGGGCGGCGGCGAGGCTCTCCTCCAGTTGTTCGAGGCGCTCTTCATAGCGGTGGATGCGGGTGAACAGTGAGCCTACGCCCACACCCAGCAGCAGGAGCAGCAGCGCTGCCAGTCCGCGTTCAATATAAGGTGGAATACCTTTCTTCTGTGACATAATCAATGAATGATGTGATGAATTGAGTGGCGCAAAGATAGCCGAATTTTTGGACAAAAAGGCGGATTGGAATAAAAAAACATTTTTTCGTCAAAAAAAAGGGGAGAAGTATCCGAATAGTCGCAAAAAATACCTATATTTGCAGCGTAAAACTAACGTACATACCGGGTACTCACCTTATAGTTGGCGTCATTCCGATTCTGGAGGTCAGGCGTCAGGTCCGCTCCCCAAAAGGAGCAAGCCGTCAGGTAATGTGCAAAATATCTTTACCCCATGAACAAACTTTTCTTCACATTGACAACAGCTGCCCTGCTGGGGACTTCGGCCACCGTACAGGCTGCTGACACTTTCATCTCATTTCAGCCCCAGCCAGAGGCAATGTGCCTCTATTCGGCGCAGCAGGGCAATCAAGTAGAAATTCTCGCAGACAGTAATGACTATCCGGGCATCCTGCGTGCCTGTGATAACCTTGCCAAGGACATCAACACCGTGGTAGGTAAGGAGCGTGTGGCGCAGTCAGTGCATGGCACGGGCGTACAGCTGCAAGCAGCAGGCAGCAACGGAGTGATCCTGGTGGGTTCGATCGAAAAGAGCAGCCTCATCAAGCAGCTGGTCAAAGCCAAAGCCATCGACGCCAAACTGCTCAAGGGAAAGCGTGAGAAATATATCATCACACAGGTGCCTGCTTCGGCACTCAATAAGGGCGACGAAGGTCAGATTCTGGTCATAGCAGGTTCGGACAAGCGCGGTACGGAATACGGCATCTACGAGCTCTCTCGCCAGCTGGGCGTCTCGCCTTGGGCATGGTGGGCTGATATGCCGGTAGAGCAGCAGCAGACCATCAGCGTCCTGCCAGGCATCTATACCGATGGCGAGCCGGTGGTACAATACCGCGGCCTCTTCCTCAACGATGAGGCGCCCTGCCTTTCGGGCTGGGTGAACGAGAAGTTCCCGGATTCACAGTGCGAGAACCTGCCTCGTGACCCATGGGGCAACACCTATGCCAAGGGCTTCAACCACCTCTTCTACGAGCATGTGTTCGAACTGCTGCTTCGTCTGAAAGGCAACTACCTGTGGCCTGCCATGTGGGGCAATGCCTTCTATGCCGATGATCCGCTGAATGGTCCTTTGGCTGATGAGATGGGCATCATCATGGGCACTTCGCACCACGAGCCTATGGCACGTAACCACCAGGAATGGGTGCGCTACAAGCAGGACGTGATGCGTAAGGCAGGTGTGCACCGTGACGAGGATGCTCCGGCAGAGGCACGCTGGGACTATGCCGTCAATCAGGAGTACATTGACCAGTTCTTCCGCGAAGGCATTGAGCGATCGATGGGCACCGAGGATCTCATCACCATTGGCATGCGTGGCGATGGCGACACCGGCCTGGGTGGCAAGGAGGGCCACGATGATGAGGCGGTGAACATGGACGAATACAATAAGAAACTGATGGAGCGCATCCTGGGCAACCAGCGCAAGATCATTGAGAAGGTAACGGGCAAGAAGGCTGATAAGGTGCCACAGATGTGGGCACTCTACAAGGAGGTGCAGCACCTCTATGACATCGGTCTCGATGTGCCAGAAGACGTGCTGATCATGGTGTGCGACGATAACTGGGGTGACATACGTAACGTCCCTGAGGCAAATGCTTCGGCACTCCGCACCCGTGAGAAGCTGCTCAACCGCAAGGGTGGATGGGGCATGTATTACCATGTGGATTATGTGGGCGCTCCTCGTAATACCAAGTGGGCCAACGTCACCAATCCGCATCACCTGTGGGAGCAGATGCGCCTTACCTACGAGTATGGCATCGACCGCCTCTGGATACTCAATGTGGGCGACCTCAAACCTATGGAGCAGCCTATCGACCTCTTCCTCAATATGGCATGGAATCCTGACGAATATAAGGAGGTGGGCAGTGTGGCTAATCACATGCAGCAGTTCTGCACCGAGATGCTGGGCGCTTCAGCAGCCGCTGCGGATGTGGCAGAGGTCAGCCGCCTCATGACGACCTATCTGCAGTACAACTCGCGCTCTACCGCCGAGCTTCTCACGCATCGCACCTACAATCTGCAGTCGGGCGAGTGGGAGCAGGTCAAGAACCAGTACAAGGCACTGGAGGCTGATGCGCTCCGCCTCTGGCTCCGTCTGAAGGATACACCGGCCGCCGATGCCTATCACCAGCTCGTGCTCTATCCAATCCAGTCAATGGCTAATCTTTATGAGATGTATTATGCACAGGCACAGAATCTCTATCTTGCCAGCGTCAATGATAAGGATGCCAACTGGTACGCTGACCTGGTAGAGCAGTGCTTTGCACGCGATGCCGAGCTTACTGCCGACTATCATGCCATAGGTGGCGGCAAGTGGAACCACCTGATGGACCAGACCCACATCGGCTATCGCTCATGGCAGCAGCCAGACCAGCAGGTCTGCCCGATGGTGAAGCGTGTTGAAGACCCTGTTATAGCCTTTGAACACGATGACACCCAACCTAACCGTAGCGTTGCTAAGACCAATACTTTCCTGCCTTACAATGGGGTTGTGGCTATCGAGGCAGAGCATTATATGTTGGCAGAAAACAGCCAGGATGGCCAGTGGACCGTCATTCCAACTTTGGGCCGTAGCAAGAGCGCTGTGGCACTGCTGCCACATGATGCTTCGTGTGAGGGAGCTGATCTGGTCTATTCCTTCGAGGTGCCTGAAGGTTTCGAGGCCGACAGTGTCAAGGTACACATTATCACTAATAGTACCCTGCCATTCCTGCGCAAGGATGGCCACCGCTTCACTGTAGCTTTCGACAAAGATACCCCTATCGAGGTCAACTACAACCATCGCTACGCAGAGGACCGCGAAGTCTGGGCCATGTATGACGTGGCTGCAGCGCGTATCATCGAGACCGTAGTCACGCTGCCAGCCCAGCTGCTTAGTAATGGCTTACACGCGCTCACCATCGCACCACTCGACCCAGGCCTCGTGCTTGAGAAGATTGTCATCGACCTGGGCGGCTATGAGCCATCACGCCTCTATGGGAACGAGAGCCCAAGAGCGCAGAAAACGGGCAAGAAGTAACTACTAATCCTCGAATCATCGAGTACTCGAATAATCGAATTCTCGAATAATCGAATAATCGAATTCTCGAAATATCGCTTCATCAATTAATCATCAATATTTCCCCTATGAAACTAACCGATATCCTTCAGCCCGGCTTCAATGCCGCTGAATGGGAAGCCAAGGGTTATGAGCTTCCTAAGTTCGATATTACAGCTGTCGCCAAGAAGACACACGACGAGCCTACCTGGCTGCACTTCGGTGCCGGCAACATCTTCCGTGCCTTCCCTGCTGCCATCCTCAACGATGCCCTCAACTCGGGCAAGTATGACCGTGGCGTGATTGTAGCCGAGAGCTTTGACTATGAGATCATTGACAAGGCCTATCGCCCCTATCAGAACCTCTCGCTGCTGGTCAGCCTGCAGTCAAGCGGAACCATTGAGAAGAAGGTGATTGCCTCTGTGACCGAAAGCCTGAAGGCAGATCCACAATTCGGTGAGGACTGGGCTCGTCTGCAGGAGGTGTTCCGTGCGCCTTCGCTCCAGATGATTACCTTCACCATCACCGAGAAGGGCTACAGCTACAACGAGGCAGACCTTGCACGCGGCCTTGCTCCAGTCTTCGCTATGGGTAAGGTATGTGCTCTGATGCTCGAGCGCTTCAAGGCTGGCTGTCTGCCACTCACCGTACAGAGCACCGACAACTGTTCGCACAACGGCGATAAGGTTAAGGCTGGCATCCTCGCTTATGCTGAGCGCTGGGTAGCTGACGGATTGGCTCCTGCCGAGTTTGTGGTCTACCTCAAGGACGAGAGCAAGGTGACCTATCCTTGGTCAATGATCGATAAGATCACTCCACGTCCTCATGAGAAGGTGCAGGCTATGATTGCTGCAGATGGCTTTGAGGACAATGAGACCATCATTACCGACAAGAAGACCTTCACCGCACCATTCGTCAATGCCGAAGAGGTGCAGTACCTCGTAGTGGAGGACAACTACACCAACGGACGTCCACCACTCGAATTGGGTGGCGCTCTCTATACCACACGCGAGACGGTAGATCAGGTTGAGACCATGAAGGTGACCACCTGTCTCAATCCGCTCCACACCGCCATGTCGATCTATGGCGTGATGCTCGGCTATGACCTCATCTCTGCCGAAATGGCTGATGACGATCTGCGTTCATTCATCCAGAAGATCGGCTACATTGAGGCAATGCCTGTGGTAACTGATCCAGGCGTGCTGAACCCATACGAGTTCATCGGTACCGTCATCAACAAGCGTCTGCCTAACCCATTCATGCCTGATGCCCCACAGCGTATCTCAACTGATACAAGCCAGAAGCTCCCTATCCGCTTCGGTGAGACTATCAAGAAGTATGTGGCACGCGGGCTCGACATGAGCAATCTGGTGCTCATCCCTCTGACTCTGGCTGGCTATGCACGTTTCCTCAAGGCACTTGATGATGAGGGTAAGCCATTCACCCCATCTACCGACCCTCTGCTCGAAGAGCTTCAGGCTATCGTGGCTCCTCTCGAACTCGGTAAGGCAGATCAGGACTACTCTTGCCTCAAGGCACTCTACTCACGTAAGGACGTCTTCGGTCTTGACCTCTATGAGGCAGGTCTCGGTGAGCAGATTGAGGGTATGGTCAAGGAACTGTATGCTGGCCCAGGTGCTGTGCGTGCTACGCTGCACAAGTATGTAAGTGCACGATAATAGGCTCGCCTTTAGCTTTCGTTAAAATGTTCGGTGCGCTCACGTTAATCCTCCGATTGGAATGTTAACATGAGCGCAGCGAACTTTTTAGTAACATATAAATAATAACTTGGTCAAAACTACTATATATTTTATAGAACAAGGAATTGAAGGAATTAATAGAAATACTGCGGTTAAAGGTTCCTTAAATTCTACTGAATTCCTTGTAGAAAATACCAATTTATTATTTGTACTTAACTTAATGTGTAAACATTTTAACGCGTAAGCATCTTAACGCGCGAAGCACCATAAACGCACTTAGTGCCTTACCAGTCTGACCTCATAGATTTCGCCTACCTGACGGTGAGGCTTAGCTACGAACTTGACACGTACCTGCTTCTTTCCCTTCAGCGCTGAGGCTGGGATAGGGTAAGTCTCGTACTTCCACTGTGACGAGCGCCACTTGCGTGAGTTGTTGACCGAGGTGACCAGCGTGTCATCTACGTAGAGGTCATACTCACAGGTGCGCCATTCGTCCTGACCCCAGTAACGGATGCGGACAGAGAGGTCAGTGCGGCCCTTGGTCTGCATGAGGTATGAGAATGAACCGCCATTCCGAGCGTCGCGGAAAGGTACGTCGTTCGTGATGCCGCGGGTAGAGGTTTCGTCAGCCTCCATGAAGTGGTCGCTCTCTGGCTGCTGTTCACCAGGCTGGACCTTGTCGGTAGTAGCGGCTTCGAGCTCCATGCGTTCCTTCTCCTCGCGTGCCAGCTTGTCAATATACTCCTTGTAGCCATCAGAACTCAAAGCAAGCCAGTAGAGCATATAGCGGCTGTCATGCAGTTCGAAGAATGGGATCAGTTCGCCATTGATGCCAGCGGCTTCATCGAGCACAGGTTTGTTCTCCATACGGGTCTTGAGCGTGAAGTGGAGCGGTTTGCCAGCTACGGGGACGAGGTCTTTGGCGATATCCTCCACCTGATTGGCGATGAGGTAGGGCGCCTGATCTACAGGGAGCTTCTTGCCTGAAGCCATCTGTCCGAAGCGGCTGTCATCGGCAAGGAGTCCTGCCAAGTCTTCGGTTCCGGTTTTCATAGCCAGGGCGATAGGACCATACATGATAGAAACGTACTGTGGAACGTTTGGCATGTGCTCAATGGATGCGTGCATTGGGAAGTGGATCTCAATGACATCACCCTTCTTCCAGTTACGTTTGAGGGGGATGAAGGTGCCAGGCTTCCAGTTCTTGCTATTCTCTTTCTTGCCATTGACCGAAACGGCGAACTCACCCGGCTTTACCCAGGAAGGATAGCGGAGCTTCATTGAGAATTTTCCATTGCCTTCAGTGATAGTAATCTTGCTGCTCTCGCCGTAAGGGAACTGTGTCTCCTGGCGCAGCTTCAGTCCCATCTCTTTCCAATTGAGCTCCGAGGCTGCATAGAGGTTGACGGTGAGTTCGTTCTTTGTATCCTGTTTGGTATAGATGAACTGTCCGTACTTGCCGTGGTTCTCCATACCAGTGCCAACGCAGCACCACATGGCCTCATTAGGCACTGAATAATTGCGGTAGTGACGTGGACGAGCCGAAGTGAAATAGACGTAGCCGCCATGCTCTGGATGCTGCGTAGAAAGGATGTGATTGAAGGTGGCGCGCTCGTAGTAGTCAGCATAGAGTGCATTGTCCGGATCCATGCGGTACAGATCCTCGGTAAGCTTCAGCATGTTGTTGGTATTGCACGACTCCAGACCATCGATGTCCTGTGTCCAGTCGATGCAAGCCTCCACGCTTGGGAAGTGCTCACGACGGCTATTGCCACCCAAAGAGAGGCTGCGGCGGTTTACCACCTCGTCCCAGAAGAATCGGCTTGCCTCCAGGTAGTCAGCCTCATTGCTCAATTCCGCCACACGCGCAAAGCCCACCACTTTAGGTACCTGGGTATTGGCATGAATCAGGTCGAGGTGTTTGCCATTGTGCTCCTTCATCGGGTTGAGCAGCCACTTGTGCGAATAGCGCTTGGCAGCATCAAGATACTTCTTATCATGGGTCATAGCATAGGCATCTGCCAACACCTCATTGACGCCACCGTGCTCCATGCCGAGCAGCTCCTCCAGCTTCTGGTCGCTCACGTTGGCAGCTACGTCGATGAGCCAGTCACAAGTGCCGAGGAAGAGCTGGCGTGCATCCTCATTGCCGCAGTAGAGCCAGGCATCACGCAGACCCGCCTGTATCTTATGAATATTGTATAGAGGAACCCAAGCGCCGTTGAAGGTGCGGAAATCACCCTGCTTGAAGGTGGTCCACATCCGGTCACTGTTAGGCACGCCGCCCAGATAGCCCTTACCCCAGAGCGGGAAGTTCTGTTCGGCAGCCTCGGCACATTTCTTCAGTTCGCTGATCATATAAAGCATACGCTCCTCGCACTCCTTGTTGCCCATGGCAGCATAGAACGATACTGCTGTCAGGTAGTGACCTCCCACATGGCCATCCAGACCCGCCCAGTTCGGGAAGAGAGGTGCCAGCTCGGGCAGTCCTGCCTCCTTGCGGAAAGGAGCCAGCAGACGGTCCTCATCGTAGCGCAGTAGCACGTGGGCGTTAAGGTCACAGGCATGCTTGAGCGGACCCTCCAGGAGGGTGACGTCGCTCAACGGGAATTCGTTTGGATAAAGTTTATCTTGCGCCACAGCAGTAGAAGCCAAGGCAATCAAAGCAAATGTAGTTAGATGGTTCAGTTTCATATTAGGGAGTTTTTAACTCTTTAACTTTTTAACTCTTTAACTCTTTAACTTTTTTAACTTCGCCCTAGGCGATATATTCCGTAGGGTCGAACCCTTCGAGCGCCTCCTTGCGCTCCACGCAAGTACCGCACTTGCCGCAGTGTTTGTCACCGCCCTTGTAGCATGAATAGGTGTGGCTGAAGTCCACGCCCAGTTCCTTGCCGCGCAGCGCAATGTCGCGCTTGGTCAAGCTGGTGTAAGGAGCCAGCAGTTTCACGCCATTGGTAGTGCCGGCACAGATGGCTTTGCCCATCGCCTCCACAAACTCCGGACGGCAGTCAGGGTAGATGAAGTGATCGCCCGAATGGTTTGCCATCAGCACGTACTCCAGTTCCTCGCTCTCGGCTATTCCGGCAGCGATGCTGAGCATGATACCGTTGCGGAAAGGCACCACCGTTGACTTCATATTGTCAGCCGCATAATGCCCCTCGGGAATCTCTTCAAACCCGTTTTTGAGCAGGCTGCTCTTGAAATATTGCTCCATGAAGTCCACCTCGATCACCATGTGACGGATGCCCAGCTGTTCACACTGCCAGCGGGCGCAGGCTATCTCGTGCTCGGCATGGCGGGAGTGGTAGTCAAAGGTAACTGCCACGGCTATTCGCTCGCGGTAATCGTGCAGAAGCGTGACACTGTCCATGCCGCCGCTCATGATAATGACACAGTCCTTTTTCATATAAATATTATTTTTTACGTGCAAAGATACCCCTAAAAAAGGAAAAATCCAAGTAATTAGATTTTTTTTACAATAATTATTTGCAAAGTAATAAAAAAAAGATTACATTTGCCCCGTAAAATGTAGATTACTTAACAAAAATCATATATATGAAAAAGACTCTTTTGATGGCATTTGCCGTTGTTGCAGCACTTTCAATGAGCAGTTGCAAAAGTAACAAGACCCTCACACAGGCTGCTACCGTAGCTGAACCTGCTGCTGAAGTTCAGGAAGTTGCTCCTATCACCTATACTACTCCAAAGCGTACCGCCCCTGTGGCACAGGCTGGCGACCGTCAGGAGAAGGTTACCCTCGTTAATCAGGCTGATGCCGGTCTGCTCAAGGACTACAACGTAGTAGTAGGTGCTTTCGGCAACAAGACCAATGCAGAGAACTTCAAGGCCAAGATGGCAAGCCGTGGCTATAACGCTTTCCTCGTGCAGAATGCTACCGGTATGTACCGTGTAGTAGCAGGTGGCTATGACACCCGCGAGCAGGCAGTTCAGGTACGTGACAACATCAAGACCACCTATGCTAATGATGATCCAGGCACTTGCCCATCAGCATGGTTGCTGATCCCTGCTCTGTAATCATTGCACAAAACGATAAAGAAAAGAGAGAAAAGACCATGTGGCGACAATTTGACCACTGCGTCTGTTCTCTCTTTTGTTTTTTCCCTTTATCATGAATTAAGAAAGCCCCGGCATCAGATTGGTGAAATGATGCCGGGGCTTAAAGTATGTAATCAGCGATTACTTGTAGGTGATGTGCTCTGCAAGTTACATCAGTGATTACTTATGGGATGTGCTCTGCAAGTTACATCATCGATTATTTGTAGAGGATGTACACTGCAAAGGACTTGGCGCCGAGTGTGACGTTGAGGGTCTGTCCTTCGATGGTGAGGGCGGACTCCTTAGGGGTGATCTTCTCTGGCTGATCAAGGGTGTTCTCGGCATCCATGTCATCAGAGTGGAGGAGGATCTGCTTGGCAGACTTGAACTGCTGACCCTTCTTCATGCCCTGGAACTGGAGGTTGAGGGTCTGGTCATCATTGCCGGTATTGGCTACCTTGACGATGTAGGCATCCATCTCCTTGTCATATACGGCTGAGGCGAAGAGTCCGTTCTGGTCAGCATCGCCGGCTACCACCTTCTTGTTCATGGTCAAAGGCAGGACGTTGGAGCCCTTGTAGGTAGCATAGAGCTGCTGTACGTAATAAGAGACAGACTTGAACGAACGGAGATTGTCAAACCAGATAGCATCCGGACGCCACTGCCAGCCCTTGACATGGGCAAAGAGTGGAGCGTAGGTAGCCATGTGTACGATGTCAGCATTGCGCTCGATGCCGGTCATGTGGGCAGCCTCGTAGAGAGAGGTCTCGAAGTGGTTCCACTTCTTGCCATCGCCGTGGCAGGCATACTCGCCAGCAAATACCTTCGGACCCTTTCGGTCATAGCCATCATAGCGGTGACCATGCGAGAGGAACCACTGCTCGTTGCGGTAGTAGTGCTCGTCATAGAGATCTACCTTCAGCTCCTTCATCTTAGGCTGCAGCAGGTCGAAGTCCCAACCCTCGGAGTTAGGGCCAGTGGTGCCGATGAGCCTCAGGTCAGGGTATGCCTTGCGGAGGGCATCGTTGAACTTCTTGAGTCGGACGGTGAAGGCATTGTTCGGGCCGCCATGCTCCTCATCATAGTCCCACTGCTCATTGCCCACGCCCAGATAGTGCAGGTTGAATGGCTCAGGGTGACCCATCTCTGCGCGAACCTTACCCCACTTGGAGTCCGCAGGACCATTGGCAAACTCTACCAGGTCAAGTGCATCCTGGATGTAGGCATCGAGGTCATCCACGGCTACGTGGGCAGTCTTCTCGCTCCAGATCTCGTTCTGGAACTGACATGCCAGACCGCAAGAGATGACAGGCAGTGCCTCGCAGCCGAAGTCCTCACAGAGCTGGAAGAACTCAAAGAAGCCGAGGCCGTAGGTCTGATGGTACTCTGGATAGAGGCGGTATGGGAAGGTGTTCTCCCAGCGGTTCTCATTGAGCGGACGGTTCTCTACCGGACCCACAGAGTTCTTCCACTGGTAGCGCTGGTCGAGGTCAGTACCCTCTACGATACAGCCGCCAGGGAAACGGAACACGCCTGGCTTCATGTCATAGAGCGCCTGAGCCAGATCCTTACGCATACCGTTCTCACGACCCTTCCAGGTGTCAGTAGGGAACATTGAGACGTGCTCAATGTCGATGCTGTTCATCTTTGCCCAGAAGTCACGACCCTCCTCCGGGCGGAGGAACATACGCAGGTGAGCATCCTCCATGGTGAGAGGCGACTTGATGGTGATGGTGTATTTCTTCCACTCCTTGCCGCTCACTACGATCTCCTGGTTGGTGAACTCCTGGTGCTCGCCCATGGTGTCATTGTCCACGAGCTGAACCTCAAGCACACCCTTGCCACCCTCAGGCACGCGAGCCCAGAGAGAGAAACGGTAGGTAGCATCCTTCTTGACAGAGATGCCGAAGAAACCTTCATTCTCGATACCGGTACGCTTGTGTGGATGTCCGGGGTCAGAGAGACGGACGTAGTGTGGATTCTTGTCGAACGGACCGTTGTCCAGCACTTCAAATTTGCCGAAAGCCGTCCAGCCCATCAGTCGCTGAGGGAACTCAAATGAGCGGTTCTTGATCATTTCGGCATAGAGGCCGCCGTCAGCAGCAAAGTTGATATCCTCAAAGAAGATACCATACATGGTGGATTGTACCGGAGCGCCTAACTTCTTGGTCTGGATGACCAGGTCATTAGTGGCAGCAGTACTACTCATCGCAGTGCCCAAAGCAAGGGCGGCCAAAAGAGATTTGTAGCTTTTCATGCTGTAAAATTATTTATTTATGTGTGTTAGTTTGGATGCAAAGATACATTTCTTTTTTGAAACTACAAAATTTTTGTCCGAAAAAAGAAAAAAATCAAAAAAATGCTTATATTTGCATCTATGAAACTTGACTTATTATTCTCGGTAGCGCTCCTGACAACGGTGTCATGCGGCAGCGCACAGTCCGAATCATCGGATCAGAATACCCAGGTACAGAACAAAATCGAAATGGCTGTGACGGCAAAGGATAGAGCCGAACAGCTGCTCATGCACCAGGGTTATGCAGCCTCCTACAATTCCGACTGGCTGGTATCAAACTGGGTGGCATACGACCTGACTGCCGCAGAGGTGGCAGGCACCTATAAGCGCCCGAACGGCAAGAGCTTCGAGCCGGATCCGCAGGTGAGCGGACGTTCGGCACAGCATGCTGACTATTCGAAGCAGCGCCCCTACGTACGCGGTCACCTTGCCCCTGCAGCGGATATGAAATGGAGTGAGCAGGCGATGAACGAGAGCTTCTACCTGAGCAACGTCGTGCCGCAGGACTCTGCCCTCAATGATGGCGTGTGGGAGAGGCTGGAGCGCAAGGTGCGTGAGCTGGCTCGGCGTGACAGCGTGGTGTATGTCTGTACGGATCCGGTCATGGATGCCGTCCCACAGAAGATAGGAAAGAACGGAGTGTCGGTGCCCGTGGGTCTCTTCAAGGTGCTCTGCCGCCAGCATCAGGGCGTATGGTACGCCATAGGGTTCCTCTTCCCGAACCAGCCTTGTGAGGGGAGTATCTTTGACTACGCCACCTCAGTGGATGAAGTAGAGTGGACTACGGGACATGACTTCTTCTTCAATCTGCCTGATGACGTGGAGGAGGAGATAGAATCACACTTTGACATCAAAGATTGGCAGTAGTTCCCGACGGGTAATCTGTCATTGCTTCTGATACTCTGATGGTGTGACACCGAAGATCTCCTTGAATGCAGAGCGGAAATAGGGGAGATTGTTGAAGCCGCAGCGATAGGCTGCCTCAGAGACATTGTAGTGACCCGAACGGAGCAGCTCGGCACTCTGTAGAATGCGCACCTTACGAATGAATTCGGCGCCAGAGAGACCCGTCAGCGCCTTGATCTTGCGATAGAGCGTAGAGTGACTGATGTTCATGGATTGTGCCACATCCTCCATTCGGATGTTGTCGCTCTCAATATGCTCAATGATGTAGGCTCGTACATCTCGCAGGAAGTTCTGGTCATGGAGGCTCAGTGAATGAGGCGTCTCTGCAGTATCAGAGGGCAGTGATGGCTGAGTCCCATTGACTTCCTGTGAATTGAGCCATTCAGCCATGCGAGCACGAGCCTGTATGATATTCACCAGTCGCGTGCGTAGCATCTTGAGGCTGAAAGGCTTGGTGAGATAGCTGTCAGCACCATCCGCATAGCCCTCCGTCTGATCGTCAGGCGTATCTTTGGCAGTGAGCATGATGACTGGTATGTGGCTGGTGCGAAGGTCATTCTTGAGTGTGCGGCAGAGGATGTTGCCATTCATCACCGGCATCATCAGGTCAGTAATTACAATGTCAGGTGTATGTTCGAAAGCCAGTTCTGCACCCTCCTGTCCGTTATGTGCACGCAGAATCCGATAATCCGAACTGAGCGACTCTGCCATGAAGTTGAGAATCTGGAAATCATCCTCCACGAGCAGGATGATGGGGCGGGTGTCATCCTCGCCTTCGGGTGAATCAATCAGAACGTCGCGATCCTGAGTATGCTGGGTGCGCTGGATATGTTCGGCCTCTGGATAGGTCTGACTGCAATCAAGCTGAATGGTGAATGTGGAGCCTTCGCCCTCACGGCTTTCCGCTTTGATCTCTCCCTTATGAAGTTCTGTGAGTGAGCGCACGATGGCAAGTCCAATGCCCGTACCTGATGCCTGGTGCGGACCGCTGACCTGATAATATCGGTCAAAGATGTGGGGAAGAGCCTCTGCCGGGATGCCGTAGCCGGTATCGCTGACGCGGAGGATGGCAAGGAGCCTGCCGGCAGCATCACGGCGCTGCTCCTGCTGGAGGCGGATGGAGCCTTGAGGAGTGTACTTCAGCGCGTTGGAGAGCAGATTGGTCAGGATGCTGCGGATCACCTCTGCATCAAACAGGAATGTCTCCTGCATCTCCTGTACCTCTACCAGGATCTGCAGTTGCGGATTGGTGTTGAGTTCCACAAACGATTGTCCAATCTCACGCACCAGCGAACCCAGATCAGCCTTGCACACGCGCAGGTGCTGATTGTTGGTCTCTGCCTTACGGAAGTCGAGCAGTTTGTTACAGAGGTCCGAGAGTCGGCGTGAACTGTCATAGACGAGGCGGATGCGCTTCTGGACGGTGGGGGAGAGGTGGCTGTCCTGCAGTAGTTCCTCCAGAGGTGCTTGGATGAGTGTGAGAGGCGTCTTCAGCTCGTGCGTGATATTGGTGAAGAATCGCAGTCGCTCTGTGTTATGCTCCTGTTCCACCAGGTTCTTGCGGCGTTCCAGCTCCAGTTCAGAGGTCAGGCGCAGGCGGTGGAGGTAGAGCCGGAATCCGGCATAGATGGCAGCCAGGATGAGCAGGACGTAACAGATACGCGCCCAGATGGACCACCACCAGGGATGATGGATGATGATGGTGGCGCTGAAGCAATTCTGATCAGACCAAGGCTGTCCCTTCAGGCGCGAGCGCACACGGATATGATAGGTGCCGGGCGAAAGGTTACGGAAGGAGACCATACCGCGATAGCAGCGGATCCATTTGTTGGAGCTGCTGTCCATCTGATACTCATATTCGGTAACATGATTCTGCGCATAGTCACGAGTGCCGAAATAGATGCGGAAACTGTTCTGTTCGGGCTTCAGGTGATAGATGCCTTTAGCATCCGGCCGGATGGTAAGCTGTGACATGTTCTGATCATCAGTACCCAGTACCTGAACTGAGTGCAGATTTGACTCGACCGGCTTCTGGTTAAGCTTCAGACTGTCGGGATAGCAGAGGCACAGACCCTCCATTGAAGTGAAGAGCAGTCCGCCGTCAGGCTGAAGGATGGCACCACCGTTCAGGTTATTGAGCGGGACATAGTCTGACTGGCTGTAGTTGTTGAACGTGCGGTCAGAGAGGTTGAGCATCGAAATGCCGTTGTTGGTTGACATCCAGATGTTGCCGTTCCGATCCTCCTGTATGGCACGGATATAGGTATCAAGGAGTCCCTCCGCATAGCCGTACGTGACGTACTGTTCGGGATGACGGGTGTCAGGGATGCAGCAAGGACCGTCAGGCGTTGACATCCAGAGGCGGTCCTTGCTATCGAACTTAAGGTGCTGGATGGAATTGGAGAAGAAACCCGTCTGCTGCGAGAGGTTGCGGATGAGGCGGAAGTCGGTATCAAGCAGATAGATGCCGTTCTCATAGGTTGCTACCCAGAACTTGCCCTGCTTGTCTCGTCGGATACCATGTATGGACTGCTTGTTGAGCGCCTGAATGATGGGCTGGCATTCTACAGCCTTACCATCCTGTATCGTATAGATACCATCCGTAGTGGTGATCCAGAACGTGCTGTTGTCTTCGCGATAGAAGGTGATGGCATCAATGCTATGCCCCTCAGCCGTGGTGATGTCGCTGAGCCGGCCCGTAGTCTTGTTAAGCGCCAGGCAGTGGTTCGGTACTGCCAGATAGAGCAGGTCTTCACCGTTGCCATTGATAGAGAGAACGATGCCGAATGACTGCTTCTCTCCGTGGAGTGGCGTGGCAGTCAGGTCAAAGTCGCGGATGCATTCCGTGCCTCGGAATCCCAGCACGTGGTCACGGGTGCCCAGCCACGTGATGTCACCATCGGCATAAATACCCCAGAAGGGGGAATCATGGAACTTGCGGAAGAAAGGGGAGGCGTGGCTGATAAACTCGATGCCGTCACCGGCACCTCCGATCCAGATATTCCCGAAGTCATCCTGATAGATTAACTGGATATCCTGGAACAAAGCAATATCACCCTCCGTGCGGAGTGGCTGTATCTGCTCCGTAGCGAGGTCGAGCGTAAGGATTCCCTGACGTGTGACGAGCCAGAGCTGACGGTCATCAATCTCTTCAATCCGGAGCACCTCAATATCCGACGCATTCCTGAATGATACCAGTTGAGTGCTTCCTGGCTGATAGAACCACAGTCCGGCATTGGTGGCGAGCCAGATGCGTCCGTTGTGATCCTTATACACCACATTCACGTTGACAAGATGGACGTCAGCCCCGTCAAACGTAAGCGGGGTGAACTGCAGCGTACGGGCATTGAGCACACTGGCTCCCTGCATGTGCGAACCTATAATAAGATTACCATTGCCATCATCCACGCCGCACTGGAAGAACTGGCTGACCTTCCCCAGCTCCATAGGGGTAATCTGTCCGGTGCTGGCATCCAGCTGCATGATGTCGTTCGGACTGATGAGCCAGAGCCTGCGGCTGTCCGCCGGGGTGATGCGGAGCACGTTGGTGAGCGAGCTGTCAGGCACATTGTAGGTAATCACCTCGCCCGTCTCGGGAGAGAGGCAGTTAATGCCGGCTCCCTTGGTGCCAGCCCATAGCAGGTTCGTCTCACCGTCATACCAGAGGCAGTTGATCATGTTGGCGCTCAGCCCGGAATTGTTCATGTTATAGCTGGTGAACGAGATGCCGTTGTACGAATCCAGTCCGGATTCGGTAGCGATCCAGATACGTCCTTTATTATCAAGCCGGATGTCATGGACAAAGTTATTGGAGAGGCCCTCATTGATCAGGATATGTTCGGTGATGCGGTATTGTGCCCAGCCGGAAAAGGCAGTGCAGAGAGAGAGGATAAGAAGCAGCGTACGGGAGATACAGCTACGCAGGATGTTAGGCAGGATTTGCATGTGTGTCAGTGTTTCAGGTTGCCTGTTTTTTTTGGGTGCAAAGATAGGTATATTCAGCCAAATCTCCAAGTAAATGCCTGTAAATTATGGTTGTATTATCGGTCAAAAGGAGATGCAAATCGGTCATGACCGTTTTGCAATCTGTTTTGACGAGCCGGAAATGATTGAAATAGCCAGAAAAACCTTACCTTTGCAGCGCTATTTGAAATAATACTCGTTGAATTTAGTTACACATCCACACACACATTTTTTAACACACACATTATCTCAATTTTTTGTTTTTTAGGTAGGAATTGCAGGTACTTGACGAAAAAATTGGTTATTTGCCCTTTATCCAAATGCTTCGAGTACCTGCAGTTTTTTTCTTTTTAAGACAACCCCTCTGATACGATCCAGACAATGATGATAAATATCAGCATCCCCATAAAAAGAAGCCCTCACTTCGGAATAAAACTGTTCGGATTTGAGCAAAAATGCCATGAACGTAACTGTTCATGAGATATTATTTGTTTTTTTTCTCCGAAATAATTGGAAGAAAAGGATAAATATACTATATTTGCGGCGCGAACTTATATCATATAAACATATTTCACACACAAACAAACTTTTTTACGATGAAAAAAAGAAATTGTCTTCCCTATCTTTTGGGGGCAAGTGTCATCGGTGGTCTTGCTGTGATTCCAAATCCAGCGCTGACTACCGCGGCATACGCACAGGCCCAGACCATTCAGGTCAAGGGACAGGTGATTGATGAGATGGGTGAGCCTCTGATGGGCGCTACCATTAAAGTAAAAGGTACTAGCAATGGTACCGTGACAGACCTCGACGGCAACTTCGAACTCAAGGTGGATGGCAATGCCACACTCCAGTTGAGCTTCGTGGGCTGCCAGACTGTTGAGCTTCCTGTCAACGGCCGTTCAAATCTTGGTACCATCGAACTGGCATCAGACAATCAGGTACTCGAACAGGTAGTCGTAGTAGGTTACGGTACTCAGAAGAAGGCCGACCTCACCGGCTCCGTTTCTATTGTCAACGCTGAGGAGATGAAGCGAACCTCAAATTCAAATATCTCAACCATGCTTGAGGGTAAGGTAGCCGGCGTTCAGATTACCTCTGACGGTCAGCCTGGCGCTGATCCTGCCGTTCGTATCCGTGGTATTGGCAGCTTCGGCTCTACCGCACCTCTCTACGTTGTGGACGGTGTGCCAATGGGTACCTCTATCCGCGACTTCTCTCCAAATGACATCGAGACCATCCAGGTGCTCAAAGATGCATCGGCTGGTGCTATCTACGGTTCGCGTGCAGCTAACGGCGTTGTGATTATCACCACCAAAAATGGTAAGAAGGATCAGCCTCTGAAGGTTGACTATAAGGGCTACTTCGGCGTGGATAATATCTCGAAGGGCGTTTATGACGTGATGAATGCTGACCAGTACAGCCAGTACCTTGGTCAGGCTTGCGCCAACTCAGGCACTCCACTTCCTGGCGGCTATAGCCTGGATGCCTCTACCGGCCGCTATTCATTCCGCGACAATACCAATACCGACTGGTTTGATGAGGTCTTCAAGACTGGTATCCGTCAGAACCACAACGTGAACTTCTCTGGCGGTTCAGCCAACAGTACTTATAATGTAGGTCTTGACTACTTCAACCAGAAGGGAACCCTTGAGGGTGCTGGTCCAAACTATGAGCGTTACACCGCCCGTGTGAACAACACGATGGAGGCTAAGTTCATCAAGTTCCGTACCAGCATGGTTTATTCTCACTCTGCTCAGGACGGCATGGGCCTCTCTAATGCCTCTGAGTATGTACAGGGTCTCTATGGCGACGTTACCAACGTGCTGCGAGGTACACTGCTCATGCAGCCTACCATTAAGGCATACGATGAGGATACCTGGGTACTCGATGACAAGGTAGGTTCGGCCAGCGGCTACAACTATGATGCCTACGGCTATGGTGTATATTATGATAATGTACACGGCGATATCTCTGCGTCAAACCCATTGCTCGTTAATAACCTCCTCCAGCGTAATACCCTTGTTGACCGCTTCGTAGGTACAGCTTCTGCTGACGTTGACCTTCTCAAGATGGTCGGCGTTGAGAACAAGAATCACAAGCTCTCATACAACATCAACCTCTCTTACAGCAAGGCTGAGATTAAGGAACATACCTGGATTTCGGCATGGATCCAGTCAAACCGTGTATATCTTGACAAGAGTAACGAGAAGCTCGAAAAGATCTCACGCAACGATTCTGATGCCCTTATTGAGAATACCCTGACCTATGATGGCACCATGGGCAAGAGCCATGTCAACTTCGTAGTAGGTCAGACCTACGAGGAGGAAAATTATAACGTTCTTGATGGTTGGGCCGTTGAGATGAACGAGCCTTACTTCCTCCAGCTCCAGAATGGCAAGAACACTTACTCAAAGTCATTTGAGTATAAGCATGTGATGGCCTCTTACCTCGCTCGTTTCAACTACGACTACGATGGTAAGTACCTCCTTTCTGCAATTGTGCGTCGTGACGGTAGCTCACGTCTTACTAAGGATATCCGTTGGGAGACCTTCCCATCAGTTTCTCTCGGCTGGCGTTTCGACAAGGAGTCTTGGTTCCCAATCAGTCACGACTATGTAAATATGTTCAAGGTCCGTGCTAGCTACGGTGAACTCGGCAATGAAAACATTGGATTTGGCTTAGAGAATTGGAACCGTGGTGAATACATGTTCCAGGCTACCATGGACCGTAATAACATGACCTATAGCTTCGGTAACCAAGCTATCACAGGTTCTGCAGTTTCTAAGTTCGTAAACGAGAACATCGCTTGGGAGAAGAAGAAGACTACCAACGTAGGTATCGACCTCGCAATGCTTAACAACCGCATCGAGTTCACTGCCGAGTGGTACAAGAACGTTTCAGAGGATCTTCTGTACGGTGTGCCAGTGCCTACAAGCGCCGGTGTGTCTAACACCCAAGTAACCATGAATGCTGCTTCAATGGAGAACTCAGGTCTGGAGTTCTCGCTTACCTATCGTGATCGCACCGCTTTCGGTTTGAAGTATGATCTCTCGGCGAACCTCTCAACCCTCAGCAATAAGGTCACTTCGCTCGGCTTCGGTACCGAGAAGTACATCACCGGCGCTTACGCTACATACGTAGGTCAGGAGATTGGCCAGTTCTATGGTTGGAAGTATATTGGTATTGCCCGCACCCAGTCAGATCTTGATGATCGTGTGAATGCAAATGGTGACTTCATCAACCAGCCAGGTGCTAACGTGGGTGACTGCCTCTATGAGGATGTCAACAATGATGGCGTGATCGACGCTCAGGACCAGGTGGTTCTCGGCAGCGGTCTGCCTAAGATGAACTTCGGCCTTTCGGCTCACCTTGAGTATAGGGGCTTCGACCTCAGCGTTTCTACCTTCGGCGCACTTGACTATCATGTTTCTGACGATATCTACAACTCGCTCAACTCATGCTATGGACCAGGCAACAAGGACGTAGCTATGCTCGATGCTAACCGCTTTGCTGAGGATGGCACTTATCTTTCTAGCGTACCACGTACCTACCATACCAACAATGCTACCTTGGCATGGAACGACCTCTTCAGCGACCGCAAGATTCAGGATGCTGCATATTGGAAGATCGCTAACGTTGAGCTCGGCTACAACTTCCCTGACCAGTGGTTCAAGGGCGTAGTAAGCGGCGTACGTGTATATGTTTCTGCTCAGAACCTCTACACCTTCACCGGTTATAAGGGTTACAACGTTGACTACGCTGGCGGTACCTTCACCCCAGGTTACAACTTCTGCTCATTCCCAAGCGCACAGAGCTTCATGGGCGGTGTCCTCTTCTCATTCTAATATATATAAGGAAAACAAGATATGAAACTATATAAGTCTCTTGCCCTGTTTTTGGGCTGT
>JAZLJN010000118.1:0-3404 GCA_045617885.1 Bacteroidales bacterium | reverse complement strand
CAGCAGGAACCTTCCAGTCAGCTGAGTGAGCACCCCAGAATGGAGTGGTATTGTTCTCGTCACCGATTACGTTATCGAACTCAAGGTGGCTGTTATCAACGGTGAAGTTGAAGTAGAAGTTCTCTGGATCAATGCTATTGATGCCCTCGTAACGCTGGGTGTAGAGCACGCCGTTAGTGCCAAGCATCTCAGCTACGATATTGGCAGTGCCGTCGCCACAGTTGGTGATGTAGGTAGTAACCTTAGCACCATCCATAGCAGCGAGCCATGTGCCCCAGTCGTCAACGGTGGTGGTGTTGACAAGGTTTGCATTACCCTCGTAACCCATGCCCCAACCATAGTTGTCAGCACGAACTACAGCGTACTCAGGCTGGCCACCATCAGCGCAAAGGACAACGCAGAAGTTGTTCCAGTTAGATGCGCCACAGGTATAGTTGGTGAAGGTTGATACATAGGTCTCATTTGGCTCTACCTTGATATTGGCAGAATGAGCGCCCCAGAATGGAGTGGTATTGCCAGCATCACCTACATAAGTAAAGAGCTTGTCAGTTACCTCGAAGGTAGCGGTAGCAACGACTGGCTTGTCAGCGCCCTCGCCCTTGAAGGTCTTGCCATAAGCTGCGATAAGAGTCTTAGTACCGAGGGTCTCAAGATCAGGAATAACCTGAAGAGTAAGCTCACCCACAGGAATCTCCTTGCTTACTGCCTGCTCGAACTGAACAACGCCCACTACGTTAGCCATCACCTCCTCAAGAGTCTGTCCAGGAAGCACCTTACCAGGTACGCCCTTGAGCTCCATAGAGAGAGGCTGCTTGTCAAGAGCCGAAGTGCAGCCACCGATTGGCTCGATGTTGGTCTGCTTGAAGTCGATGTACGAACCCTCAACTACGAGGAAAGCACGGATATTGCCATTTTCAGGATCCTCATTGAGGTATGGCAGAGGCTCCTTGATGTTCATGGTCTTGGTGACAGTACCGTTGGTGATCTTGATGCTGAATGCATTAGGATTAGAGCGGTCGATGGTAAGAGTCACCTTGCCACCCAGCTTATCTACCCCGGCATCAGTATCAGAACCGAAGGTAAGGGTACTCTCTACGTCGCCACGGTGAGCCTCGAAATAAACGTCGCCCCACTCTGAGTTTCCGCTTGGCTGATGGTCAAAACGGCAGGCACCATACTCGGTGTAGCCGCCATCGCCGCGGTGCGTATCATTGGTGACAACGAGCGCAAAGTTCTTGTAGGTGTTAGTGGCTGCAGGGTTGATGTTGAGGTTGAAGACTGCGTTCCATACCTCTCCGTCAGGGATGACATAGTCCTTTGAGAATTCTGCCCACCAGCCGCTTGAGAAGTCGGTCTTACCGATGGTGTAAACATCCTCCATCATGCCTTCGAGCTCTACCTCTTCGGCCTGTGGCTTATTATTCTTGATGGAGTCGGCACGCTGGGCAATCCAGTCAGGAGAGTTCACCTCGAACAAGTCGCCACCCTCACACGCAGTCAGACCGATGAGTCCGAGTGCTGCAATGCCTAATATATTGAGTGATTTCATATTGTTTATGTTTTAATTCCTAAATTAATTAAAAGCTACTGGATGCACGCGCCAACCCTGGCTACGGAAATACTCCGAATTATCGGTACCGTCATTAGCCGAATTGCCGTGAAGGTTAGGATTGTCATTGAGTGTACCCTGGAAGATAGGCAGATACTCGTGACCTGGGAGGTAAGAGTCATAAGAGCTCTTAAGCTCAGGATCGTTAGCGATTTCGTCATAGTAAACAGGCTCCTTGACACGTGAGCGGTCAGTAGTGCGGCGGAAGGTGCCATGCTGCTTGATCTGACGCAGACGGTCAGCATCGTAGAAGAAGCCCCAACGGATGAGGTCAAGACCACGACCGAACTCGCAGCCGAACTCCTTTGGACGCTCTACGTTAGCAATCTGCTCGAAGAGGGCGTCAGCAGAAGTGAAGTCAGATGCCTGAAGATCGCGAAGGTCAGCACGACGGCGTACCTCATTGATCCAGTCGATAGCCTGCTGTGTAGGACCATTTACCTCGTTCTCACACTCTGCAGCGCGGAGAAGCACGTCAGAGTAACGCATCATGCGGAGGTTGATACCACCATGCAGACCGGTAACTACCTTGTCATAGAGACCCGTACGGAGGTTAGTCCACTTAGCGATAGGCAGACCACCATTATTATTATTGGTAACAACAGGAGCATCAGCTGTCATAGGCAGCGTGTAGCATACGTTGCCATACTCGAAGCCATCCCACTCTGGCTCGTAGGTACCGATGGTCCAGTAGAGACGTGGATCAAGGCTGCCGCTCTTTGTGCGCTCTTCCTTGAAGAGTCCATAGAGCCAAGGAGAAGCCGAAAGGTCAGCCCAACCACCGAAGTCGCCAGGACCGAAATTTGACTCAATAGCATGACCCTGGGTAGCATTTGGAGAGGTGTTGACTGGTGTCCATTCGTCATCAGTACCCTGTGAACCGTAGTCAAGGAACTGTACCTCGAAGAGTGACTCATCATTATTCTCGAAAGCAGGACCCTCACGGAAGTTATCACCATAGTTAGCCATCAACTTATAAGAGCCATACTGACCGTTGATGATAGCCTTAAGCACAGTAAGTGCCTCAGCATACTTGTGGCGCTGCATCAAAGTGCGAGCATAGTAACCTGCGGCTGCACCATTGGTAGCACGGCCCTTAGCCCACTCGCCGCCCTCATTGCGTGAAGGGAGCAGTTCCATTGCCTCAGCGAAGTCCTTCTCTATCTGATCAACCACTTCATCATAGGTGCTGTTGGTAGCATAAAGGCCATCAAGAGTTGAATATGCATTGTAATCTGTAATCAAAATTGGGCACTGATAGTAGTTCACCAGATTGTAGTATGCCAGACCACGGATGAAGAGTGCCTGACCCTTGATGCGACGCATCTGCTCAGAGAGCGAAGCATTGTCATCACCAGTACGTGAAGTGATGAAGTTGCAGACGTTGATAGTATAATACCACTCACGCCATGACCACATACAGATCTCGTCGGTAACAGGATCATTGAGATCATCGAAAGGCATGTACCATACCTGCGATGAGTTCCAAACCTCGTCACCACGGCATACGTCAATGTTGTAACCTACACGGCCGTAAGAACCCTCCATACGGATGTGGTTGTAAGCGGCAATGACACACTCCTCCAGATCCTGAGCGGTGTAACCGAAGGTACCCGTAGTCTGCTGGTTAGGATTAGTCAGCTCCAGCTTGTCGTCGCACGAAGTGAGTGCGGCACAGCCCAAAAACAGGGCAAGAGACTTATATAGTTTCATATCTTGTTTTCCTTATATATATTAGAATGAGAAGAGGACACCGCCCATGAAGCTCTGTGCGCTTGGGAATGAGCAGAAGTTG
>JAZLJN010000117.1:0-9436 GCA_045617885.1 Bacteroidales bacterium | reverse complement strand
GTCATCCAGCTCTACGTTCAGGCTCTCGCCCCAGCGCCAGTTGTCCTGAATCTCGAGGATAAAGCCTTTGCCCTTGTTGGCACCGGTAGAATAAGGATGATGAGTGAATGAGGTGATAGAGACATAATCATCAGCATTCAGACCGGTAGAGGCAGCAAAGCTTTTTGGTGTATATTTCTTGCCCTCGTAGACGAACTCTTCAGGAGCTTTACCCAGATAAGTCTCATGAACGGCACGTACGGCTTTCTTCCACATTGGTTCGCCATCAGGGCTGAACTGCAGCTTCTTGGCATTGGCAGCAGCACGTACCAGCGGATCTGTCATGGCAGAGAGTTCAGAATGATTGCTCAAAGTATCGCCATACATTACGCCAGCAGGCATCTCCGAATCTGGCACAAGACCGTAGTTGCGCAGACAGAACATATCATCAACAAATGAGCCGCCCTGTGCAAAGCTGGCATCGCCATGAGTGCGGACACTCTTCTCGGCACGGTCCATATAGGTATTGAGCACGACGAACATCTCAGAGAAGTCATAAACCTTGCCTGTCTTCTTGAGTGCCTCACTCTCCAGGAAGCTCATGCCAGAATAGCTCCAGCAGGTGCCGGCATTCTTCTGATTCTTGACAGGAGTGATGGCTACAGAGTCAACGGTGGTAAAATGAAAGCCCTCCTGGATGGAGTCTTTCTTGTTCTCCTCAGCAAAAGCAATGGCTGAGAGGGATGCGGCGAGACCGCAGAATAAGATTTTCTTCATTTGGATCTATTTTTTTCTTTATTTGATAATTTACTTTTATTATTTCCTTCTATAAGTTATTTGTTTTCTTGCCTGATAATTTTGGCTGATATGAAACTTGTTTCAGAACGGTATCCACATTTAAAGGCAGAGGATTATTTCTTGACTGCCTTTTTGCTGGTCTTTTTTGCTTTCTTTGCAGCTTTCTCAGCTTTTATTGCAGCTGCCTTCGGATCCAGGATCGCCTCATAACGGTCGGCATCAGCCAGCAGGAGGGCAGCCTCTTTGACTTGGTTGTCAAACAACAGATTCTGTGCCTCTTGTCCGTGCTGATAGTAATAACGGAGAGCTATCTCTGATTCAAGGCTCTTCTGCACCTCGTCACGGAGGGAATCAAGCTCATGAGCCATATCATTAATCTTGAGCAGCGAGAGAACGCTATCCTTGCGAACAGACAGGGCATGATTGCGGAAGTCGGCATAGTCCTCGTCCGACAGATGGAAATCGCCAATGGCAGGGATAGATGCGTGAGTGTGGTGATAACGGGTGGCGTAGTTGAAAATAACGTTTTCGCGCACCAGATAGAAAGTCAGGTTCGACATAACCTGTGCCTGCAACTCCACATCCGGCTTGATGCCTCTGCCGTCACGAACCTCACGACCGTTGGCGGTGTAGAAAACGTGCGTCAGCGAATCCGGAATCTGCGCCACCTGTCCATCAGCTCCATAATTGAGCGCCTGAATGCAACGGCCAGAAGGAATATAGTACTTGGCAGAGGTGAACTTCATCAGTGTATTGTACTTGAGCGGACGGGTGCTTTGTACAAGGCCTTTGCCAAAAGAGCGTTCGCCCATAATCACGGCACGATCCAGATCCTGGAGCGAACCGCTAAGAATTTCCGAGGCTGAAGCTGATGCACGATCCACCAGGCAGACAATAGGCAAGTTAGGTTCAATCGGATTGGTGTTGGTACGGTAAGAGCTGTTCCATTCCTGGCGTCTCGCTTTCGTCTCGACCACGGGACTTCCTTTGGGAACGAACATACCAACGATTTTTACCGCTTCATCCAAGAGACCGCCGCCATTACTGCGCACGTCAAAAATCAAACCCTTCAAATCGTGGGAGGTATCGTTGCGCAAGGCGACGAGCGCACTCTGTACCTCTTGTGCTGCCTTGTCTGTGAACTGATCAAGGGCGATGTAGCCGATCGAATCATTGACCCAGCCGGAATAGGGAACTGCATCAAGCACAATCTTGCGACGAGTAATCTGCACTTCACGAGGTTCCTGCTCAAATGGACGGAGCACACGCAGAGTGAAGGTGGTTCCTGCCTGACCGCGCAGTTTGTCGCTCACCTGACTGGTGGTCTTACGGATCATCGACTCACCGTCAATTGCCAGAATGGCATCGCCCACCCATACGCCAGCCTGCTGGGCAGGACGGCCTTCGTATGGATTGGCAATGACTACGGTATCACCATGCTGCTGGATCAGCGCACCGATGCCGCCATATTCGCCAGTGGTCATGGTCTTGAATTCCGACTGCTTCTCCTCGCTATAGAATTCGCAATAGGGATCCAGCTCACTGAGCATGGCATCAATGCCGGCTGAAAGCACACGGTTCCAGTCGATAGTGTCAACATAATGTCCCTGTAATGTGGTAATTGCCGAGCCCAGAATCTCCATATACTGCTGGACATCGAGGTGTAGGTCACGAACTTTCTTTGGGTTTGAGTTCTGCTGAGCCGAGACCTGACTACAGGTCATCAAAAAACACAGGCTCAAGATGAGGCCGCCTAGACCTTGCATCCTACTCTTCATAATGTTCTATCTTATTTTATTTTGGGCAAATATCGTCATTTTTTTTCGTTTTTCCAAAAAAAAACAATTAAAAAGGCTTTTTTTAAAGGATTAATTAGGAAAACTGCATGAAATGTATTACATTTGCAGCAAATTATTACCATTAACACTTTCTTTTTAAGCTTATGAAGAAGACATTTTTCATTGCTGCGCTCTTCGCTTTAGGTGCAGCTGCCACACAAGCACAGACTATTGGTTTCGGTGTTACCGCAGGTATGAACATCACTAAGCCAGAATCAGGAAAGCTTCAGGACTGGAAGCCAGACTATGAGTCTTCATGGTATATGGGTATCCAGGCAAAGGTAACTCTGCCAATCCTCGGTTTGGGAGCAGATGGCTCTTTGCTCTATTCACAGGACAAGATTTCTGATGCTACCATCAATTCTCTCTGCTTGCCTATCCACCTCCGTTATGACCTCCAGCTGCCAGGTATCACCCCATTTGCATTTGTAGGTCCACAGTTCGCTTACAATCTTACTGATGACTTCGAGTTCGAGAAATTCAAGGGTGATGTAGTTTCAGCTAACACAAAGGCTTTCACAACCAAGTTCGACCTCGGCTTTGGTGTTGTTTTGGCAAGCCATCTCCAGATAGCTTATTCTTATTCAATTCCTATGTCTGACTCATTCGAATTGGATTATTCCAAGGTTTACCATGATGCATCAAACAACTTCCAGCTTGGTACACATCGCCTTGGCGCTACTTTCTTCTTCTAAATAACTAACGCATAGGTGGTGTTTTTCGAGTTTGAAATAACACCACCTTTTTTCGATAGCAAATCAATTCATGATTGAAGACGACGAGAAACTCGACGACGAGATTTTGACTCCAGAAGATTCAACAGATACCACCAGCGACGAGGGCAGTGACACCCCTGCCGCTGGTGGCAATGGCTATATGCCCCATAATGATGACGAGGCAGGCGAGGATAAGATTCATCATCTGGGCGGAATGTACCAGAACTGGTTCCTTGACTATGCTTCGTATGTCATTCTGGAGCGTGCCGTCCCTCATCTGGCTGATGGTCTGAAACCGGTACAGCGCCGTATCCTGCATGCGATGAAGGTGATAGATGACGGACGTTTCAACAAGGTGGCAAATATCGTGGGTCAGACCATGCAGTATCATCCTCATGGCGATGCATCTATTGGTGATGCTTTGGTTCAGCTGGGACAGAAGGATCTGCTCATTGACTGTCAGGGTAACTGGGGCAACATCCTGACGGGAGATTCCGCTGCAGCTCCCCGATATATTGAGGCTCGTCTCTCCAAGTTTGCTCTTGAGGTAGTTTTTAACAACAAAATCACCCCTTGGCAGCTCTCTTATGATGGCCGCAAGAAGGAGCCTATCAACCTGCCTATCAAGTTCCCGCTGCTGCTGGCACAGGGAGTAGAGGGCATTGCTGTGGGTTTGTCGTCAAAGATTCTGCCTCACAACATTAATGAATTGATTGATGCATCCATCTCTTGCCTGAAGGGAGAACCGTTCGAGCTCTATCCTGACTTCCCTACAGGAGGACTCATTGATGTGGCAAAATATCATGATGGTATGCGAGGCGGCGTGGTCAAGGTGCGTTCACGCATCGATAAGATTGACCAGAAGACGCTGCGTATCACCGACGTGCCTTTTGGCAAGACAACCGACTCTCTCATTGAATCAATCAAGAAAGCGATTGAGAAGGGTAAGATCAAGATCAAGTCTTTTGATGACTTCACATCTGATCATGCAGAGATTGTGGTACATCTGATGCCTGGTGTATCAAGCGATAAGACCATTGATGCGCTGTATGCCTTCACAGATTGCGAGATTTCTATTTCGCCCAACTGCTGCGTCATCTATGACAACAAGCCGAACTTCCTCTCGGTTAGCGAGGTGCTCCGACGTTCGGCGCTTAATACCAAGGAGCTGCTCCGTCAGGAACTGGAGGTGCAGAAGAACGAGCTTCTGGAGCATCTGATGACATGCTCGCTCGAAAAGATTTTCATCGAGGAGCGTATCTACAAGGATGCGGAGTACGAACAGGCCAAGGATCTGGATACAGCGTTGGCACATATTGACAAACGTCTGGAACCATACAAAAAAGACTTTGTCCGCGAAATCACCCGCGACGATCTGCTCCGTCTGGAGGATATCAAGATGGCTCGCATCCACAGGTTCAACAGCCAGAAGGCAGAAGAAGATATTCTGCTTACCAAAAAGAAAATCAAGGAGGTGGACAAGCACCTCAAGCACCTGACGGAATATACCATCGAATGGTTTGAACACCTGAAGGAAAAGTATGGCAAGGATCATCCTCGCCTCACGGAAATCCGCAACTTCAATTCTGTAGATGCCACCAAGGTAATCGAATCCAACCAGAAGCTCTGGGTAAACTATAACGAGGGCTTTATGGGTACTGGCCTGAAGCAGTCGGAATCAGAGTTCGTATGCAACTGTTCGGAGATAGATGAAATCCTGGTGGTATATAAGAACGGACAGTACAAGATAGTAAAGGTCGATTCGAAGGTCTATATAGGCAATGACGTGATTCATCTGGCTGTATATCGCAAGAATGACTCGCGTACTATATATAATGTAGTATATCGTGACGGAAAGGGCGGTCCTCACATGATCAAGCGCTTCCCTATTACCTCTATCATGCGTGATAAGGTGTACGATATCACACAAGGCAAGGAGGGATCTCGTATCGTCTATTTCAGCGCTAATGCCAACGGTGAGGCAGAGACTATTAAGGTTTATATTAAGTCTAAGTTACGTAACTCTAAGGTCATAAGTTTTGACCGAGACTTTGCCGAAACTCCGATCAAGGGTCGTGGCGTGAAGGGCAATCTGCTCACTAAAGCAGACGTCCAGAAGATAACAAAGACGGCAGATGGCGGCTCGACGTTGGGCGGACGTCCTGTCTGGTGGGATCCTGACGTGCAGCGCATCAACTACAACAAGCAGGGTAACTATCTGGGCGAGTTCCTGAGTGAAGACAAGGTGCTGGTCGTTCTTACAAATTACGACTATTATATCACCTCGTTCGATGAGAACAATCACTATGAGTCGAACATCCTGCGCGTAGAGAAATATGACCCACGCAAGGTTTGGACAATGGTCATGTGGGATACCGAAAACCGTTGCTACAACCTGAAGCGAAGCACACTTGATGCCAAGGCATCCAAGCAGAATCTGCTGGGCGATACCGAGCGCTTCCAGATGGCTACCGTAGTGGATGGAGAGAAACTCTCCGTTGATGTGCGCAGGCAGGGAACGCCTCTCTTGAGCGATGTGGCTTATCCTCGTTTCCGTGTTACTTTGGGCAAACCAGATGACTTCCGTCCCGCCCTTGAGATTGAGGCAGATGATTTCATTCCGGTGAGAAGCGTTGGCACTAAGGGTAAACGCATCACCAACTATAACATTGCCCTCATCGAGGAGATTGAACCTACACGCCAGCCCGAACCAGAGACTGACGAAGAAGAAACCAATGATGCTGATGATGAAGAAACTTCTGATACTCCTGCTGACGCTGACAGTCTGTTCTGACCTGCTGTGGGCACAGGAAGAAATAGTGGTACAGACGCAATGTGTAACGAACAAACAAAAGCTCGAAAGCACAGAGCTCATTGAAAAGCTCGCCAGCAGTTTTTGCCGTCCCATCACCAGTAGCATTGAAGTGCATCTCGGATCTGCCAGCGTACGCAATACCTATCTGACTCCTTTGCTCTACTCTGGTCAGGATTTAGGACTATCCTATGAACGCGCCCGCCGGTGGAAAAACCTTGACTGGATGAGCCTGCAATCTCTCTCCGGGCAGTTTACTATGGGCGAAGACAAGGGTGCTCACAGTGAGAACTGGTCCGGTCGTCTCCGCTATCATTATGCAGCTCATTATGCCTGGGATTGCTATTTCTTCACTCTGATGGCAGGTCCTTATGTCGGCGCAGAAGTAGGGTTTGACTATAACCTGAAGATGGCTTCGGGCAATAATCCTGCCACAGCGCGTCTGGCGCTGAATACAGGTCTTTCGCTGATGGGAGCTACCCGTTACAGGCTCTTTGGTCGTCCAAGTAAGGCTTATGCTTTGCTTCAGGCGCCACTCATGGGTTACGCTTTGATGCCTGAATATGGTGCCAGCTACTACGAGTCGTTCTATTTGGGCAACGTGAAGCATCTGCATCATTTTACCTCACTCCATAACCAGCAGGATTTGGATTTCCGACTCATTACCGACGTTCCTTTATTCCCTGCATGTGGTGGAGACTTGCGTATCGGTTTGGCTTATCATATCGAAACAATGAAGATTCAGCAGACCACCACCAGATTCTCCGCTATTGAGGCTGTTGTGGGCTGGACTTTCCAGAGCATTCCTTACAATCGTCATAACGATCTAAAAAAGTATATCCAGTATGAAGCGTATTGATCTTTTTCGACACTTGAGTGCTACGCTTCGTCAGCTGGTGCTACTTATTTTTTGCTATCCGCTGTTCTCTACACTATTCTCTTCCTGCCTTGACGATGATTCGCTTGAATACAAAGACGATTATCTTGGCACCTTTGAGGCATGCTGGCAGACGCTCGATCAGCGTTACTGTTACTTCGTGGAGAAGCATATTGACTGGGATTCAATCTATCATTACTATGAACCTTTGATGCGGGATTCGGTGAAGGAGAATCCTGTGGTCTTCTTCAACCTGATAGATGAGATGCTTGATAATTTGAAGGATGGGCACGTCAATGTATATGCTCCCTTCAACACTACGCGCTACTCACAGTGGTATGACGACTATCCAGTGAACTATGACGCCAATCTGGTACAGAAATATTACCTTGGCACTAACTATTGGACTGCATCTGGCATGCAATACGGGCGCTTCGGTAAGGATTCTATTGCCTATCTCCGCTATTCATCGTTCGATGCCACCATCGGTGCAACTAATCTCGACTATGTCTTGTCGGCACTTCGCGAATCCAACGGTTTGATCATTGATGTCAGAAACAATGGCGGTGGCTCGCTCACAAATGTGCCGATTCTTGCAGAGCGTTTCTGTACCGAGAAGACCCTTTATGCTTATGTGAGTCACAAGACTGGCAAGGGGCATTCTGATTTCTCAAACCCATCCCCGCTCTATCTGGAACCTACTGAACAGGGACGCGTTGGCTGGGATGCCTCCACCTATCCTGTTGTTGTGCTTGCTAACCGTCATACTTATAGTGCTGCCAATAATTTCGTTCAGGCAATGGTCGCTTTGGATGGAACCTTGACTACTGACAGTGTCGGCCAGCAGCATCCAAAGATCATAAAAATATGTGGAGACCGTACAGGTGGCGGTAGTGGAATGCCTTTTGAGAGTGTACTGCCCAATGGTTGGCCTATCAGATTCAGTGCTTGTCCGATGCTCGACAAGGATAGCAGGAGCACCGAGTTAGGCATCGATCCTACGGAGGGACTGCAGCTGGACATGGATAGCCTTCATGCCTATGCCGATCATAAGGATGATATTATAGAGGCAGCGCGTGAATATATCCTGAAGCATACGCGAGCCAAGCGGAAAGCCTCATCCAATGACGGCATTCTCACTCCTCCAGGCTTTGATCCGGGTAATAAGCCCTGGAAGCATTGATGAAAGGCCGCTAAGACACTTCACACTTGCTCTCTATGGTCAGCAGAAGTTGTACAGATGCAAGAAAACAGCTGTGCATTTTGTCGTCCGATGTAGCAAAAACTTCGTGACACGTCCATTTTAGTTATTTTTTCGAGGTTACAGCCCAATATTTTTGGCAAATTCGGAAATAGTGTGTATCTTTGCACCCGCAATTCAACGCATTTCTATGCTTTCATTGCAACGATGCGGGTATGCTGAAATTGGTAGACAGGCCAGACTTAGGATCTGGTGTCGAGAGGCGTGTGGGTTCGAGTCCCACTACCCGTACAACTGGATATTGTAAATCAAGCGTTTACAATATCCAGTTTCCTTTTTTGGCCATATTTGGCCATGTTTTAGTATAAAAAAGCAAAAAGGAGTGCCAAATAACACTCCTTTAATGCTTTCTTCTATTCTCAAATACCTGCTAAAATAGACCATCACAAGCAACACTTGCTACATTGTCAGCATACTCATCTAATGATAGTTTAACATACTTATAGAACATAGATTCTGTTTTATGTCCACTGATGCTCATCATTTGCTGGACAGAGAACTTCTTTGATAGATACATATTGGTAATGCAACTTCTTCTTGCAGTATGGCTTGCTACAAGTTCCCATTTTGCTTTCACCGGGCAACCCTGTTCATCATATTCATATAATTCCTTTCCTTCTTCTCTTGCCTTACTTTCTGCCGCAATTACCAGAGACTTAAACATACCTAAATGCTTGTCTATGGTAAATTTCATATAACCTAAACCTTCAAGAAAAGAGATGTATCTATCAACCAACATTTCGCTGATATCATCCCAATCAAACGGACAAGTTTTATAAAACTCCAATAGTAATCTTTTGTATTGCTTCCAATTCTTGATAGAATTATAGGAGTATTTTTCTATTTGGATTGACCAAGAAGGGAACATCAGAAAATTCTCTCTGGATGATGATTTCTTTATCACTTATCTTCAAGATGCGTATAAGGAAAGACCAATAGATTATTTGGTTCTTTACAATGCCAATAGTTCTTTTTTGGACAATGAAGTAGAAAGGGATTTTATAACAAAGAACAGTAACTACTCAGCACCCCCAGCCTAAGCTGGTGGTTATGTCGAAATTAAAACAACGATTACTGCTCACTGACTTACGACAGCGAGAATTGCATTAAATTTTGAATTGTTGTTTTTCTTGGCAGTTTCAGCAATAGAATGCA
>JAZLJN010000116.1:0-4523 GCA_045617885.1 Bacteroidales bacterium | reverse complement strand
TATGGTTCATCCGACATTTGGAGTGATGTCTTATGCATACACATTATCTGCGACTGGAAGTCGCTACAGCCTCGAAGAGGCGGTCAATAACCCTGTACACCGAAACGCAGTGGAGGTGTGCAGGGTGGGCAACAGTCAACTATACGAGCGTCTGGAGGACGCTACAGCACGGGCAGGGCGATGTGGCGTCCTCCAGACGCCTGGTCTATGCAGGTGCTATCCCCGCACATCCTCCGCTATCGCTCCGTATGTACGGGGTTATAGACCACTCGCTTTGCTCGTTGTGGCGTCCTCCAGACGCTTGTCACACGTTGGCATCTCAGAGAGCTACGGTATATGAGCTATAGCAGGATTACATCACTCCATATTTCGAAAGAACCATGATTCAGTCCTCACTACTGACGAGTTTTCTACTTAAAGTTGAGTCTTGGCAAAACCTGAATAATATCTGTGTACATCTGTGCTAATCCGCGCGAATAATCTCACAAATACGGCTTGCAAAATATATATTTTTATATGATTATCCGCAAACGTACCACCAAATTTTCGGGCATCTGCACAGGGTAGCCCGATTATTTTGCACCTTATATAAAAATAATAGGAAAAAGATTTGGCGGTTACAATCAAAATGACTACCTTTGCAGTGCATTTGTAAATAGTATAAGGGATGAAGTTATTTGATTTTAATAGGTATTTCCCCGACGAAACGGCTTGCCGCAAGGCATTTAAGGAAATGAGAGACCGCGAAGGCGTGACGTGTCAGCACTGCGGTTCTCACGATGTGGTATGGCTGGAAAGCAAGCAGCAGTACCAGTGCAAGCATTGCCGCCACCGCACGACCCTCCGAAGCGGCACGGTGATGCACGGATCCAAGTTGCCCTTTATGTATTGGTTCATTGCCATGCACCTGCTGACGGCTACGAAGAAGAGCATTTCGGCGGCGGAACTTCAGCGGCAGTTGGGTCACAAGCGTTATCAGCCCATCTGGGAAATGATGCACAAGTTGCGCTCGGTGATGGGCAGGCGGGATGACAAATACACGCTTAAAGGCAACATCGAACTGGACGAAGGTTTCTTCTCTACCGAGATACCCGAGGCGCAGAAAGACGAGAAACTGAAGGCCGGAGCGGGCAGTCAGAAGAAGAGCAAGGTACTGGTGATTGCCGAAAGCACGGAGTCGGAAAATTCCAAGCGCGGGCAGAAGCCTAAGAAGGTGGGGCATATCAAGATGATTGTCCTGCCAAACATGAAGAAGAAAACAATCGACGGCGAAGCCGTGAATGCCATTGAGCCGGACAGCTCCATCACAACGGATGCCTGCACTTCGCACAACGACTTCAAGTCACTGTTCGGTGAGCACAAGTCGCAGGTCATCGACCCGAAGGACATAGGCAAGGTGCTACCCTGGGTGCATATCGCCATAGCCAATGCCAAGACGTTGTTTGCCGACATGTACCACGGCATCAAGCCGGAGTTCCTGCAAGAATACCTGAACGAGTTTTGCTACAAGTTCAACCGCCGCTACTTCGGCGAGGACTTGTTCGACAGGCTGGTGATGATTGCGGCATCCTACCGTACAGACTTTGAACACAGAATTTATAACAAGAAAGCAGCATAAGAATATGGACAAATACTTTGTAAAATATAATCTCGCCAACGTAATAAGCGAGGATGATGTAACAGACAAAATCATTCTTCCATTACTCAGAGAGGTGGGTGTCGTTAAAAATGATGCCGACTACAACCACAAGAAATCGGTGACTATAAATATCGGGCGGGGCGACCACGAGACAAAACAGGTGGATTTGATAATCTACAGGAAAGGAATGCCGTTTATTGCAGTTGAGTCAAAGAAGAAAACAGAAAAACTGGATGACCCTGCAATAGACCAACTTGATTCATACGCATGGGGATTGAAAGCACCATACGGAATTGCCTGCAATGGAGTGGAGTTTGTCTTGAGGGCGTATTTGGCAGGCAACGAGCGAGTGTCCCTTATCAGAAGGAATCTGAAAGACTTGAAAATACAGTTGATATTAGATGCTGTTGGTCAAGAAGAAGAACCTAAAGAGGCTCTGGTTGCACATCAACTGATAGATGATCAGTCAGAAAGTTTCTCCCAATTATTAAAAGAAATCCACAAAAAAATCAGAGACATAGACCACTTGGACCCAACAAACGCATTTGATGGTTGGAGCAGACTACTCTTTATGAAGATTGCTGAGGAAAAGTGGTCAAAGACGCACGAAGGAAGGGTGAGGTTTAGTTACGCAAAGTTTCTTGAAGAGAAACAAAATGAGAACGCAGCCGGATATATAGAAGAGAGATTCAAAGACACATGCAAGGCTTATCCCAAAATCTTTGATACAAAGACAGATAAGATAGGATTAAGCATTGACGCGATTGAGAAAATACTGGAACTGCTGGATGGTTATCGCATCAATGAAATTCCGATGGATGTCAAAGGAAAAGCGTATGAGATATTCCTGTCGTCAACCTTTAGAGGAAAGGGGCTTGGGCAGTTCTTTACTCCGCGTCCAGTCGTAGATTTCATGGTTAATCTTGTGGATATTAACCTAAGAACGGTGTTGCTCGACCCGGCATGTGGGACGGGCGGGTTCCTAATCAAAGCGTATCAGAAAATCAAACAATCAGCCATAGAAACTCCAGACGATGTTTTTAAGAGTTGGAATAAAACCCGCAAGGACTATTTGAAAGAAATCAAGGATAACCATGTCTTTGGCGTGGATGCCGAACCAAGAGCTACCCAAACGGCGAAGATGAACATGATTATGTGGGGAGATGGAGAAAACGTAGTTAGAGGTAATGGTTTGGACGAACAAGATTTATTGAAAACGAGATATGCCTTTTTGGATACAGGGGTTAATCTGATATTGGCAAACCCACCTTTCGGCAATAATGAAGAAGATGAGGACGTGCGAAACAAGTATGACTTATTTGCCGTCCATAACATAAAAAAGACGGAATGTCTATTCATCGAGAGGGCGTTGAAGACATTGGAACCTAATGGCGAAATGGCGATTGTCATTCCAGACGGGGTTTTGGTCTGTTCAAACACATCATGCGTAAGAAAGCTCATAAGGAAGTATGCACGAATTATGGCTGTCACATCGCTACCTAAACATACGTTTGCGCCAAGCGGTGTCCCAACAATCAGTACCAGTGTGCTTTTTGTCAAGAAATTCCCTGCTGATTATTTTGAACGAATTAAGCATGTCAAAAGAGAGGAAGATATTTTTGATATTCAGAACCAGATGGGACTAAGTGACTACAATATCTTCATGGGTGTTGCAAAAGAAATCGGCTATGAGCCAAATGGTGATGCTTCAAGAAGCGGCGCAAACGACCTTTTGCTTATTCTCAGTGAATATCAAATAGCCAAAGCAAACTCTTTCTATTACCATGAAGAGTTTAAGGCACTGAACGATAAATGTCTTGTCATTAACATTAACGCTCTCGAAGACAGAATGGATGCAAGATACTATTGGTTCCGAGACCGTCTTGCAAAGATGGAGTTTGAAAAGGTTGAACTTGAAAACTATATAGAAATAAACTCCAGGCAAGTCCATCCAAAAACAGAACAGCCAAACGAAACATTCTCTTTGGTGAGTGTTACAAATCGCTTTGGCATCATTTTAGAGGAGGACGACGAAAAGAAATTCCAAGTTAAAGGGCATGACATCAAAAATGCAAAGGTTGTCAGGGAAGGAGATATTGCATTTAACCCATACAGAATCAATGTCGGCAGTATAGGCATTGCGGGCAAAGAACTTGATGGACTGCTTATTAGCCCAGCTTATATTGTATTCAAAACAAAGAACGGGCTTGACCCACAAGTACTGTGTGCTCTCCTGAAAAATCCATTTTATAATGAGTATATAGACATCTATGCTATCAGTTCAATTAGGACAAGCCTCTCGGCTTCTAAGTTGAGAAAAATACTAATCCCAAAAAAAACTTGTGGAAGGCGATACTTCTTTCATAAAGAGGAAGTATTCAGAAATAGACAAACTGAATGCACAAATTCAGAAGAGGAAGAACGAAATGCAGGATAGTATAACAAGTATATTGGAATGACTAATATGAGGACATCACACCAGTTCAACACCGTAGGCGAGCTGCTGGAAGCACTCTCTCCCTACATATCGGCACGCGCACTGGCCCGCATCTGCGGCATGAGCGAGAGTCAGATGCTACAATATAAAGCGGGCGTCAAGAAAATAAGTCCGAAGAATATTGCACGTATTAACGAAAAATTGCGTACCTTTGCAGCCGAACTCTCAGAGTTCACTCTGAAGGGCGCGTGAGCGTCGTACTATTTTATAAATGCAAAGAAGGCTGGCGAAATTCGTCAGCCTTTATTTTGTTCGCCCAGCACGAACGTATTCTAACGGGTGTAAGTCCCCAAGCCGCCCTAACAGTGGGAAGGCTACAGCCGAAAGCAAGGGTGTCCATCGCGAGGTGGAATCTGAAGGAAGCCGTAGGCAAACATCTGACCCGAC
>JAZLJN010000115.1:0-13501 GCA_045617885.1 Bacteroidales bacterium | reverse complement strand
CCACTTATGGGCAGGTTACATACGCGTTACTCACCCGTGCGCCGGTCTCATCCCCGAAGGGATTCTCCCTCGACTTGCATGTGTTAGGCCTGTCGCTAGCGTTCATCCTGAGCCAGGATCAAACTCTTCGTTGTACTTTTCTTATCTTAATAATAACGGTGCTCTTCCCGAAACTGATTTCTCAGTTTCTAATGGCGCCCGTCAATTATAGACTTATTTTGAAGTTTTGTTCAATCTCTGGCAACTCAACACCTATAATAATTATAGGAGAATTGACTTAAGCTCGTTATCAAGATTACTCTTGATTCTTACTTGTACTACTTGCTATTCTATCAATCTTCAATCGTTCAAAGAACATTTGCTAACCCGAAAAATATAGCATTATTTCGTTTTAGCGGGTGCAAAGATAGGGGATTAAATTTATCTATCCAAATAAAATCCTCTATTTTTTCAAAAAATATGAAAATTCATGCATTTTTGACATCTTCCATTCCATTTTTGAAATCCAAAGATATCAAAATATTTGCAAGAAAGCGGAATTTTCAACAATTAAACAGACTCTTCACGTACTGTACGCTTGCCTCGTATTCCTCATCCGTCGTAAGATGTTCGATGATCATAGGCATACAAGGATCCTCTGCTGAAGCCAGCTTTTCATATAGCTTAAGGTCAAGCGAACCCTCACCGCAGGCACATTCCTCCAGTTGGAATGTATATTCCTCCTTAAGCCTGATATCTTTCAGATGACAACTACAGATAGTTCCACGCAGTTTGACGAAACACTCCTTGAGGAAAACATCATTAAAGAAATAGCGCTGTGGAGAAGTAATCATATTCACCACATCCAGGTGTGTACCGAACTCTGGGCGGTTAACGTCCTCAATCAGCCGAAGATATTCGTCAGGGCTGCTAGGAATCATCCAAGGCATAGATTCGATGCAGAACTTTGTATGCTTTGGACGTGCCGTATCAATGATTTGCTGAATCATTTTTACTGCCATTTGCCACAATTCGTGACTGAAGTTCTCTTTATAGCCACCATCCCATCGAGGACCATAAGGAGTTCCTACCACATTCACGCAGCAGATAGCCCCAATTTGATCAGCCATCCGAAGCTGGTTGACTGCATAATCTATCCACTTGGCACGTTCAGCAGGATCTGCAGCCAGCGTATTGCGCCACACTCCGACCTCTGCAATTACAAGGCCGGCATCATCTGCAGCCTTCTTATATGCCATATAAGTATCCTCTCCTGCCTGATAATCTACAGGGAAATTGACACACTTAAGGCCTAATGCCTTATGTTTAGCAGCCCACTCTGCAGGAGTAGTATGCTCTAATCTTGAAGAAATACCCAAATACATTAAAATAACCTCCTATGAATTACTGACGAGTCCATCTCGTCAAGGTTTCTGACTCCTGTTCTTGCCATCACGGTTGCGAGTTCGGCTGTCATTTCGTTGATTCGATCAGAAACAGCATCACTGCCCTTCTTGAGCAAAGGCATCAAATGGCGGCCTACCGAAACGGCAGTTGCACCCAATGCCAAACACTTATAAGCATCCATACCACTCACAATACCGCAATCAACAAAGACAAACACATCCTTGCCCACCGCCTTCAGTATATCCTCTATGACCATAAGAGGTGGTACGGAATAGGACATCATATTGTGATGATGCGAGATGACGATACCTGCACATCCCGCTTTGGCACACTTCTCTGCATCACGGGCACTCAACACACCTTTGACAATAAAAGGCACCTCGGCAGCCTGAACAAAATCGGCGATTTCCTGTGTACTCTTGGGTCGCATAGGCAATCCGAACACATTATCATAGCCTCCCTGTCCATTATAGGCATGATCAATATCCATTCCTACAGCGATACAACCTGCCTGTACGGCATGATTGATCTTACGCAACACCTCTGCATTGTCAGCATGAGGCTTAATGATCTTTATACTCTTGGCTCCAGTGGCGATAATATCTTCCAGCTCCTTATCATCACCCATCCCGACCCAGTGAAGGGCATTACTTCTGGCAGCGGCCTCTGCATAAACAATCATACCATCCTTTGCCTTATGCTCCAGAAAGTCGGCACCATTCCTGCCGCCCGATCCCAAATGAGAGAGGGCTGCCGTCATAATAGGGGTGTCAAAGGTCTCTCCAAAGATTTCCAACTGGGTAGATGGCAACTCTGAATCAAGATAGCGTGTCTCCAGAAGCAGGGAATCAAAGAAATCACGAGTAATCTTATCTGAAGAAGAATAATATTCCATATAAAAACTTTTTTTACAAATTACTTTCTTGCCGCAATAGCAGCATTAATCTCATCCATCTTCTCATCACTCAGTTCGTAACGCCTGATGACCAGTAAACCGAAGACGAGGAGGATAGCTGGCACAACTGTAACGAGCCAAAGAATACCTTGCTCCGCCAGGATTGTCTGCTTCTCTGCCTCTGCATTGAATCCAACCCATCCCAACACGAAACCAGGGATCACACCACCCAATGCAAGACCAGCCTTCATGAATAGACACGTAATGGAATTGGCAATAGCAGCAATTCTACGGCCAGTGCTGTACTCTCCGAACGTTACCACCTCTGGCACCAATGCCCACATGTAGCCAGTAGCAACCACTACACCTGAGCTCTTGATAAACTGGGCAACACAAAGAAGCCAGAACATTGAGCGAGTGGCAGGAATAGTTACAAGCAGATACATCAGCAACATTCCGACAACGGCAATACCAAGGAAGATATTGAATATTCCCTGCTTGCCCACCTTACGTTTGATAGCAGGCACCAGCGGCATGAAGATAAAGGCAGGTATTGTACCCAGCCACATGAAAACGGTGGTCATGAAGTTGTCTGCCCCGATGTTATAGATCATAAAGTAGGAGTCTGTGGCATTGCTGATATTCATCATTGTGAAGGCGATGATGAAGAAGAAGGCAAGTATGCGCAGCGGACGGTTATGCAGGAACTCCTTCCACACATCACTAACATCCACACTCTCTGCGCTTGCTTTGTCCATCACCACCTTTTCCTTGGTCTCAAAGAAGCAATAAACCAACAAAGAGAGTCCCACAAGGGCAAAGATGCTCATGGTAACAAACCAGGCATGACCAGCCTCTGGCGTATTATATTGAGCCACCATCTCGCCTGTCTTGGTATCAAGTACCTTCGGGGCGAACAGGGCTATAAGCAAAGGAAGAGTTTTGATCAGCAGAGCCGCAAAATTATTGCACACCATACGCACACTATTGAGGATGGTAATCTCATCCGTGTCTCGTGTCAGTGAAGAATTGAGAGCACCGTAAGGCACGTTGATCAACGTATTGCACATGCTCAAACCTATGTATGTGATGTAAGCATAAAGCAGCGAGCCGCTGAATCCATTCCAGAAACACAGCATGGCGAAGCCTGCCAAAGGCACGCCTCCCAACAACAGCCAAGAGCGATATTTGCCCCACCGAGGGTTAGATTTGTCAATAAACGCACCAACAACTGGATCCCAGATCACATCTATGATACGTACCACAAGAAACATCACTCCCACCACCTCTGGCGCCAGGCCATAGACGTTGGTATAGAAGAAGAGCAACCAGATTGTCACTGTCTGGTAGATAAGGTTCTGGGCAAAGTCACCAGAACAGAAGCCCAGGCGTTCACGCCAACTGAGCTTATAACATCCATCGTTCATGACTGTAAAGTTATTCGTTCAACAATGATTTGATATAATCTATTCCGTATTGAGCTACTAACAGATCGTCCTCCGAAAGGCCTCCACTGAAAGCGAACGCATATTTGTAATGCTCGGATTCGCCATAGGCACCACCCACAAAGTTCAATTCACCAATCAGGCAGGTTCTCTCTGGATTACCACTGTTGGCACAGGAAGCGATCACTTCACCCGCCTTTGACCATGCAATAGCTACAAGGTTCCAGCCCTTGTCGCTCTCAAGGTTGTAGGGTGTATCCACCACTTTCATTTCGCCAATCCAGTCCACCTCTGTCTCTTTTGGGAGCACCGATGCGACTGCCACACCCTTCATGTTCATGGTTCTGGCCTTTTTTGCCATCTCATTACATGCTTCCACTAAAGCTTCTCTTAACTTTTCCATTTTTGTGTATATATTATATATAATGTGTATTACTCTAGACGGTCCACGAAAATGTGGTCCGGATTTTTTCCCACTTTTGCTCGGCTTTATTGTTATTCATTTCCATGTAACTTTAATCTCATTGATACTGCACGTTTGAAGAAAATCAATACTATCAGTAAAAAATACTATTCTCGTATTTATTATTTCTTCTGCTGTCATTGTATCAGTAATGTCTCTTTTATCTATTATATAGTATTTTCGCTGCAAACTATTCTGAAAACCTGTCATGGCTATAATCCAATTATCATCAGATCTTGCATCAATCACATATTCTGCAATGTTTCCAATACTATCGTAGTGGTTTTCGTAACTTGGAACTAAGTATTCACCTCCATAACAAGTCTTTCCTTTTATCGAAGTACCTCTTACGATAATGCGACCACCTCCGTCCCAATCTAACATATATATATTATTGCCAAGACTATATGAACCGTTAAACTCAGGATAACACCACTCAGTAACATATAAAACGATAAATATTGTGACCAAGCCTAGAACAACGGCAATGAGTGTCTTCTTTAAATAATGCAATAAATATTCAAATACACGTATTAGTCTCATCTTCTTAAAGTGCCAAATCCATAATAAAATGTCTTAAATCCATGGTTATTTGGATTTATGTCAAAAATTTTATTATTCGTTCGAATAAAAGCGTCTCGCTTAGCCCCGCCTCCTACGTTCCAATCATAATCGGTGGCGCTATTATTAACAATGCGAACAGTACCTTGATTTCTATTCAATAATATCATATCAACTCGCCCTAATGCATATACTGTTGACATTAATACATAATTAGAAAGAGACTCTACTATATTTCTGTCAGAAAAAAAGATTCTGATGGAAACTTACACCGACAGAAGGGAAATCCGATGTTGACAGGCCTCCAAAATCCAACTGTGACGCATCTATATAAAGAGTGTTGTCCGGAGTAGGATTATTCAGCGCTCCTGGATTTGCCTTTGCCCAATCAATTCCTTCTGCCACAGTTACAAAACCGTCATAATCTGGCCTGTTCGGAAGATTCATGTAATGCTCATTGACTAATTCCACAATAGCTGTTGATATTCCACCTATAACCGCATGGTTACCAGCGTCAAAATGTGACATTCCTTGTACAAAATTGTTTTTATCCATTATATAATAATAACCTTGCAATCCCATATCATCAGTCCCTAGAAAATTTCCGTCCTGATCATATATAGGACTCTGTCCATCTGGATCAACATAATTCACCGGATCCCCCGCGCAATAAGCATACGGAGATACACCATACCAGGCATAAACCTTACATGCGAGAAAGATAAGAAATAGTATGGTTAATATCTGTTTCATCGGTGTATTCTTTTTTTACATATTATAAATAATATTTACATCAACCCTGTCCCCAACTTGTTCGATCCAGATTGCGATACGAGATGGCCTCGGCAATATGTGTGGAAGTGATATTCTCACAGCCCTCATAGTCTGCAATAGTGCGAGCCACTTTGAGGATGCGGTCGTAGGCACGGGCAGAGAGATCCAGCTTGGCCATAGCTTTCTTGAGCATCGTGAGTGCCTTGTCGTCGAGCTGGCAATGCTCGCGAAGAAGGGCCGGGGTCATCATGGCGTTGCAATGAATCAAAGGATGATCCTTGAAACGTTCCTCCTGAATCTTTCGGGCACGTACTACTCGCTCGCGGATTACGTCAGATGATTCTGCCACCGTGGTTTTGCTCACTTCTTCAAAGCTCAAAGGCACGATATCAATCTGAAGGTCGATTCGGTCAAGCAAAGGACCGGATATTCTACCCAAATATTTGCTAACTTGTGTCGCCGTACAGATGCAAGGGTGGGTCGGATGATTGTAATAGCCGCACGGGCAAGGATTCATACTTGCCACCAGCATGAGAGAGGATGGATAGGTGACGGTATTCTTGGCACGTGCAATAGTAATCTGGCGGTCTTCGAGAGGCTGACGCATCACCTCCAGCACTGATTTTGAAAATTCTGGCAGCTCGTCAAGATATAATACGCCATTGTGCGCAAGACTCACTTCACCTGGCATCGGATTATTTCCGCCGCCAATCAAAGCAACGGAAGAGATGGTATGATGTGGGGAACGGAATGGTCGCTGTGTGATAAGACCTGTTTCTGCCCGATAGCCTGCTACGGAATGAATCTTGGTTGTCTCAAGCGCTTCGCTCAAAGAAAGCGGAGGAAGGATAGAGGGCAGACATTTTGCCATCATCGTCTTTCCAGCGCCGGGAGGACCAACCATAATCAGATTATGTCCGCCTGCAGCGGCAATAGCAAATGCTCTTTTGACCTGTTCCTGTCCTTTTACATCCTTAAAGTTACATGAGAAAGATCGTTCTGCCTTCTGGAAGATTTCACGCGTGTTGATATCTTTGATTTCCAGCTCCGACTTATCCTCAAAAAAGGCAAGGATGTCCCGCAGATGATCAGCAATCCTGACCTCTAAATTATTCACCACAGCAGCCTCGCACGCATTCTCTCGCGGCACGACAATACCTTTCAGACCCATCTGCCGAGCCAAAATCGCAAACGGAAGACAACCTTTCACGGGTTTGACTGCGCCATCAAGTGACAGTTCACCCACCAGCATATACTGATCAAGCTTGGCGGAAGATATTTTCTCGTCAGCAGCCATCAGTGCCACAGCGATAGGCACATCATAAAGCGAACCCTCCTTCCGGACGTCAGCCGGTGCCAGATTAATGGTGACCGCCCTGCGTGGGAACTGGTAACCAGATTCCCGCAATGCGCTTTCTACGCGATCACGACTCTCCTTGACAGACGTATCTGGCAGGCCAATCATGATAGTACGAATACCCGTTGTGATAACGGCTTCGCATGTTACTAATGTGGCATTAATGCCTTGTATCGCTGCCGAAATAGTCTTTACGACCATATTATGGTATCAGTTTAATAGTTAATTTTTGGGAATGCCGACTATCGCTTGCCAAGTATTCTCTTTGGCAAACGGTCAAGCGCCTTACGCAGTGTTTCACCCCACACATCCCGCTGCTGCTGATTATTGTACATGTCAAGTAGCACTACGGATGGCGTCTGTCGAATTCCCCAGTCCTTCAATCTTGGATCGCTCATTCCTCCCTTCACCCAAGTATGTTTTCCTGGCTGCTTCAATACCTGTTGTGCCCACCAGGCACTGTCAGGCGTATGCAGGCAACAAGTCATAAAATTGAGTCGCTTATCTTCATACTTGTCTGCGATAAGCTTGGCAAGCACCTTCAGAGAATCAACAGATTCCTCCGAATAGTCTGCCCAGAAGTATATCAGCAGATAGTCAGAACGAGAATCTGCCATATTGAAAAGTACCGAATCATCCTTCATCTCGAACGTAGCCGCAGGGAGTCGGCGAGACCGGTTCTTGGTGAGACTCTTTTCATCCAGCAGATGTTCAATGGACTGAATCAGCCATTTTGGTTTTGCCGAAACAGCCTGTCCGCCCAAGAACCTGCGCACATAAACCGAATCATTAAACTCCATCACGTGATCACGCAGGAGCAATGTGGTTCGCATCGTTGTATCCTTATCAGCTATCAGCGCATCCAGTTTATCCTTGCGCTGGAACTCTGACCATGAGTCGAAATTCTTCGACATCTGCTGGAGCCATGCATTGATGGTGTCATTTTCACTGGCTTCGAATTTAGCCCGAACCTCATCCTTGCTCACATCCAGCAAGAAATCCACCATCATTCCCTCTGTGGCATAGAAGCGGCAAAGCTCTCCGCTGTCACAGCATAGTACCAGTTCATCCAGCCCCTTGGTATGATATTGCCTGGTGAATCGGAGAGTATCATCAAGCACAATCGTATCTATACGCAAAGAATTGTGATTATCCACATAAAGCATCAGACTATCAAGCGCCATCGTACTGTCACATACCACACAGCCAGACACCAGATAAGTGCCTCCTTCTTCCTCATTATGCTCAGATTTATTACAAGCTGAGACCGCTGACAGGATTAAAAAAAATATGATGTTATATAGGAGAAAAGTCTTTTTCATTTTGCCTAATTTGGCGCAAAGATATGAAAAAAATATGAACGAAGCAATAATATAGATAAAGTTTTGAACAAAATGAGCCGTAATTCGGAAAAAATGCTTATCTTCGCGCTCAAAAGTAATTTGTAATACGTAATTTGTAATTCATAATTAGTAATTTATCACATGGTATCAGTTGACGGATTGACCGTAGAATTTGGCGGCACTACCCTATTCAAGGATGTGTCTTTCGTTATCAATGAGAAGGATCGCATTGCTCTCATGGGCAAAAACGGTGCAGGCAAAAGCACGCTGCTAAAGATTCTGGCAGGTGTACGCCAACCAACACGAGGCTCGGTCAATGCCCCCAAGGATACCGTAATCTGCTATCTTCCACAGCACCTGATGACAGAGGATGGCCGAACCGTATTTGAGGAAGCGAGTCAGGCCTTTTCCCATCTGCATGAGATGGAAGCCCAGATTGAAGCCATCAACGAACAGCTTGCCACCCGTACCGATTACGAGAGTGAAGAGTACATGCAGCTCATTGAGCAGGTAACTGCCATGAGCGAGAAGTTCTATGCCATTGACATGACTCATTTTGAGGAGGATGTAGAAAAGGCACTGCTCGGTTTGGGATTCAAGCGCGAAGACTTCCATCGGCAGACTTCAGAATTCTCTGGTGGCTGGCGAATGCGCATTGAGCTTGCCAAGCTCCTGCTTCAGAATCCAGATGTTCTGCTGCTTGACGAGCCTACTAATCATCTGGACATCGAATCTATCGGCTGGCTTGAGGATTTCATCACCAATTCTCCGATGGCGGTAGTCCTCATCTCGCATGACCGCAAGTTCGTTGATACTATCACCACCCGTACCATCGAAGTAACTCTTGGCAGAATCTACGATTATAAAGCGAAATATTCCCATTATCTGGAACTCCGAAAAGAGCGTCGCCAACAGCAGCAGAAGCAGTATGACGACCAGCAGAAGCAGATTGCCGAAGCCAAAGAATTCATTGAGCGCTTCAAGGGAACGTATTCAAAGACTTTCCAGGTACAATCTAAGGTTAAGTGGCTGGAAAAACTGGAGCTCGTGGAGGTGGACGAAGAGGATACTTCAGCACTCCGTCTCAAATTCCCACCATCGCCCCGCTCTGGCAACTATCCGATCATTGCTGATGAGATGGGCGCAGGCTATCCTCCCTCTAGAGAATTACAAAGTACAAATTACTTATTACGCGAGGAGGACTGCATCTTCCACAATGCAACCTTCATGCTCGAACGCGGACAGAAGGTTGCCTTTGTCGGAAAGAACGGCGAAGGCAAATCTACCATGGTTAAGGCTATCATGAACGAGATTGGACATGTAGGCGAACTGACCGTGGGTCACAATGTACAGATTGGCTACTTTGCCCAGAACTCTGCATCTTTGCTTGACGAAGAGAAGACCGTATATCAGACCATTGATGATGTAGCAGTAGGTGAAATACGCAAAAAGATTAGCGATCTGCTCGGAGCTTTCATGTTCGGAGGCGAGGATACCTTGAAGAAAGTCAAGGTTCTCTCGGGCGGAGAACGTGTCCGTCTCTGTATGGTCAAACTGCTGCTCGAACCGGTCAACCTGCTAATCCTCGACGAGCCGACCAATCACCTTGATATGAAGACCAAGGATATTCTGAAGCAAGCCCTGAAAGATTATGACGGCACACTCATCGTAGTAAGCCATGATCGAGATTTCCTTGACGGACTGGTGGAGAAAGTCTTTGAGTTCACCAACGGCAAGGTGAAAGAACACCTCTGCGGTGTATATGAGTTCCTTGAGAAAAAGAAGATGGAGAATCTGCAGGAATTGGAGCGTAGCCGCAAATAACTACATTATTTCAGCCATTGATCAAAGAATAGTTTCACTTCCTGCTGCTGTTTCTGATTAAAAAAGTGCTTCTCATCCCAAAGCTTTGTCACAAGTTTGTCGGCAGCTTTCTGCCCCGACCAGACTTTTTGCATTGTAGTGTAAGCATTTTCTACACCAGGAACCGGGAAGAGTTTGTCGCTTGTTCCATTAAAGAACAAAGTAGGCTTCGGACAGGCCATCGCTGCCACATCGGCATAGTCAAGGTAGTTGCGCAAGCCAGGAATGAGCATTGAGTAGGCTGACCCGCCCCTGTTTTGGTTATTGCTCAGCGTCATCAAGTGCTCCGTATCATTCATCCAACAGATATTAGCACTGGCAGAAATAACATCGGAGAGTGCAGCTAGCATCCACGAGCGATAGCCGCCCATCGAATGACCGCAGCAGCCGATCTTCTTTGCATCGACAAAAGGCAGCGAAGTCAGGAATTCAGCCGAACGTATATCCTCAATATTGATTACGGCTCCCCAGCTTGTACCCATCTGCAGGAAATTGGATGCCAACGCCTGTTGAGCGTCATAATCGACCCCCTCCTTGCGGCCTCTTTCACCCCAGAAGAGCGCATCGATGGCTAAGACGACATAGCCTTGACTGGCCATATAGTCACCGAAGAAAACACCATCATAATTCTTCTCAACCCAAGACTCAGCATCTTCTCTTACAGCCGATGGCACCTTGAATGGGCGCACCATCTTCTCCTTTCCGATGCTGAAATGCGCGCCATGATCGTGTAGGGCTACGATAGCAGGAAAGACCGTACCTGCCTCCTTTAATGAGAGGAGACCAGTTTGCGATACGGATCCGGTGCCAGGAACAAGAAGATAGGCTGGGATGCGGCTCCACTCGGAGATATTAAACTCAATCTTATACGCTGTGTATCCCTCACGTTGCTCGGCATCAATTACCTGCATGTCATAAGCCTTAGGCGCTGAAGGCAAGTTACCCATCAAGTCAAAAACAGTCTGACGTGCCTTTGCACGCCAGACGTTGAACTTACGGATACCTGCGTTCTGCCAAGCCATCGGATAGGTGAGCTGTGTTCTCAGCGGCTCATAATAAGCAGGCATAGTCTTGAGTATCTCATATCTTACAGTATCGTTGCATGCCAACGGATCGCCTAAGGTAGCACCAGCACCATGGACTCCGGTCATGAGAGCGGGCAGGTTGTCGGCTTTCACACATTCATATTTATAAGGAACGGAAAGTTGCCCCTGACTAGTTGGCTCGAACTCCTCATTGACCTTGTTACTCTTACTCCAAACCCATGCTTTTGCATCTTTCTGGGCAAAGATACGCGTCACGCCCTTCTCGAAGTAATTACCCTCGATAAGCATGGAAGAATTCTTACGGGCATTGACACAAGGAGTCAGGTTACCTGCACAATTATAATAATTGTTGAGCAGATGCACCATGCCAAAGCGAACCATAGGCATACGAGCGCGGCAACCCTGTCCCCAGACATTATAAGCATAGGTGATGTGCAACAGGTCATCGTCCATCGTTGAGTTGTCGCTATGCCCCACGAGGTTTGTGTTCTGGTGGATAAAGGCGCGCTCAGTATAGCTGAATGTACACCATGAAACGGTGATAAAGTCAGAACCCTGCGTAATATCCAGATTTCCATCCATGCCATCGGTCAGATCACAGTGGTCGATCCAGACATGCTTGCAGGCAATGACCGAGAGGACATCGTTGCCACTCACATCAATCGAACCAGGGCCGGCCAGCTTCAGGTTGCGAATGATAAAGTTCTCACAACGAGTGAGCTTAAAGATGCCCGACTCGCGGTAGTCCTCATTGCCCCATACCTTATAGATCGTACTACGGCAAAGGAACTCGCATTCCTCTGAGATCTTAATAGCCTCGTCACCCACCTGCAGCGTTCCTCCAGTACCTGACGATGTGGAAGCTTCAAGAGCCCCAGCATCGACCAGCATCTGATTAATCTCAGGCGTGATATAGAACTGCGTACAGATACGGGCACCATTGATGCCGACAATCGATTTATTCTGCAAGTTGGAAAGCGTGATATACGAAGAAATGACAAAGTCACCCTTACTGCCATCCAAAATCACCACACTGTATTTCTTGACAGCATTGGTAATCTCATTACGCATATCATTGCCCGTCGAAGTCAAAGTAATTGTCGGGCCATTGGCGCCTCCGGTGAGCTGATAATCGTCTCCCGTAGAAGCAGAAGCACTGCAAGCCCAACCGAAAGGCTCACCATGCTGTGCCTTTGCTGATGTCAGACAGAAAAGACAGACAAATATCAATGCACAAAAACGAAAATAGAGAGATCTGATCCTCATAGGGATAAGGAATTATTGAAATGTTAAATAACAAATATCAAGTACCATACCTAGCGTTACAATGTGTCATGCAACGAAGGTGATACTTGATATTTTATTTCAAAGCAAGTGCCATCTGCTGACACAGCTTCTTTTTTATTCAGAGCGTGGACTCAATCAGAAGTTACCAATGCCTTCGTAAATCAGATCCTCATCAGTAACGAGATACTCTGCATTGTACTTAGGATCAATGCTCTTGCTGGTGCCAGAAGCATCAACTACTGCATTAGCCACCTCACAAGCGAGGAAGTGAGGAGCATTGAAATAGTTGTTGTTGGCAATCGTTTCAATCTGAGTAGTCTTCTGGTTGGTGTAGTATGCATCTGTATTAGAGATGACATTCTTGGTGAAGGTGATTGGGAAGGTCTCACCGAGACGAATGTAGAGTACACGCTTCTCATTAGAAACCTTCTCAAAGTTGTTGTTAGAGATAGTGATTGTACCTGCAGCAACTACCTTGTTACCATTTGCATCCATACGGAAGAGATCACGCTTGCCCTCAGCAGCTACATTGACAATAGAGTTATTTGTGAATGTAAATACCTCAGCAGCACCATTACGGAAGTCAAAGCCATCACCACCACTACATTCAATATCATGGATGTAGTTGTGATTGATATCAACAGTCTTGATAGCAGTAGCGGTATTTACATAGACAACACCCTTCTTGAAGTTCTTAATCTCACTGCCAGAGATTACGATGTGATCAATAGCACCTTCCTCAGCGGTAATAATAGCCTGATCAGCATGACCATTACCATCAAGGACAACGTTCAGGAGGTCGAGAGAAGCACCATTATTCAACTTAAGGTTGAAGCCCTTCAGGACAGGCTTGTCGGTTGACTTGGCAGCCTTGATGCTGACACTGCCCGACAAAGTAATATTGGTAACCTCATCGTTCTCGTAAGTACCAGGCATGAATGCAAACACATCACCAGCCTGAGCAGCCTTGAGCATGGTTGACCAATCGTCATCAGCAGTAACCTTGATAGCGCCAGCAAGGTCGAGCTCGGTGGTCAGACTGATAGTACCACGAGTCTTACCGTTACGCTTGAGAACGAAG
>JAZLJN010000114.1:0-40999 GCA_045617885.1 Bacteroidales bacterium | reverse complement strand
CGCAACTCTGCAGTTCCGCACCATAGTTGTTTACATTCAGTATCGTTAGAATTCCTACTTTCATATCTTCTTTATATTTTCTTAAGTTCTTCTGCAATGCGATTATTCACTATATCAAATGAGTAGTTATCCTGCACTCTGTCACGCATCTTTTGTGCGATCTCCTTCATGTCCAGATTCTCTCTGATATAGGCAATCTTATCTGCGTATGCCTTAGGCTCGAAACCATCTACTATCAGACGGTCATCACCTGCAATGGCGCTATTGAAGTGATAGTCGCTCACGATAGGTATCAGTCCCTGACCCATAGCCTCGTTCAGCGAGTTGGAATGTCCCTCACAACGTGCATTCGATGGGAACACAAACATGTGTGTAGTCTGCATTATCTCCTTTATCTCTGCAAATGGAGTCAATCCCATGCGTGTAATATGACTCTTGTACGGAGAAGCCTCTATCATGTCGTCAACCTCCTGCACGTATGCCTTGCTGAAGCCCGAACCGCCAATAATCCACAGATAAACGTCATCATATTTCTCACAGAGCATATTGAACGCCTTGATGATCACATCCACATTCTTGTCAGGTGTCACACGTCCAAAGTACAGCAGGTTCAGTCTGTCTGTTGGCCTCTCTACTACCTTCTCTGCAATATTGTCCTCCACCACATAGTTAGGATAATACACCAGATGCGTATTGCTTATCTTCTTCACGATGTCCAGCGAAGGCATACCCTCAAACCATACCTGTGTCTGAAGATCCATATTCTTCTTTACAAGCCATTTGAAGAACTTTGAACCATTATTGTAGAAGTCCATAAACTGACCGCCCTTCATGTAGGTGACCGACTTATATCCCATCATCCTTACCACCAGCGTTACAATCAGTTCGTAAGGAGCCAATTTGCCACCGTATGTCAACATCAGGAATGCACCTTCCTTGCGACTGCCAAACATGAGCATCTTCATCACCTTCACAAGGTCGATGACGGCAAACGACTGAGTCTCCAGGAAGTGAATAAGCTTACCCTCCAGCACACATCTGCGTCTGGCTACCGTGTCCACCTCATAGCCCATTCGTTCCAGCCCGGCAATCACGCGTCTTGCCGATGACTGACCACCACTCTTTGGCACCTCAGTCATTTTGCCAAAGTTGCCAAATGCATAGAATTTTTTTACCATATATATCTGTTTGTATTCTGCTAAACTGTTCATGCAAAGCGTTTCAAGAACCCTGACAGGTCAAATGGCAGATACCAGTCAATCCGCTTTATCAATTTCTTCACTTTATATCCCATACCCTGAGTACGCTCAAAGATCACTACCGCATCACTCAGCGGTTTGCTCTCATCTCTCAGCGAATCCAGCATCTCTTTTCTCACGCACTGATTCACCTTATAGGTTTTGCCATAACTTTGCTTTACCAGTACTTCTTTCATGGTGCTTTCACCTGTCACGAAGTCACCCTTGATAGCATCAAACACCTCACGACCTTTGTCCGATGTAATGGCGACTGCCGACACGCCCTTCTTGTCGCTCAAGAATCTCTTGCCCCAGAAGTCTCCCAGTCGGATGTCGGTATATTCCATCGTGCTTCTCAACATGCAATCGTTGCAGGCATCGTTCAGCACATAGTCCGAGAAGAAGAGCGAGTAGAACTCATCCTTCTTCGGATTGCTAAGAAAGGCTTGTTTGCCATCCACATCCACTTCTACATGGAATGCTCCCCAGCCCTTTGACTTGCTGCGGAACTGCACATCGTCAAACTTCCTATCGTTGACCTGCTGCTTGATACGCTTCTCATACTTGTTCCATACCAGCATCGATGGACAACCATGGCAGAACAAATCCACCAGCACACAGTTCTCTCTTTGCTTGCGCATAGTCAGCAACTGATGAGCAGCATAGATGTGGCATGGCAAACCAAAGACAGCAAATTTCGTGGTTCTGCAATTCTTCACCAACTCTTTGAATGCATCCATACTGTACGATTGGATGTACTTTGAGCCTCTGAATGCATTTGTCTCTTCACTGGTAGTAGCTATAGCATGTTCCGCACGATGATTCTTATCATTATACGTCACACCTATGCACACATATCCTTGCTTCACAAGTTCCTTTGCCAGAGCATCAGCCACACCACCCGAAGTCACCTTCTTGAGCAGCATGTCCGACTTATTCTGAGCCGAATGTACCTCAATCTTCTCTTCTTCAGCTGCAGAAGTCACCTTCACCTCAGCGTCAAACTTATAGCAAACCTTTGTGCAAAGTCCGCAATCCGAACAGGCATCTTCATCCACATACGGACGATAGAACCCATCCTCATTTAGCCTGATTGTTATGGCATTCTTAGCGCATACAGCCGCACAAATCTGGCAGCTGGTGCATTCTCTCAATGCCGATTTATCGTTAATATTCATATAACTGTCATTTTAATTTGTTCTGCCTGATGGTATCGCACCATATCGTTCGCACGACCACTTGTGCAGGCAGATATCCATCTATTGCTTTCTCATATGTGCCATGAAGTCCTCGAAGCCATTGAACTGTTTCTTGTGCACTCGCTTCCATTGATCAAATCGCTCCTGAGTCTTGAATACTCTCATGTAAGGATAGCTATAATCCTGATAGTTCTCGCCATCTACGAAGCAAGGATAGTCATCATGGAAATCCTCAGGCTTTGGCTCACGTCCAGATTCGATGATTGCTTTGGCGTATTCAATGGCTTCATTTACATATTGCGACTTTCGCTTATTGTAGTAATCTTCATAAGAACAGATTACTCGGGCTGGAACTCCGGCTGCAACACTATTGGCAGGAATATCTTTAGTCACAACAGAACCTATGCCAATGATGCAGTTATCGCCAATCGTCACGCCCTTGCATACACAAACATTCTCACCGAACCAGACATTATTACCGATCTTGACCTTGGCGTGAGAAGGGATGAAGTCATTATGCGACTGAATAAAGCACCAACCAGCCCAATCATGAGTCATAATAACATTTCCCTTATGAATAAAAACGTTTTCACCAATCTCCAAGAGTTCTGGACGTGAGGTATCTATCTCAATTGTTTCTGGTGACCTAAACTTTGTACCCCCCCCAATGCGTATGCCTTTCTTTCGCAAATATTCAATATAGCGATCGCTATTTCTTCGAGCGAGAAAACGCTCGATTCGTTTAACTAAGTTCATAATTATTTATTCTTAAGGAGGTTGGCCAATCTAAGATACGGGAAAATAGTTTTTTGCCATTTATGCACTTGCAACCAGTATAAAACAGCTTGATATGGAGGCAAGTTAGATGGCTTGTATTGACTTCTTATCTCTGTCCAAATCGGATTATTCAACAACTTACTCAACAAAGCCTTTTTATCATTCCTGTCAGACAGAGACAACTGAAGACAATATGATCGGGCATAGCCGATAAAGTATCTGTTTGCACGTATATAAGCCTCATTATCACCTTTCATTTTTTGCAGCAGCACTTGGCGCATCTTAATATACCTGTCAAATTTTTCAGCTCGGAATGTAGATGTCAGCGAAGTGCTGTTCTGACAATAATAATACAGACAGTTAGGAATCAAAATCGTTTTCTCTACATGTCGGAAATAATCCAACTGAAAAGGCAGATCTTCAGAGTTCACCTCTCTCTCTGACATAAAACGAATATTGTTATCCTTTAAGATAGAATGTTTATAAAGTATATGCCAGACTGACATTCTGCTTTTTCTTTCTGCTTTCTCATTCGGCAAAGATGCAACCATATCCTTAGCATAAGTCCATGAATTTTCTTTGTCTAGTATGGTTACGGTATTCACAGGGCTTTGCTTAACCCACGTTCCATGATTACGTTCGTTATACATTCCAGCAGAGACAGCTTGAGCTCCGTGTTCTATTGCATACTTGTAGTATATTTCATAAGCATTAGTCTCTACATAATCATCACTGTCCACAAATGCTATATACTCGCCAGTAGCTGCGTCAAGACCTGTATTACGAGCAAAGCCAAGACCGCCGTTCTTCTCTTTGTGGATAACCTTTATACGGTTATCCTTCATAACCCACTCATCGCACATCTCAGGTACACGATCGGGCGAAACGTCATCCACAAGAATGATTTCTATATCTCGCAAAGTCTGATTTACGAGACTCTCCATGCATCGGTCAAGATATTTCTCAACACCATAGCAGGGTACAATTATTGATATTTTAGGTCTCATATCTTATAATTAAAATATATCAAAGATTTATAAATCCCAAATAAACATAGGTTCTTCTTTGAATACAAACAAGAATCTGATATATTGCCAGATCCAAAAAAAGAACCCCAACATGATGAATCTATCAAAAGATGTGAAAATTTTAGTTTTTTTTGAGTAATATAATATAACTGACAATGGTACAAACCAAAGCAAATACCAACAAAAGGCTACACGTCTTACAATTTCTAGATTGTAAAAAGTTTGTAAGATGATACATCCAACAATTACAATATTGAAAATAGCGACATATATATTGAAAGATTTTGTAGTATGTTGATCACCATACGACTCTTGTTGATTTGTTTGCAAATATACACATACTTTATAACCGAGATATAGCAGTGCACAGTTTGCCCAAGCTTCAACATATTGTATTATTATATTTCGTGTATAAGCATCGTTCATAGCATCACCAGAAAACCAGCGGTCTGCGTTATCTGCATACATCGCTAATTTCTCCTCACCAGATAATAAATTTAATAAGGAATTTAGATATGACCAATCGAAATTAGAAGCGAGATAGAACTTACCTAATAATAATAAAGGAACAGTGTATCTCCAATGAATTGGCTTTCTAACAAAGACAATAATTACCGAAGTTACAACAATAGCAATACTTTGTATTGAATGAATAGAGATAGCTAGAATGGCATAGATGGCAAGAAAGAGAATCGCCTTCTTATTAAAAGCCCCTGTTTCAAAAGATGTTAATATATCAAACAATTTAACTATATACAAAAAATAAAATGAAGTAGCAAGGGCTTGACGTATGAATGTTTCATGAAATGAGATATAACTAAATATAAACAATGGGAACATATATACTGAATACGGCTTCATTTTCTCCAACAATTTTGTTCCTCCTATTATAAATGGAATAGCATAGATTCCAAAAGCGTATATAGCCGTAACACCTATGTTTTTTAATGTCTTATTAATCCATGTAAAAACAACCTGGGTATCTTCTAGATCATATTCATAAACGTCTATATAATGAAGATAATCAACGCCACGACCATAGCGAGCTCCTTCGACAAAGACAAATAAAACAATTACCCAAATAGCATATTTCCAATAAGAAAATCCCTTTGCAATTTTACATCCGACAAAATACACTATTAATAAAAACAATATATTTATCAAATCATAATCAAAGTCAAAGCTGAACATTTTAGTAACTTTTAATTATATAAACAATTAAAAAAATTATCGATCTCCTAGAACATAATTTCGAGTTGCCCTTATATATTATTTTTTACAAGGTTATGAAACTACTAGCTATTTTTTACTACTCTAACATCACTAAGATTTAGCAATATGAATCAAAGTAAATATAGTTCATTGTATGTTATTTTCAGTTTTTACTTTTTTCCTATTTATCATTTTGTAAATAGAATATCTTTCCGAAGGAGTCAGCCCGACGCAAATGATAATAATTAATGTCGGAATTGTTGTCGCGATACTAATAACAAATCTAATTAGTTCCTCTTCAAAACTACATCTAATGATTAGCAGAGGTATAGAAGACAATAGACAAGTAATCAGCACCCTTATAATAACATTGTGTAGATACTTAGATATTGAAAGGCCTATCAATCTATTAGTTTCTTTTATACTAAAAATAAGAGCTAAAACGTTTAAAAATAACTCAACTGCAAATACAGACACAGGAGAATAGCCAAATTTAAGCAAAATATAAGACACTGGAATTATCAATAATTTACTTCCATACACCTCAATTTCAAACAGTTTTATATTTCCAGTTGCCTTAGCCGCAACTTCTATTGGGTTAATAGATGCCGTCAATAACAAAGTGAGGATCATAAGACGGGTAAACTCAACTGTATATGGAGGTACCACCCCTAACCATAATCTTAATATAAATTCTGTTTCCATCAAAATTGGAAAAAGAGGTATAATCATTAAGAGAACAGACATTCTTGCCGAGCGACAGACTAATTCTTGGAGCTCATCTATATTGCCAGCTGCATAGTTCTTGGTTATCTGTGGATTAACTGCTGTTTGGAAGTTTTTCACAAAAGTAGTTAGTGCGCCATGCACTTGAAGCGCAATTCCTCTAGCAGCAGTAACATAAGGAGCAAAAAAAGTTCCCAGCAAAAGACTTATTCCTTGCGTGCTTAAAACATATGAAGCATTACCCAAAAGCGTCCAAGAGCCGAATTTTCCAAATTCAATAATAAGATGACGATCGTAATACAAATGGAATTTTGACTCTGTGAAATTATGATTACAATAAATATTATATACAAATCTCAGAAATGTCTGCGATGCCATCATAAGAATTGCATAAACAATCAACTTATCAAATCCGAAATCGACAAATAGCAAGTAAGCAATTCCTAGTCTTAATAATGCATCTAAAACTGAAATATAAGCAAACGCTTTCATTTTTTCGTAAGCCACTATCATGGCATTGTAAGGAATGCTTATTATCAAAAAAAACATTGATATAAGAGAGCTCTGAAATACCCAGAAAGCTGCGGTCATTCTTTCGGCAGGAATGATAAGTTTATGATTTAAGAACCACAAGCCAAGAGGTTCTGCCAAAATAACAATGGCGACACCAATTATAATGTGCAGCAATAAACTTGTTGAAAATACCTTGTTAACATCCCCTTGCGTACCTTTTCCTATTTCAAAAGTAAGGAATCTCTGAGTTGCATCTGTCATGGAACCCAACATAAGCCTAAACATTGCTGTAATTCCCCCGACAACAGTATATATGCCATAATCATCAACACCAAGTGCTTGAAGTACGACTCTTGATGTAAACAACGTTACACCCATTATTATCACCATTCTTAAATAAAGAAATAGTGAGTTTTTTGCAATTTGCTTATTATTAGTTTCTGACATCTTATTTATTGTCATAAGTACTACCAACTTTTTGCTTTTGCAAATAATCCAAATGTTTAGTCCACATAATTCATGTGCTCGGTTGTTGTGGTAGTGGTAACTGTTTATTATTAATAGGACTGACAAAGGGTAACGATCCCTTTCGTAGATACCTATCGCCAGTCATTGACTTATCAGATAGTTCCATAATCCCCCGAATACCATTGAGCAAGGGCACGGAAACCAAAGCGTAGCGATGTCTAGGGCTTGTAGCCGAAGTCACTACCTTCGAGCCGAAGAAGATGTACTATCCTCAGCTGTTTTGCCTGAATTATCTGGGAAAGTAGAAATGGAGATTTACTTGCTCTGATCTGGTATAAAAACCGCAGGTAGACTTGCCATTCTTGAAAGGAATAGTAAAAAGCGAATGACAGTATCCACCTTTGGTTATAACAAATCATCACTATATCGTTTTGGATAGAGGTTCATATTAATAGAAAAAGGCGAATCGAAATCTTTCAGCAATGCATGCTTCATATCCTTCTCGCTCAAAAGAGCTTTGTCTGTCGGTATTTTCCAATCGATACCAAGACTGTTGTCAAGGATAGAGATGCCTCCATCGGCTTCTGGATGGTAGAATTCGTCGCATTTGTATTGGAATATGGCGGTATCAGAAAGGACGGAAAAGCCATGGGCAAAACCTCTTCCGATAAAAAGAGAACGATATTTTGCAGAAAGGAGTTCTTCTTCTGTTAAATTTGGTAGAGTTGTGTGAAGGCTGCTGATAGAATTAACATCGCTACCAGCAAGGAGGCAAGCAATGTGCTGACCATAGGAAGGGGAACCTTTGCGAATATCAACGGCAACATCAAGGACGGCGCCCTTCATGCAGCGGACTAGTTTTGACTGGGTGAAAGGTGGTCGCTGAAAGTGCAAACCTCGCATTACGCCATAAGAGGACATGCTCTCATTATCTTGCACGAACTTGATGCCATGACCGAGGATTGGGGTCATTGCTTCATTGAAATCACGCTCTGAAAAGCTCTCGAAAAAGTATCCGCGAGCATCGCCAAATACTTTTGGCTCTATGATTACTACGCCAGGGATGGCGGTTTTGATTACATTCATTATTGATTGGAGGATTGATGATTAATGATTAGTGATATAATCGATGGATGATTAGGGATTGATGATTATGGATTCGTGATCATTTGCCTATTTTGTTGCGTGTCGTTCTTACGATTGTATTCAGCAATTTCAAGATTCTTACACAATCTTTATTGATTGACGCAAACTGATCATCGTTGAGATAACCATTGTCATGTAATAGGCTGAGCCAATAGTCGGTCTCATTTGCTTCTTTCAATGCTATCTGCATTTTCGAAAGAAAATCTGCATCACTTTGGGCATGTTGTGCCTCTTTACAATTTGCACCTATACTTGTTCCTGATCTATAGACTTGCTTAGACATGATCAGCTCTTTGTAATCAGAATCTTCTGTAAGATATTGATACAGTCTAACTATTATACACGCGAAGTCATAAGATAACTGCTGGATGTTGGCGGAGGACTTTGCTTCTTCGCTCATCAAAGTTGAGAGAGGTCCTCTTCTGGGTTTATAGGTAGGTTTTGAAATCCCTTTCCTATATGTCCCATATCTTTTATATGGTTTCTTTTCGAATGCCATTTTTCGATGAGCGATTGGGCGATGAAGGATTTATCGATTATGATGGGCGAAAATTAGTAGGAATTGCTGCTCGCGATACTAAGCAGTATAATGAGACTATCATACTCCTCAAAGATTTGATCGTATTTGAATTGCGGTAAAAATCCCTGCTTCTGATAATCACTAAACTCTTTTCGTTGGGCCTTCATATCTGCCATAAGAGCGGATGCTTTCTGGGCAACTATCCTTCTCTGTGAAGCATTGATTGTATTCGGATCATTCTCTGTCAGCAGCTTCATCACTGCCTGTCGTGTCTGGTTACTGCGGCTAATAAGTTTATCAAGTGAATGGGCCGTTTCATTGCTGGTAAGTTCCTCTTTTATGCGACGATTGATATGGTCACGCACATAGTCAGACATATATAAGTGCCATTTATCCTTATGTTCGCAAGTAACCACGAGCATAATCTTCTGCAAGATCAGGTAGTGGTAGTCGTCGCGTGGCCACTCAATATACTCATCTTGCTTCTTTTGCAATAATTGCATTAGTAGTCCTTGCTCCTCCTGCGGTATGGCATTGATGTACCAGCAAAGATCTGCCTCGAAAACGTTGGCAACCTGGCAGCGGAATTCTGCCTTGGATTTCGATTTTGGAAGCGGATGCCCAACAATCTTCAGCAATTCATAAAGATTGTCCTTCGTTTCATACCCCGTGAGCATAAAGATATCGGGATTCTCTCGAAGGGGTTCTTCATAAATCGTTATCATAAGCGGAGCGGTTAGTTCATGGGGGAAATGGAGGGTGATAGAGCTGAGATGACGGTTGAGAGGATCAGTGGTGAGATTGCTGCAAAAGCTGATATGAAAACGCGTAAGGAAAAGGCAGATTGATGATTATTCGCTATCCCTTAAATTTCTCTTTTCCTACCAGCAATATAATAGAAAGAATCAAAGCAAAGTCGATAACACCTGCAAATATTGGATAGAATACGCATTCTGTCATCCAAAATTTTTCAAAAAATAATACAGATGATATTGTGAGAATCAAGCTCAACAAACCTATAAAATAAAGGGAGATGAACTGTGTGCTCCACCAGTCCTTAACTTTTGGATACGTAGGATCAAGCCATATGTTTGCCTTATTGTTGAATCCCATTGGTTTTTGCTTTATAGCATGGTCTCTCAATTCATTTATATGACGAGAAATGCGAGCGAAGTAACTTCTGTTCTTCACAACAGCATAAAGCGAAAGGATGCTGAATAGCCAACTAGCAAAACAGACTAAAGCCATAAACAGCCAACGAGAATTGGAATCTGCTTTGTCGAATGTGTAAATAGTCCAACATGCTCCAATAGCAAGAAGAATCTGCCCGAATGAGAATTTTGTGATATCCCAGTTGATAGAATCATAATGGCGATGTGTCATCATGCTCTGTGTATAGTCATGAAGAAGGAAGTTCTTGCAATAATCCAGTGTGGCTCCTGACGTATGATTGTCTACCTCCTCCCACGTTGAAAAACTTGTCACTCTCTCATAGACATTTTCCCAGTGCCCATCAAACTGCATGGCGCGATCGTCTATATAAACATCTGCTATAGGCTTACCGCCTATAGCATTAGCAGGCTGGTTGGGATTCTCGTTGATGGAGTCGAATGGAACATTGTTGTTGTCGAGGAAATTCTTGATTGCTGCCTTATCGGTACGAGTGGTATATATAATAACATACCATCCGTCTGCCTTGAGACGGTGAACTGCCTCTGCACAATGAGGTAGAACATCTCCAAAAGTGTTGGCATCAACCCACTCTATGTATTTGGAGATAGTGCCGTCTATGTCAATACATATTGTCTTCATATTAGTCTTCTATTTGATCGTATTTTACCATAGGCTGTACAATCTTCAATTTCATTGGCAGATTGTCTGAATGATAGACGAAATTACTGCCAGCGGTCTTGAATATTCTTGCTTTGGGGAATATCTCTAATATTTTGTTGACCAGGCGTGCTGATGGATGACCATCATTTTCGCCTTCTGGAGGGCACGATATTATGTAATGACCACAGTTGATCTTTCGCAGGAGATTAGGTGAAATATTCTTTCGACTGCCATGATGCGGAAGCTGAAGATGGGTTACTCCACAATCATATATCGGACTGTCTTCATATAAATATTGTATTGCATTCTGCAAACCTTCCTTCCCAGTATCACCAGTGAAAAGGAAGTTCTTATCTGGTAACTGCAAGAAGGATACAACACTGGTTTCATTGATGTCGCTTGTATGTTCGTTCGGGATCCAAGGGATAAAAAGCCCCTTGAATACACGCCATATCTTCTTTACAGGGAGGTACTTGGATGCCTCTTGACCATCGACCATTGTTGGGGTTTTGTCTGACGCAATAAGGTGTTTTCTGTAATGCTCTGCAGTTGGTCCCAATATATGAAAACAATCGAAGTAACTGTTACCTACAATGGGGTGGACAATCTCACATGCGCATCCAGAAATGTTCTTCTTGTTCTCAGCACTCTGCTGAAGCTCAAAGGCTTTCTTGAAAGAATCGATGAGTCGTTTGTTAAGGCTGTTTTCCGTAATCCTCTGATCTTTGAACAAACCTATATTGATATTATTGTCGCGCCAAGGTCTGTTGTATAACAGTTTCTTTACCTTAATCTCAGGTGTATTCATTATCTGGATAAGACCTGATATGTGATCTAAATCTGGATGCGTATTGATCATCAAGTCAATGGTATCCAAACCAAGAGTTTTCATATATCGTATGACAGAGTTGCCGGTGTCCTGATAGCCTCCATCTATCAGTATGGCGACTACATTATCTTGCTTGTCATACAAGCGGACAAAGATTGCATCGCCTCCTTTGTTGCTTTTGCCTGCTGCAAAGAAACGTACTTCGTATTTATCTACTATCATAGAGCAATGTCATTATTTAGTGTTAATTACGATGCCGACATGGTACTAAATATTTATTATTTTGTAAGTATTAGTTCGTGTAATGTTTTATATTTTAGCAATTTATAAATTTACCTTCCATTGGGCGGATTGTGTTCGGATCATTCTCTGTCAGTAGCTTCATCACTGCCTGTCATGTCTGGTTACTGCGGCTGATAAGTTTATCAAGTGAATGGATTTTTTCATTGCTGGCAGGTTCCTCTTTTATGCTACGATTACAAAAGTTGGAAGTTTTACTTTATCTTTGAACCAGGAGAAACGGGCGATAAAGAATGGCTCGTAAGTTTCGAAAAGGTATCAAGAATATTATTTTTCTAACCAATCCAGAAACTCTACATTGTCAATATAACAAAAGGATTGAGGGGCTCTGAAGTCTATATCATACATCTTAGGATCTTTGTAATCTTTGAAGTGAACATAGTCTTGTATGAGAATACCAAAAGCCCTGACATGACCTTTGAAATATTCAAAAAACTTATCACGACTTATTGAACCAACGGTATGGTATTTGCTCCACATATTATCAGGTGTATCGCATATAATCTCTTTAATTTGAAAATATCCGATAATTCGTTTTACAGGAGAAGTGGAATAAACATACACACGCTTGACATTGTTTGCAAAAGGTTGCTTGCGAAACTCTATAGTTTTCTCTCCTCGCTCTATCGCACATGCAAATATTGGCTGAATTGAGAGTAATACTACGTTATGCTTATAAGGTTTGTTGAAAAAATATTCATAAGAACCTTTACGATAAAGAGACTTAACCTTGTCACATAGTACAAACCCTCTCTTTCGAAGAAACGGAGCGAATGTCCGCATGTGCGTACCAGAGACTGTAATTAGAGGAGCAGAATCGTTGAGTTCTTTTATCGCGAGGTCCAACAATACTGTTCCTATTCCTCGTCTTTGATATGCTTTGCAGACTTGTAGTGTACATATCTTCTTCTCTGTAGGGGAATCCTTTATAATTGCGACTCCAACGATATCAAAAAGTGTGGTGTTGGTACATAAGAATATCTTACGGGTATAAGACGTCTGCATTTCTTCAAACACTTTTTTTAACCACGCGGTGAAGAAAGGATATAGTAATTCCAAGTCTGCAAGAAGAATCTTTAGATTTTCAAATAGCGAGTTCTGAAAATAGACTGGAGTATTTTTATCTATTTTGATATATTCCATTTCTTTTCAATCCATAAAATAAAGTAAAACATGGCATATATCAATGCATTGGCTATGATGCCACTTACGTTTATGCTTTGGGTTAAATCGATAGTGGACATAAGAGAGCCTGTTGTTCCTAAAGCTATAGCAAATAAAACATAAGCGAGAATAAGCAATATATTCCGATTATCACAAGTATCACGAAAAAATACCTCAAAAGAGGCAAAAGTCTTGTCTTCTTCTTTTTTCGGAGTTTTTTTCCAATGATAAGCGACATACGCATGTTTAGATATGCTACCAATATATATGTTCCATTTTTCAATTTCAAGCATGCGGGTGTCCATTCGTTCCATATTACCATTTGTTATATGGTCTTTAGCATCTGACATAAAGAAAAAGTGCACTTTACGCATTACAAGAAGCGAACTGTTGAGCCGTTTGCAATCTGTAAGTTCTTGATAAACCTTATCGTTGGTGTCACGGATGTCATTAAAACGGCAATCATAAAGTTCCATACGGGAGAAAGCTGCTTGCAGAACGTTATTGGAAATATGTTCATCATGTTTGAGAAACCTTATGCCGTCTGCTGAGGTGATATTTATTCTAAACCGAACGTATAGATTGAACTTCTTTTGCTTCATTTCGTTTGACATAGCGACAGCGAGCTTTATAAAAGTTCCAGGTATACCCGTCGTCGGTAATATCTGAATGTCATTATCTCCAAGAGCATAAAGATAGAAGGAGAAAATTTCTTTCGAAGCATCCTTCTTTTTCTCTGTTTCATCAGCCTTCCTATAATACATTTTCATAGAGGACATCTCAGGTCCCGAGACCTGTGGATAAAACTCATTAAATATAGTAGATACTGATTCACTATTATCATTGAGTCTTTTCCCGAGATCCTGAATATCTGTCGGTTGACATTTATATGGAAGATATATAACTATCGCATCAAAGTTGTGTTGCTTATCTTTTTCAGAAAAAAAATCAATATCGAACAACATTAACCCTAAGTCAAGCATATACTCAGCGTTATTGCATTTCCAAAGATTCAAATGTAAGTCGCACTGAATAGGCAACATGTCTCCATATTCTGTATTTGTTACAGCAAGAAGTACACTGTTGTGTATACGTTCAATTGATGAATTCTTTGTTATTTTCATTAGCTACGAGTTTTTATAAGGGAATTTCTGCAGCGTTTAGATTAATAAACACGTGAGTTAATTGCTCTTGTCCACTAGTATGTGGCTTAGTTTCGAATAATCCAAAGTTGTACAGCTTTGGTCTATATTGTGTATCGGCTTGGATTTTCACTCACAGATCGATAGGATTGTATAGATTTGAATGCAAAAGGGGCATAATCTCTATTTGAACTGGCAGATGGTATCGAACAATGAGCTATACTCCACCTGTGCTGGCTGTTGCCGATATTTACTTTTGAGACTTTTTTCTGGAAGCACTTCAACTCAAATTCTATTTTATAATGACCACCTCAGAAAGTGGAATGAAGTACAGACTCTGGCAAGAATAGGGGCTGAAACGACACTGAGATTACAGAATTCCATGTAGAAACTAATGCAAATAAAAGAATGAATGGGATATAATATTGAGCAACGTGAAATAAAGCCTAAACGTAGTGAAAAGTGTGATTATCTTACTCTTATAGATGCCTACATGGTACTAATTAATTTATCAGGTTTAAGGCTATATTTATGTAATTATTTATAAATTAAATCATTGCAATTTTACCTCACATTCGGGCGGAGATTATCACTTTCGAGTCTTTAATTCTGCGCCATCAAACGTGGCATGCATTTAAAAGTTGTGAAATTGGCGCCATGGTGACGTGGGGCGTATTTTGCGGTTGTGAATTGGATGCCAAGAGTCTTGGCACGGATTTAAAGATCTTTAAATGGCTGCCAAGGGTCGTGGCGCGCATTCCTCAGTCTTTAAATGGGCGTTTGAATGTATTGGCAGATAGTTGAATAATGCGCAAAAGCTCCACTAAGGGCTGACACAGGTCTGTGACGGCTCTCAGGACTTTCTTAAGGTTTAGGTAGAATTTGTGGGTAGTGACCCGCCACAAAGTTAAGTTTTTTATATAATTCCTCATAGTTTTTTGTATGAAAAATATTAGAATTATTCATTAATGCGGTATTTTATTTGCAATTTGACACCCGAATATTACTTTTTACACAATCTAATACTTGCATTTGTGAATAATTTACCTGCTAAAACAGATGAATTGGGTGTTATTGTCCCACAGGAAGAATTTAGAGGGGTAGAATGGACTGCCCTGCGGGTTGGGATGGATATCCCATGAGAAAAAAACATAAATAAAAGGGTGCAACGTCACTTTTCTTCGTGACATTGCACCCTTTTATATCAAGTTTCGGAAGGCTTCCGAAATTGAGGTATTTAAGGGGAGTGAAAGGAAAGATTCCTTCACTTACCGAACTCCAGCAGGAGCGACTTACGGGGGCCGAGCATTAGCTTTGCGCCCAACGTGATGCGCTTGCCGGTGAGGATATCCAAGGCTGTGGATTCGGGGAGTACTTCTGTATAGGGTTCGAGCGGGAGGGTCTGACGGCGGCTGGTGCCGTTGAGGATCACGGTGAATCGGTGACCTTCAAAGGTTCGGCTGTACACGTAGCAACCCTGACGGACGTAGAAATGTACTAACTGTCCTCGCTGGGCTGCAGGATTCTGCTTGCGCCAGTTAAGCAGACGGCGTGTATAGTTATAATAGAGGCGTTGCACTCTGTTCCGTCCCTGGGGGGTAAGTGCGGCGGCGGGGAATGGGCAGCGGTTCAGTCCGTCTCCCTGGGCTTTGGTGGAATACATGCCCAACTCATCGCCATAATAAAGCTGGGGCGTGCCGCGGAGAGTCAGGAGCAGAAGCAGTGCCTGCTGATAACGGGAGAAATTTGCCACATCATGTGCGGTCTTGTTGAATCGGTCCGTATCATGATTATCAAGGAAGGTGAGCAGACAATCGGGATTCTCATAGACCAGATCGCCAGTAAGGTACTCGTAGATACGCGCCAAGCCAAGGCTCCAGTCATCGGTCTCCTCGTCTGCCTGCTGATTGAGCAAAGTCATCAGCGGGAAGTCCATCACCGTGGGCAAATAGGAGTTGAAGGGGGCTGCCAGGCGGGAATCTTTCTGCCAATAGGCTACGGAGGGACTGTTGTTGACCCACGTCTCGCCCACGATGTTGTAACCTGGATATTCACGGTCGAGCGCCTGACACCATTCTGCCATCATCGCCTTTTCGGCATACGGATAAGTGTCCTGCCGGATGCCATCCACCTTGGCGTATTCGATCCACCAGAGGCTCACCTGTATCAGATAATCTTTGACCAAAGGATTGCGCTGATTGAAGTCGGGCATTGTGCGAACAAACCAACCGTCAGTGGTGTAGAGACGGTCGGTTGCCGAAGCATGGGGGTCGCTTACAGCTGACGTGCGATAGGCACTCTGACGGTATTCGGAATTGAAGTTGAACCAGTCGCTCTGTGGCAGATCCCTGTAGAGGAAGTGCTCCGATCCGCAATGGTTGAACACCAGATCCATCACCATCTTCAGCCCATGCCGGTGACACTCGCGTACCAGCTGCCGATACTCCTCATTGGTACCCAGACGCGGGTCGATACGGTAGTAATCCGTGATGGCATAGCCGTGATACGAGGCAAACTTCATATCATTGATTTGCACAGGCGTAAGCCAAAGGGCGGTCACTCCGAGTTCCTGAAGGTAGTGGAGCGACTGGGCTATTCCCGCCAGATCTCCGCCACATCTGCCAAAACCATCCTTTGCCAGCGGGTGAATGTCTGGCTCAAGCAAACCCTCCACATGATCAAGCGAGGGGTCTCCGTCAATGAACCGGTCCGGCATCAGCAGATAGAGCACATCGGCCGAGGAGAAGGGCGTGGGTTGTTCTCCGTCACGCCTTTTCAACTCGTAGGGATGCGTCAGATAGGGATACTCCTCTCCCGGCTTGGTCAAAGTGATGCCGAAGGTTTGAGGTGTGGCGTGCCGAAGGTCAAGATACAGGAAGAGATAGTTAGGGTTAGCCACCTGCTCAGTGCGCATCAGCGATACGCCCCGTGCCTCGGTGAGTGAAACTGTGCAGTCACCTATCCCCTCGCCATGCAGCATGATCTGCAGCACGGGACGCTTCATCCCGCACCACCAGTTCAGCGGATGCACATGGGTAAGGCTTCGTCTTTCAATGCAAACTCGCATACCAATCCTATTTTTTGAAAAGAATTCCTGGAGTACCTGCCGGGACTTGCCTTCCCATGAGGTCATAATAGCGTGGGGCGACGTCTGAAGGGGTGTCCTGCAGCACTGGCAGATGTGATACCGGTTCGGGCTGTACGCTGAAGGCATTGAGGATAAAACCTGTAGTGGCATCAAGCAACAGACCTATGACGTGGATGCGGTTGACGTCAGTGACGCTGGCGGGCAGGGGGAAGTCAAGCGCAAGCGTGTAGTCAACCCCAGGTTCAAGAAGATCATGAATCAACTCGGTGCCTGAATATCCTGGATAGATACCTCGGGCTACATCATCATAATATACGGGAGCGACTATGGAAGGGAGGCTCTCCCACCCTGCCATCGGCATGTCTGAACCTGCATACGAGTTGAGCTGATAAAGACCCTCAACATGATCTTCCGTCACTACAATAGCGACGTTAAGACGCTGGACGGGCAACGACTGGTCAACGCGTAGCAGACTGCTGGTATGAAGCTGATGACTCTCATCCATGGTGGCTGAGAGCGTGTAGAGATAATGATTGGCTGTGCCTGCCTCGGCGGTGAAGAGACGTTCGATATCATTGTAAGGATCGCCCCATGCATGGCGATTGGCTGCACAGGTGGGGAAAATATCTGCCTGCGCAAGGAATTCGCCGTACTCCGGTATCTCCAGTTCATCGCCGCCATGTACGCTGATGGCAATAAAATCCTGCGGATGACGCTCCTTCATCATCTCCAGTCCGACCAGTCCACGCGGACACCATCCGCACCATTCGCCTGTAGCCTCCTCTACCACGATGCGACGAATCATAGAGGGATCTGGTTCAAAGAGGATTCCTGTGGCATGATTGTTTGCAGCATAAGCATCTTCCCCACCATTCACACTCACAATTTCAGCCTGTACCTGATGAGTGCCAATACCGGGACGGGGCACCAAGAACTGAACCGTGTCACGCTGACTGGGCTGAAGCTGAGCGCTGAAATAAGCATAAACCCATGGTTCTTCCTCATCCACGCTGTAAGAAAGCTGGTACTGGGTGATAACATTGCAGCCTCGGTTCTCAAGGACTGCAGTCATAGGTGTAAGGTCCTGACCTGGAAGTACGGTGGCATCATGCAATGAGATGAAGGCAAGTTCGTCAGTAGGCAAAGCATTACCTGTGAGACATGCCTGAATGCAGAAGGAACCCGAAATGTGATCCCAGCGCGTGAGGGCATTATTATATACTATGCTTCCCCACTCTGAAGGGGTACGGTCATAGCCAGCGCCCTCGGCTGAACGAAAGTTTGCCTTATAGCCCAGACAAAGGGTATCAGTGCCTGTAATAGGGAAAGGCTGATCAAGCACTATCTCATTCCATCCGACAGCGAGGTCTCCCACCTTCTGCCGATACAGCGGATTGGCGTCAGCGGCATTCTGCTTAATGTAAAGATAGACATTAGCCGCCTTACTCATCAGACCGACACGAATGCTGGTGAGTTCTGCACCGGCATAAGGAGCGAGCAGCTCTGAAGGGAACACGGTGTAAGGTGTTACAACGGCATCTGGTTCGCCATAACCCCGATCTATGCTGGTGGCATACTGCAGCGTGACAGTGGCATCAGTCTGTGCTTGTAGCCGGCACTCGCGGCTGATTAAGCCGACGAGTACCAGCAATGTAGTCATTACGTGGCGTATCATGGAGGCTGTCTGGTTTTATTGGATGATTACCTTGACGCTACGATCACCCTGACGCATCAGATAGATGCCTGCAGGTACCTGATGAGAGAGTTGTGATGCCGTGCCGCTCCATACAAGAGTTCCCGTGAGGGTGTAGAGCGAAAGATTGCCCGGAGCATCAGTGTCAACGGAATGGATGCCCTGCTCAACGTCAGTTATGTAACTGTTGCTTAATGTGGACTCTCCTTCGTCCCAGAGTGTGGTGACAGCATAGGTATGCGTACCTGTGGTGGCGCTGGTATCCGTGTAGCTGCAGCTGGAGGTAGTGGCAAGGAACTCGCCGTCACGGTACACATTATAGCCACGGCTGTGGATTGCCTGGCTGGAACCTGTCTCTGGTGTATAGGTGATATCATCAAGCAGAAGTATGTAGCCATCAGTCTGCGTGCAGTGACGGATGGCAAAGAACTCTGCCTCACGGGGCAGGGTGGCTGTAATCTGCTTCCATCCCTCCTTCTCCACGAGAGAATCACGGCGGATCAGGGTGAACTCCTCCGGTTCGGGAACATCTCCCATGAGTGTACCTATAGAATAATAGAGTTCGACGTACTCAACGTTGATGGATGAGAGTTTGTTGATCCAGAACGAGACATCCGTACCTCCTGCAACGGACGGAGAGATGAGCCAGTTGTCATTAGCGATAGGTGTATCCCACGTGATTGGATCAGTGATGGAGGTGAAGGCCGCCAAGACGGACTCACCGCTTCGGGTAGGCCAGAACTCACTCTCCTCCCAGAAGAAACCTTCTGCCATAGCCTCGCGATTGTTCCACACCTCAAAGGCAAGCTGCCCGTATGGATGGTTACCGAATGTTGGCCAATAGCGGAGCCAATAGGTGATGGTTAAGTCGGCATCGTATGTAGTCCAGGGACCAAAGCCCTGACTTGCCCAAGGTGAATAGGTCTCAAATCCGTCAGTCAACGGAACTGCCATCTGCGCTACAGGTTCCTCCCACTGAAGGCTGACGCTGCCATCCGTAGTTGTACCTGCCAGCTCAACGGTTGGGAGGGTATTGCCCTTGATATTGACTTGAACAGGCGCACTGGCGTTATTGCCCTCATACATATCATCCGCATATTCGAGCACAGCCTGATAAGTGAGCTGTGTATAGGCATCGGTCAACAGATTATGCATGGCAAGCTGAAGTGTTACGGCGCTGGCTGGCTCAAGGGCTGGAATGTCTGCCTCATCTACTGCCTCGCCCTCCTTCAGGACACGAAGCAGAGCCGTGGCGGTAGGCTCGGTACCCACATTGGTGACTGTGACGGAGACAAGTGCCGGCTGAACTGCAGAGACGGACTCTGGGAAGGCGGCATGGGTGAGCTCAAGATCGAGCGCTGCCTTGTCAGAGAAGGTAAGATTATCTACAAAGATGGAGGCGCTATTATCAAAGGCGTAACCCTGGAGGCGCAGCTGCAAATCCGTAGCGCCAGCCATCGGGGTCAGATCCACCTCATGACGCTGCCAGCCCTGACGTCCGTCATTATAGGCAATGGTAGCCAGCTGAAGCGGAGCGGCATCATCTGCACTTGCCAGGACGGTGAGGAGGAGATCTTCGGGCTCTGCCTCAAAGCCATGATATACATAGAAAACTGCCATAGGGTGCTGAGCGCCGTCAAGGGCAATACGCGGACAGAGCAGGGTGGCCTCGGTTGGGGCATAGCTCTGGTTGACGAACTGCAGCATACCGCCATCATTGACGTAAGGCTTCACCGCCAACATCTCACCACTTACAGGACTCCATCCGCCCTTGCCAAGGGTGCAATGACTGAGCCAGCCTCCCTGCTGATAGCTGGCAGAGGCAAAGGTTTCGGCAAATTCCTGCATGGTATAGGGTGTTCCCACATTAAAATATAGGCTGGACTGCGGACCTTCGCCCTGCGCATTGTTTGCGCTGACCTGATACTGCACGACGCGCTGCTGCTGATGGCCTAAAGCGTTGCCGGCACGGTTATCCGTATAGGTCAGATCCTTGACGCCCGACTTAATGCATGGATTGGAGTAGCCATCCAGATCATCTTTGCGATAAATCTTATAATTCAGCATCTGCGGTTCGACGTATCCGCCATTGAGTCCCTCCTCGCCAGGATAATCCCACGTGAGGACAACCTCACCGGGAGCAGACTGGCGGGCGGCAAGCATGATGACGGAGGTAGGAACGTCCAGACCGACATAGACTGCCGTATGCAGGGTCAGGCCCTTCTGCTGTGCATCATAGGCTGTGACCTGATAGATCTGACGTCCGCTCTTTGGGCTGGTATCAACGCAACTTAACTCCTCCCCCGGAGCTGGGGCGGCGAAACTCTGCACAAGAGCGCCGTCAGAGAGACGAACTACGTCAATGCGCTCAAGTGATGTAAGTTCTTCGCCCAGAAGCGTGGCTGTAGGAGCGCAGAATGAGATGGCTACACGGCTGCCTTTCTCTTGGCATTTGGCAAGGAGCGAGGAGACTCCTGCAGGAGCGGACTTGAGGGAATTAGGCAGCATCGTTACATTGTCAACGATGACCTGCGATCCCCACGATGGGGTCATGTCATGGAAGCTGAGGTAATAGATGCCCGACTCCTCGACCATGAATTCTGTGTAGTAAGTGGTAGCATCCAGACTCTGCAGCGTAAGCATTGGGAGCAGCGGTGTAGCTGCAGCATCGGCTGTAGGTGACTGTGTAAGCGAAACCTCAACCTGTCCGAAGAGAGTATCCCAACCGCTGGCTTTGGCATCGAAGCACAAAGTGTAGGTCTGGTCGGCAGAGAGACGAATCTGCGGAGAGAAGAGATAATAGTCGCCCTGTGTCTGACCGGTGTTCATACAGAAGGCGTCGCCCATCATGATCCACCAGCCATAGCCATCCTCCAGCGGATTGACTGTGGTCCAGCGGTCAGCATCCTCATAATAGTCAAAAGTCTCAGTGAATGGCGGCACATTGACCGTACCCCATACAAACTCCTCTGTGGTGCGACTAACGCCATCACCTGTCTGCACATAAGGGGTGACGGTGTAGGAATAGTGGGCAAAGGCATCAGAAAGCTGATCTGTGAAGGAGCATTCGGTAAGACCTTCGGCTACCACCTCAAGCTGTGGATTGCGGACGATGCGGTAGGCAAGCGTTGGATCATTGAAGGGTTTGCCCTCCTTACTCTTGGTTGGAGCCTTCCAGGTCAGGTCAACGGTGCCGGTTTCGGCATTGAGCTGCTGCTTAAGCTGCGTTACGGCTCCGGGAACGTCTGAACCGACAACGATCTTCAGTCGTCGCTCTGGCGAACTGCCTGCCTCATTGCTCACAATAAGGCTCAAGTGATGTGTGCCGCTCGTAAGCTGGCTATTCCACTGCATGGAAGCTCCTGCCTCTGCCTCCAACGTGACTGGAGCAGCCCCATCAACGTTGATGCTGACCTGCAGTGAACCTTCAAGCGGTTCTCCGGCATAAGTCTGGGATGGCAAGAGGAAGGAGATGCTGCCTGTGGCTCCCTCCTGCAGCAGATGACTCACGGCATCCGGAGCAGAAGGCGCTGTGTATGGCAGATAGAGTCCGGCAAGGTATTCATGCTCTGGCAGGGTGGCAAGAGAGGTCATTGTACCTTGTTCAATGTCGATACTATAAATATGTGTCTGGGAATAATCCGAGCAGCTAAAGTAAGCCTTTCCACTCTGGAAGTCATAGACGGCGCTGCGCGTATCGGTACATTCAAAGTCAAGTTCCTCGCTAACTTTGACGTTTTCGCCTGATATAAGATCAGTATAATAGAGGCAATAATCTGACGTATTAAGATGATAGATCCTGTTGTCCGGTCCGGCAAAAAGGGTAGTCATATAAAGTCCCCAAGGTTTTTCGACCAACGGAGTAATATTATACGTTACGGGATCAATGGAAGAGACATACTGCTCGCCATCGTACATATAAAATGTATAGAGCTTGCCATCTGCAGGATTGTATGTGACGCCTTTATCAAAACCTACATTCTCCCAGGTATGAGTATCCAGCAGGCTCCAAGTGGCTGCGTCATACACATACATAGTGGACGAACTGGCACCTGACCAGGCATAATCCTGTGTGAAGGCATAGAAACGACCCTCTCCATAGCAGGCATATTTGGGCTCAACGACCTGCTGGGCTGAAGCCTCAAGCTGGAGAGTGAGCTGCTGATTAGGGGTGAAGGAATAGATGCCACCAGGGGCAGAGCTATCAACGTAATAACCTTCGACACAATGATAGGCGTAGAGAACCGGGCAATCGGCTTCGTACGAAATCTCCTGTGCCTGCACACCAAGGCATAGGCAACTGAATGCCAGTGTCAGGCTGGCTGCTATTGCATGTTTTTTCATCTTGATACGAACTATTGACAAGATTTGTCTTGCTATTAATGAAGGATGATTCCTCGGGCGATGTCAAGCAGGATCCGACGGGAGATCTCTTCGGCTATGAGCATGGCTCCTGCCCTGTTGGGATGGATATTATCGGCAAGAAGCTCCGGGAATGGCTTCATGGCGGTGTAAAGATCAATGACTGCCAGTCCACGCTGGCTGGCTACGAGCTGGATGCGGGGAATAATCTCGTTGCAGATCACAGAATCACGGATGGACCAGCGCTGCGCTGTGGCTGGCACAGGGAGACAGAGATAGATGTAAGGATCAGTGGGCAGCGCCTTGAAAGAATCTATCAGGACGTTGAGATCCTTCACAAAGTCGGCGTGCATCAAGGAGTCATAACGCGTCTTGCTGTCATTGGTTCCTAACTTGATGGTGACAATGTCCGGATTGTTGCGTAATGCATCCTGGAAAGGATTACGATCCTTACTGCTGGGATGCATATATGAGAATTCTGTCTTATCCAATGCCGTGTGGGATGAGATACCACAGTTCAGAACCACAAAGTCGCTGCCCAGAATCTCCTGCATACGGGCAGGATAGGCTTCGGTAGCAGGATCCTGAAGCGCGTAACCCTCCGTTATGCTATTGCCCACGCAGGTAATACGCAACGGTCGCTGCGCACAGAGGCTCTGGACAGAGAGTAATAATAATAATATGAGAGGATGGAGACGAAGAGTTTTCATAGTTGGTGCTAAACACAAAAATAACCCAGAAAGCCCGGGTTATTTTTATGATGAAATGTTAGTGATTACTTGCAGTTGCAGCATGGGATGTCAGCAATGCGCTGCTCATGACGGCCACCAGCGAACTCTGTCTGGAGGAACTCATCAAGACACTGACGGCAGACATCCTCTTCAATGAATCTGCCTGGGAAGACGATTACATTGGCATTATTATGCTCACGGATGAGGTGAGCAATCTCTGGACGCCAAACCAGACCGGCACGGATGCCCTGATGCTTGTTCAAAGTCATGGTAATGCCTTCACCTGAACCGCACATGGCAATACCAGGATAGCATTCGCCTGCCTCAATGGCATTGGCAAGGGCATGTCCGTAGGTAGCGTAGTTGCATGACTCTTCAGTCAGGGTGCCGTAATCCTTATAAGGAATACCCTTCTCGTCAAGATACTTCTTCACAAACTGCTTCAAAGGGAAAGCGGCGTGATCGGAAGCGAGACCGATAAAATTCTTTATTTCCATTTTCATAGGGATATTTGTGATATTAGGGATTTTAGGGATATTAGAGACGTAACCATCTCTGGTCAATCGTCCCTTTTGGGTTTTAGCAGGCGATACTATCGTCCCTAAAGCACCAAAATCCCTAAAATCCCTAATATCTTTTTAAAGAGAATTTACTTCTTCAGCATCTTCTTAACCTGGTTGTAAACATTCTCGCCAGTGAAGCCGAGCTTCTCGTCGAGCACCTTGTAAGGAGCAGAGAAGCCGAAGCTTGAGAGACCCCAAACCTCACCATCAGCACCTACGAGACCTTCGAGGGTTACAGGAAGACCAGCGGTCATACCGAACTTTGGCTTGCCTGCAGGAAGAACCTTCTGCTGATAAGCCTTGGTCTGACGACGGAAGAGACCCTCTGAAGGAACGCTGACGATGCGGCACTTGATACCATCCTCACGGAGCATCTGTGCACCAGCAACGAGAGTAGCAACCTCCGAACCAGAAGCGAGAAGGATTACATCATAATCATCATCTGAACCTGCTACGATGTATGCACCCTGTGCAGCCTGTGAATAGTCATTACCCTCTGGGAGAGTCTTGATGTTCTGACGGCTGAAGATAAGGCCGGTTGGAGATACAGTGTTCTCCATTGCGAGCTTCCAAGCAGCAGTGGTCTCATCAGAATCTGCAGGACGGAGTACGAGCATTGCATTGCGGCCCTTGTGAGTCTTGAGCTTCTCAAGGAGACGAATCTGTGCCTCTTGCTCTACTGGCTCATGAGTTGGTCCATCCTCACCTACACGGAATGCATCGTGAGTCCAAACGAACTTAACTGGGAGCTCCATAAGAGCAGCCATACGAACTACTGGGAGCATATATGGGCTGAATACGAAGAAGGTACCACAAGCTGGGATAACACCACCGTGGAGAGCCATACCTACGCAGCAGCATGCCATAGTGAACTCTGCAACACCTGCCTGGAAGAATGCGCCTGAGAAGTCGCCCTTCTGGAGATCATGAGTGTACTTAAGGAAGCCGTCAGTCTTATCAGAGTTAGAAAGGTCAGCAGATGCACAGATCATGTTAGGAACCTGCTGTGCGAGCTGGCTGAGAACAGCTGCAGATGCTGAACGGGTAGCATCATCCTTCTTCTGCTCAACCTTGGTCCAGTCAATCACTGGAGCCTTACCGCTGAACCACTCGTGCATCAGCTTAGCCTTCTCCGGATTAGCCTCTGCCCAAGCTGCCTTCTTTGCATACTTGGCATCCATGATCTTGCGGAGCTCTGCGCGACGCTGCTGATAGAGCTTCTTAACCTCTGGGAAGATCTGGAATGGATCCTCAGGATTGCCACCGAGGTTCTTGATAGTGTTGACAAATGCGTCACCACCGAGAGGAGCACCGTGAGTCTTGCAGTTACGCTCGTATGAAGAGCCGTCAGCCTTGAGAGCGCCCTTACCCATGATACACTTACCAATGATGAGGGTTGGCTTGCCTACAGTTGACTTGGCAATGCTCAAAGCGCCACGAATCTGCTCAACGTCGTTGCCATTGATCTCAAGAACGTTCCAGCCCCAAGCGCGATACTTCATTGCAGTATCCTCAGCGGTAACAACCTTACACTCGGTAGAGAGCTGAATATCGTTAGAGTCATAGAACATGATGAGGTTATCCAGACCGAGAGTACCAGCGATACGGCCAGCGCCCTGGCTTACCTCCTCCTGAATACCACCGTCAGAGATGTAGGTATAGATCTTGTGACCCATTACCTCCTCGCCCAGACGAGCAGCAAGGAACTTAGCAGCGATAGCAGCACCAACGGCATAAGCATGACCCTGACCAAGAGGACCAGATGTATTCTCAATACCACGCTTTACGTCGAGCTCTGGGTGACCAGTTACTGCTGAACCCCACTGACGGAGAGTCTGAAGCTCGTCAGTAGAGAACTTGCCAGCAAGGCAAAGCTGTGCATAGAGCATTGGAGCCATGTGACCTGGATCAAGGAAGAAACGGTCACGGCCTTCATAATTCATGTTCTTTGGATCATACTCAAGGAACTCGCTGAAGAGTACATTGATGAAGTCAGCACCGCCCATGGCGCCACCAGGGTGTCCGCTCTTAGCCTTCTCAACAGCTGCAGCGGCAAGGATACGAATATTATTCGCAGCCTTAGTCATTAATTCTACAGAATTGTTCATGGTTGTTTATTTGTAATGTTTGAATGTTAATATATTTTCGTATAGGTATCACTATTTCGGGGGCAAATATAAACAAAATTTATATAGAAACCAAAAAAAAACACCGAAAAGTTCTATTTCGGTGCTTTTTTTTCGTAAACGTACCAACATAATGGCAGATAAATGAGATTTGGCAGCCATACCGCAAGTTCTACACTCATATCGCCACTTACAGCAAAGGAGGAGCTGACCGTCTGGAACATGATGTACGAAAACGCCAGCACAAGTCCGATTCCCAGGTTCACGCCCATGCCTCCGCGGATTTTTTTGCTCGAAAGACAGACGCCGATAAAAGTCAGGATAAACGATGTGACGATGGCGGCAAAGCGTTTGTGATATTCTATCTCATACTCCTTGATATTGCCCACGCCTCGTGCCCGCTGCTTCTCAATATACTCGTGCAGCTCTGGCGTCGTGAACTTCTCCATATCAGCCACACCGATGATGATATCCTCCGGCGCGACCTGAATGACAGTATCCATTGCTGTACCTTCAGAAAGCTGCTCGCCCCGGTCATCAATGTCACGGATCTTGTAGTTGGTAAGATGCCATACATAATCACCCTTCCACTCGGCGCGGTCAGCGGTCAGGCGCGACTTCAATTCGGTGCCATCAAACCGCTCAAGCGCGAACCGGTTGCCTATCTGCGTCTCACGGTCGAAAGTATAAAAAAATGCCACCTGCCCGGGCGCTACCATGAACTGATTGTTTCGCTGCACTTTGACATCCTTGTCCTTATAATATTGCTTCAGGATAGCCAGACGGGTGACGGAGGTCACCGGAATAACATAGCTGTTAAGAGCAAAGGTAAGCAAGCCGATAAACAGGGCGGAGAGCATATAAGGACGCAGCAGCCGGTTGAAGCTGATACCCGTAGCCAACATGGCAATCACCTCGGAATTACCTGCCAGCTTGGAGGTGAAGAAGATACATGCCACGAAGGTGATCAGCGGAGCCAGCATGTTGGCCATATAAGGGACAAAGGTACAGTAATAAGTGAATATGGCTTTGGTAGGAGCCTCATGCTCTGCAAAGCTGTCCATCTTGGCATTATAGTCGAGCACTACAGCAATTGCCATGATGAGCAGAATAGCAAAGAAGAAGGTTCCCAGGAATTTCTTTATTATGTACCAGTCGATTTTTTTCACAAGTGAAAGAAAAAAGTTAAAGAGTGAAAGAGTTAAAGAGTGAAAGAGTGGGGTTAAGTCATAGAGTTCCGATGTGGCATAAAGTAAAAGACCGTGGGGAAGCAAATAACTTTTTAACTTTTTAACTCTTTAACTTTTTAACTTCGATGAGGATGAATGTGTCATTCATCCTCATCGACAATTCCTGCAGCTCGCTTCAGACGCTTACGCTCAATTTCATCGAGCACGATCTTACGCATACGCAGGTTGTGAGGAGTTACCTCTACATATTCATCTACCTTAATGTACTCCAGTGCCTCCTCAAGGCTGAATACTTTAGGCGGAATGAGTGCTGCCTTGTCATCAGAAGACTTCGAGCGCATGTTGGTAAGCTGCTTTGCCTTGGTGACGTTGATCACAAGATCCTTCTCCTTGGCATGCTCACCCACTACCTGACCAGCATAAACCTCATCCTGTGGGAAGATGAAGAACTTGCCGCGATCCTGCAACTTATCAAGCGCATAGGCAAAGGCAGTACCAGATTCCATGGCAATCATCGAACCATTGTTGCGGCGCTGGATATCGCCCTTCCATGGCTCGTAGTCAAGGAACTGATGCGCCATGATTGCCTCACCTGCAGATGCGGTAAGCACATTGGTACGAAGGCCGATAATACCGCGTGAAGGAATCTTGAATTCCAGATGCTGACGGTCGCCTTGTGTATCCATGGCTACCATCTCACCCTTGCGGCGGGTAACCATATCAATCATCTTTGACGAATATTCCTCCGGGCAGTTAATGGTCATTTGCTCAATAGGCTCGCACTTCTGACCATTAATCTCCTTGATGATAACTTGAGGCTGACCAATCTGAAGCTCGTATCCCTCACGTCGCATGGTCTCAATAAGGATAGAGAGATGAAGCACACCGCGGCCGAATACCATCCAGGCGCCATCACGGGTCTCATCCTTACGTACACGGAGTGCCACATCCTTCTCCAGCTCCTTCATGAGGCGGTCCTGAATCTGGCGCGAGGTGACATACTTGCCATCCTTGCCGAAGAAAGGAGAATCATTGATGGTAAAGAGCATGGACATGGTAGGCTCATCCACCTTGATGCGCGGCATTGCCTCTGCGGTCTCAATATCACTGATGGTATCGCCAATCTCAAAGCCCTCAATGCCTGTCATGGCACAGATATCGCCAGAGAAAACCTCGTCAACCTTCTTCTTGCCCATGCCCTCAAAGGTAAAGAGCTCCTTGACGCGAACCTTCTTTGTCACAAGACCTTCATCTGTATGGTGCATCAGCAACACATCCTGTCCCTGGCGGATAGAGCCGCGGTGAACACGACCTACAGCGATTCGACCCACGAAAGAAGAGTACTCAAGCGAAGTGATCAGCATCTGCGACGGACCTTCAATGCATTCTGGCGCAGGAATATTATCAAGGATGGCATCAAGGAGAGGAAGCACATTGTCAGTAGGCTTCTTCCAGTCATCGCTCATCCAACCCTGCTTGGCAGAACCGAAGATGGTCACGAAATCAAGCTGCTCCTCGGTAGCACCCAGATTGAACATCAGATCAAAGACCTTATCCTGGGCAAGGTCAGGCGTACAGTTAGGCTTATCCACCTTATTGACCACCACGATAGGCTTCAAACCGATCTGGATAGCCTTCTGCAGCACAAAGCGGGTCTGTGGCATTGGGCCTTCAAATGCATCTACCAGAAGCAGACAGCCGTCAGCCATATTGAGCACACGTTCCACCTCTCCACCGAAGTCAGAGTGCCCTGGAGTATCGATAATATTGATTTTGGTGCCTTTATAGTTGATACTAACGTTCTTTGAAAGGATTGTAATACCACGCTCACGCTCCAGTTCGTTGTTATCGAGCATGAGGTCACTGGTAGCCTGGTTCTCACGGAAGAGGTTACCTGCATAGAGCATCTTATCAACCAGGGTAGTCTTACCGTGGTCAACGTGAGCGATAATCGCAATATTGCGTATGTTCTGTTGCATGTTACACTATTTTGAAATTGGCGCAAATATACTCAATATTTAAATATGATGGACTTTTGCCGCGCATCAAAATAGTCTGTTATATTGTTATGGAGTGTAATTGCTATGTGGATAATTCAAAAACAAGTGAGCAAAACAGAAATCTCATTTCTCGCCATCTTTTGTTTTGTTATTTTTCCGAAATACCGTTTTTTTGGCTATCTTTGCATCTATAATTACTTAATTAAACAGATGGAATATAATGACGAAAGAAGCCGCGTACTCGCCACCAAACCTGTGGGTCCGCTTCTTTTACAATTTGCTACGCCGAGCATCATTGCCATGTCGGCAAGCTCTATATATAACATTTGCGACAGCATCTTCATCGGACAGGGTGCTGGCCCGATGGCCATAGCCGGACTGGCTCTGACCTTTCCCCTCATGAACATTTCGGCAGCCTTTGGCTCGATGCTGGGCGTCGGTTCGGCTGCCCAGACTTCTGTCCGCATGGGCGAAGGCAACCAGAAGACAGCGCTGATGATCTTCGGCAATATGCTCCGCCTTGACATCACCATCGGTCTGATCATCACTGTGCTGGGACTTCTGTTCCTTGATCCTATCCTTCGGCTTTTCGGTGCCAGTGATGTCACCTTGCCCTACGCCCGTGATTACATGCAGATAATTCTGGCAGGCAATATCATCACACACACTTTCCTGGGCATGAATGACCAGATCCGAGCCACGGGCAATCCGAAACGAGCCATGGCAGGACAGTTGATTGCCGTCATTGTCAATATCATTCTGGACGCCATCTTCATTCTCGGTTTGGGATGGGGCATGCGGGGTGCGGCTCTTGCCACAATTTTAGGTCAGGTTTGTGCATGGCTGTTCCAGTTCCGTTTCTTTTTGAACAAAAATAATTTCGTCCATTTCTCCAAATTTGGACTGAAGATCAGGATGGACATCATACGGGAAATCATCTCTATCGGCCTCTCGCCCTTCTGTGTCAACGTATGTGCCTGTCTGGTTGTGGTGCTGATTAACCGTGCCCTGCTGGAACAGGGCGGAGCGGAAGGCGATGAGTATGTAGGCGTGGCTGGCATTGTGAACCGTATCGTAGTCTTCCTGATCATGATGGTTTCTGGTTTCAGCCAGGGTCTGCAGCCTATCGTCGGGTTCAACCTCGGTGCCAGGAATTATCAACGCGTCATCGGTGCCTTGAAGTTTGCCTATATCTGCGCTACTGTGATTATGATTGTGGGCTATGCTTTTGCCTACACTTTTGCACGCGAACTTGCCAGCCTTTTCACTACTGATCCGGGTATGATAGAGAAATGCATCACTTCCATCCGCATCCAGATGTGTACCTTCCCTATTGTGGGCGGACAGATGATCACCATGTCATTCTTCCAGTCTATCCGTAAGGCAAAGACTGCCATCCTGCTCAGCACCTCCCGTCAGCTGCTGGTTCAGATTCCGCTTATACTTATTCTCCCTGGTATGTGGGGAGTACTGGGCGTGTGGTGGACCTTGCCTTGCAGCGATGTCATCTCCTGCACGTTGGCGGCTATCCTGCTTTACATACAGGTACAGAAACTGAAGAAAAAGGAATTTCAGCCCAAACTTTAACGTATTCAATCCGCATGGGCAGTCAGCCTGCCATTAGCGGTCTCGATTTCCAGTAGGGTGCCAGGAATTACTTCACTGGCATCACGTATGGCTTTTCCGCCAGAGCGGACGATGCTGAACCCTCGCTTCAGAATATTATCTGGCTGCACCAGCCGGATGGCGTTCTCAATATAGTCCAGCCGCTGCTTGTCTTTCTCTACACGTTGCTGGGTCATCATCTTAATGCGCTCACTGAGCAGCGTCAGCCGGTTGAGTTGCTGGCCGAGTGAGATATGACTGCCTCTCACGGCATTGGTCAGCTGAGCAAGGCGCAGCGATTCCCGCTCTATTCTGCCACGCGTATGATCCAGGACTGACTGTATCAGTTCATCAAGGCATTGCATCTGTTCCGCCATCCGGTCAATCAGCAGAGCGGCGGCTGCCGTCGGTGTCTTCACGGAAGTGTGTGCTACACGGTCAAGCACGGTCTGGTCACGGTCATGACCGATACCTGTGATGACTGGGAGCGGAAAATTAGCCACACAGGAGGCAATCTCATAACTGTCAAAGGATGCCAGGTCGCCCGTTGATCCGCCGCCACGGATGATGACCACCACATCAAACAGTTCCAGATGCTCATAAATATTCTCCAGCGCCGTAATGACTGACTGCTCCGTCTGATTGCCCTGCATTACAGCCGGGAAGAGATGCACGTAGAACTTTACGCCCCACTCATTATCTGCCAACTGATGGCTGAAATCTCCATAGCCTGCAGCTCCGGCTGCACTGATTACGGCAATCCGCTGCGGCAGGACTGGCATCGGAAGCTCCCTGTTCATATCAATGACTCCATCCGCCTTCAGCTGATTCAATATCTCAATGCGTCTCCGCGCCATTTCGCCCAACGTATAGGAGGGATCAACATCCACTACATTCAGCGCATAGCCATACACCTCATGCATGGTGACTTGCACACAAAGCATCACCTTCAGTCCCGACTGAAAAGCCTGACCAGTCTGCTGCTGGAAGGAATCACGGATCAGCCACCAGCGGTTGGCCCAGATATGTGCATTGGCAAAGGCAAGCATGCTGCCACGGCGCTGATCTTTCTGGACGAGTTGCATGTAGCAGTGTCCGTTCTGCGCTACACGCACATCCGTTAGCTCTGCCATGACCCAGATGGTCTCCTGGAAAGCGTTGTTGACCAATTCCGCTACCCGCTGATTCAATTCCTGAAGTGTAATAGGTTTCATGCAATAATAAGAATGGAGAATAATGAGAGTACCCAAGGCTATTCATGCCAAGAATGACGGCAAAGATACTTGTTTTTCAGGGTTTCGCCAAATTATTGGTCCAAAAGTTTTTGATATTCGACAAAATAACCTATCTTTGCACCCCAAATCATCTGTAACCCGTAATCAATAAACATATCTATGCTTGCTGAAATTACATGGACGGCTCATCCCGTCATCTTTTCTATCGGAGCTTTCGCCCTCCGCTGGTATGCCCTGATGTTCATTGTCGGATTCTTCATCGGAATCAAGATCATGGAGTGGGTCTATAAACGTGAGGGTTTGAATCCTGAACGTGTATATTATCTCTTCCTCGCCTGTTTTATTGGCACTTTGGTCGGTGCGCGTCTCGGTCATTGCCTCTTCTATGATCCGGATTATTATCTTGCCAATCCATTAGAGATCTTCAAGACCTGGAAGGGAGGACTTGCCAGCCATGGCGGCACTATTGGCGTTATCCTCTGCGTGATGTGGTATGCCAATCATGACTGTCTCTCCAAGCTCTGGCTCCTTGACCGACTCTCTATCGCTGTGGCTCCGGTGGCTGCGCTTATCCGAATGGGCAACCTTTTCAATCATGAGATTTACGGACATGAGACCACTCTGCCTTGGGGCACTCGCTTCGTACAAAACATCCATGCCTGGGAGAATGGTGCAGATCCAATCTTCTGCAATCCATCCCACCCAACACAGATCTATGAAGCACTGGCTTATGTGCTGGTATTCTTTGCCTGCTGGGGTCTTTACAAGTTTACACAGGCAGGACGTCATCGTGGCGTCATCTTCGGAGTTTTCCTGATAGGCATCTTCGCTTCTCGTTTCTTCATCGAGTTTCTCAAGAATGTGCAGGAGGCATTTGAGGAGGATATGCTCCTGGATATGGGTCAGCTGCTCAGCATCCCATTCGTACTCCTGGGTATCTATTTCATCTGGAATGGTTTGAAGAGTTCTCCTATTGACTCTCCACTGCAGCAGATGCGTAAGAAGTAACTTTAAAAATATTTAAGGGGAGTGACTTTCACTCCCCTTCTCTATACATCAGGTTTCGGAAGTTAGCTTCCGAAACCTTTTTTGCTTTGTCAGATATTCACCTCTGCCTGCAGTGGAAGCATAGCAGAAGAGCAGCCTACATGAAGCACCACCTTGCCCGGCTCGACGGTCCAGCCATGCTTTGCCTCATCCCAGTGACGGAGGGATTCTTTAGGAATACTGATGGTGACGCGCTGCTGCTCACCAGCCTTGAGTGCCACGCGGCTGAAGCCCTTCAGTTCTACGGCAGGACGCTCTACCTTTGACTCCGGACGAGATACATACACCTGTGCCACCTCTTCTGCTTCAGCACCCTGATTGCTCAACGTAAAGCTTACCTCAATGGCATCACCCTTCACGGTTGCCTGCGCATCTGTATAAGCGAAATCTCCATAGGTTAGACCATAACCGAATGGATAGAGTGGAGCCACCTGTTTGGTAGTAAACCAACGATAACCCACCAGCAGACCCTCTGCATAATCAGCATCAGCGTGACGCTGGGCGCGGAACTTCTCTCTGTTCACCAAATCCATGAAGACATCATCCACTGCCTCCTCCTTTTGAGGATAAGAACCGGTAGCGTAGGCTGGCGAATCTTCCAGTTTTACAGGAAGGGTAAATGGCAGACGGCCCGATGGAGAGATCTTGCCCAACAGAATATCTGCCAGTGCATGGCCACCCTCCGAACCATTGAACCATGAATATAATAAGGTAGGAACCGTAGCATTAACGACCTGCAAATCTACAGGAGCACCTGCCACCATCACACTTACAATATTCGGATTGACATTAGCCAGCGTCTGAACCAAAGCCTCCTGTCCGAATGGGAGATTGATGTTCTGTCGGTCAGAACCCTCTGTCTCTACAATTCGGTTATCACCGCCTACAAAAATCACTACATCCGCCTGCTTTGCCACAGTCATGGCTTCGCGGCTGAGCTGGCGTGCCTTGTTGGCCTCTGCCTTCTCATCAATGACAGGCTTACCGCCCCACTGCTGCGGACGTGAAGCATATCCCTGTGCATAGAGCAATTTTACGCCTGTACCCTCCAATGCCTTCTGCAGACCTGCCAAAGGTGTGATTTCATAAAGAGTCTTCACACCTGCGCCGACGCCACCCAAAGCCATGGTCTTGGTGGCATTATCACCAATCACAGCAATGGTCTTTACCTTATTCAGATCCAGAGGAAGAAGTTTTCCAAGCTTTTCTGTTGGCTCGTTCTTAAGCATCACTACGCTCTTGGCTGCCACATTGTAAGCAATCTGCTGCTGTTCTGGCTGCGAGGTCATCACCTTGTTGGCTTCCTCTTTCGGAACAGCAGGAATAGTCAGACGCACACGAAGCAGATTTCTTACCTTTGCATCGATCACCTCCATTGAGACTGCACCCGCATTGACCGAATCAATGAGTGCCTGACCCATATAGGTCTGACCTGGCATCTCTACATCCAAGCCACCCACGGCAGCGCCCACGGTTGAATGTGTGCCGCCCCAGTCGCTGATGATGATGCCACGGAAGCCCCATTCATCGCGCAAGATCTTGTTCTGAAGCAGGTCATTCTCCGAACACCACACATTATCTACTTTATTATAGGCAGCCATTACGCCGTAAGCATTGGCTCTGCGTACTGCCATCTCAAAAGGTGGAAGATAAATCTCGCGGATCACACGCTCTGAAGCATTCGAGCTGACAAAGCCGCGCATGTTCTCCTGATTGTTCAAAGCATAATGCTTGAGGCAGACAGCGGCATTGTTGTCCTGCACACCCTGTGTATAGCCTACTGAAAGTTCGGCAGAGAGGAATGGATCCTCACTCAGATATTCGTATGTACGGCCACCGGTAGGAATACGCTGGATGTTGATGGCAGGACCCAGAATCATGTCCTTGCCACGCAGACGGGCTTCGATAGCCATACCCTTACCATACTGATAGGCAAGCTCTGGGCTCCAGGTAGCAGCCAGTGCCGAACCGGTTGGGAAGAAGGTGGCAGAGTCAGTGTCCAGATGGATGGAGTTCCATGAATGTGGTTCCATCTCCTCACGGATGCCGAATGGTCCATCGGCATATTCAATGTCAGCAATGCCGAGGCGTTCGATGCCGGCTGATGAGAACATGTGCTTGCCATGCAGCATCTCCACTTTCTCTTCGAGGCTCATGCCCGCAATGATTTCCGTGATTTCTGCCTCATGATCCATCAGGGGATTATGTGGGGCAGAGGTCTCATTTCCCTTGTTCGCACAACTCATCATCCCCATAGAGAGGATGGTTGCGGCTGCTAGAAAAAAAATATTTTTCATGTGGTCAATAATATGTAAGTAATTACGCAAATATTTTACCTGCTGATTGTTATCAAATATTACAGTCTTATTCTCTCTCAAGATAAGTATATCCATAGAGTCCGTTGCGGTAGTTGGTAAGGAACTCCTTACCCTCTTCGAGCGATATACGACCGGTCTTTACCGATTTGGTCACCCAGGTCTCAAGTGTGCGCACCATCTTCTTGGTGTCATACTCCACCCAGCGCAGCACATCCTGCACCGTCTCGCCGTCAATAGTCTGATCTATCTCGTAGCCCTTGTCCGTCACAACGATGTGTACGGCATTGGTATCGCCGAAGAGGTTGTGCAGGTCGCCCAGAATCTCCTGATAGGCACCTACAAGGAAGACACCGAGGTAATACTTCTCCCCTTTCTTGAGCGAATGGATTGGCATGGCATTGACTATCTGGTTCTCCGCAATGTAGCTTGGCACCTTGCCGTCAGAGTCGCAGGTCATATCCTGCAGCGTAGCCTTACGGTCAGGACGCTCGTCCAGTCGCTGGATTGGCATAATCGGGAAGATCTGGTCAATACTCCACATGTCTGGCAATGACTGGAAAAGCGAGAAGTTACAGTAATATTTATCGGCAAGCAGTTTCGAAATCTTATGCAACTCCTCTGGAGCGCGCTTCATGCCGTGCACAAGGTTATTGATCTCACGAGTCACACTCCAGTAGAGTTTCTCTATCTGAGCACGGGTCTTCAGGTCAATCATACCGTGGCTGAACAGTTGCAGCACCTCATCACGTATCTGCTGGGCATCATGCCATGACTCCAGTGCAGAACGCTGCGTCAGGTTATCCCAGATCTCGTACAGATCCTTCACCAGTTCATGATCTTCGTCGCTCACTACCCATTCCTCTGGCATCTCTGGCAGAGTGGCGGTTTCGAGCACCTCCATGATGAGCATGGAATGGTGAGCCGAAAGGGAACGGCCGCTCTCCGTGATGATGTTAGGATGAGGCAGTTCATTCTTGTCGGCTGCCTCCATGATGGTGTACATAATGTCATTGACATACTCCTGGATGGAATAGTTGACGCTTGATTCGTTCGATGCCGAACGTGTTCCGTCATAATCCACACCCAGGCCGCCACCTGCATCCACAAACTCTACGCTATAGCCCATCTTACGCAGCTGCACATAGAACTGTGAAGCCTCGCGGATGGCAGTCTTGACGTGACGGATGTTTGTCACCTGCGAGCCGATGTGGAAATGTATCAGTTTCAGGCAGTCCTTCAGCCCCACGTTATCCAGGTATTCAAGCGCCTCAATCAGTTCAGCGCTGGTCAGTCCGAACTTCGAGGCATCACCGCCCGAGCCTTCCCATTTGCCCGAACCAGACGAAGCCAGTTTGATACGGATGCCGATGTTTGGCTTCACGTTCAGACGTTTGGCTATCTTGTAGATGATCTCCAGCTCGTTCATCTTCTCAGCCACGATGTAGATGCGCTTACCCATCTTCTGGGCGAGCAGAGCCAGCTCAATGAACGACTCATCCTTGTAGCCGTTGCAGATAATCAGCGAATCATAGTCCGTACAAGCAGCAATGACGGCATGAAGCTCCGGCTTGGAGCCTGCCTCCAGACCCAGGTTGTAACGCTTGCCGTGGCTCACCATTTCGCTTACCACAGGCTGCATCTGGTTCACCTTGATGGGATACACACTGTAGCACTCGCCCTTGTAGCCATATTCGGCAGCAGCTTTGTCAAAGCACTGGCGCATACGCTCAATACGATTGTCAAGAATATCTGGGAAACGGAGCAGCACAGGAGCCTGGATGTCGCGCAACGCCAATTCATCCATCACCTCACGCAGGTCAATCTGCACACTGTCCTTCTTTGGAGTAACTACCACATGTCCCTTCTCATTGATATCAAAGTAAGAGACACCCCAGCCATGAATATTGTAGAGCTCAGCCGAGTCCTCAACATGCCACTTTTTCATTTTTTGATTTGACTATTTTACAATTCACTATTATACAATCAACCCCACAACCCTTAGTGAGGAAAAGCCTTGTGTCATTCTGTGACAAAAAACCGCTGCAAAGATACTGTGTTTTGACTGAATCACCAAACATTATTAATTAAAAATAGGAGTAAAATTCCAAAAACTTGTTTATATCTGTTTTTATTTGTATATTTGCGGCATTCAAATCGAAAATAAGAATCAAAAAACAAGTAGTACTATGTCCATTCGCAGATTACTTCTTTTGCCAATCCTGGCAATTGCCCTCCTGCTGTCAAGCTGTGGCACCACCTCTACCGTACCCGTCACGGGCAGAAAGCACACACTGCTGGTAGATGACGCACAAGTGCTGAGCCTCAGCACCCAGCAATATTCCGAATTCATGAAGACTGCACCGCTGTCAAAGAATGCCACTAACAGCGCTTTGGTTAAGAAAGTAGGCCAGAAGTTGGCTACCGCGGTAGAGACTTATCTGAAGAATAACGGTTTTGCCAATGAGGTGCAGAACTTTGCCTGGGAGTTCAATCTGGTGCAGGACAAGCAGGTCAATGCCTTCTGCATGCCTGGTGGCAAGATTGTGGTTTATGAAGGTCTCCTTCCTGTGACTCAGGACGAGGCTTCGCTGGCTGTAGTTCTTGGTCATGAAATTGCCCATGCTGTGGCAAAGCACTCAGCTGAGCAGATGTCCACACAGATGCGTCAGCAGTACGGCACACAGATTGCTGCACAAATTCTGGGCCAGTACACCAATGCTAACCTCACCCAGCTGGCTACCATGGCGGCTCAGATGGGATTCTCGTTTGCCAATCTCAAGTACAGCCGAGAAAACGAAACAGAGGCCGACTTCATGGGTCTTATCTTCATGGCTATGGCTGGATACGATCCGCAACTCGCCGTTCCATTCTGGCAGCGTATGGCAGCAGCCAGCGGTAATGCCAACCAGAGCGACCTCTTCAGCGACCATCCAAGTGATGCCAAGCGCATCGCCGCCCTCCAGAAGGCTATGCCTGATGCACTGAAATTCTATACTCCTGCTACAACTACAGCAAAAACTTCCACCAATAAGAAGAGTGGAAGCGCCAAGAAGTAAGGAGCATATCAATCATTCCGATTTTCGTCCAAATGTGGGGTAAAAAGCATAGATTTGGACGAAAATCGGTTTTTTTGTCTTTCTTCGATCAATCCACACTGCATTCTTCGACAACAATCCCTTCAAACCATTCGGAATGAGAATTGACATGATTAAGAAGTTTCTCGAAGTCTCTCTTCCGCCACATCTTCACAGCCATTACCTTTGTGGAGCCACAGCTAATCTCCATCAGCTGAGATGGTTTAACGTAAAAGTCCCACACAGCACGAGAGTCCTTGCCTTGATGTGTCTTGTTATCGCTGTCAAAGTGCAGTTGCTCGTTATATAAATAGAAGATGTCCTTGTAGTAGTTCTTGAAATAATATTCGTTCAGATCTTTGCATGGGAAGACCTTATTCAGGTCATGTACAGAGATGTCATTATTCTCATTCTTCTTCACGTAAGCATGGAAGATGGCAAGGGCGGTCATCGCCTTTGACATAGCTCGCTTTTCTGGGAATATATATTCACTATTATAGCTTACACGATATTTGCTGTTATCACGGTTACTCTTTTTGAAAAGGAAGTCACTGTCTTTTCCCCTGAAAGGATCAACATATCTCATGATAGCTTTGAATATGTTGACATTGGCATCCCAGAACTCGGACAATAATTCTAGAATATCTGCCCCAATAGCATTAAACCTGCTTTGTGCATCATCGCCGCAGAGAGGAAAAGCCTTTTCTTCAAATTTTGCTAAAAGGGTATCAACGAACAGTTCCGCAAATCCATCTATATTATACAAAGCATTAAGCTGCGAAATCTCTTCCTTGGACGTAGCCATGATGGTATAGTCATCCTTCTGCCCATCCTTTTCGTCCATGCAGAACGCAGGAACACCAAGATTGCGGATGTAGTCGGCAAGCATCATCGAAGTATGGTCATCCGTATTCATCAAAGACAAAGGAGTGATGACCGAATCGAGTAACTCTTGATATGTCAATTTGCAGAAATCACCACAACCAGGATTTAACTTTTCGTCAGGAGAGAGAAATATCTCCATCAGTTCCTTTCCTTGCTTCGAACAGTACGCTGCCAAACAGTCATGATAGATCTGCGTCTGTTTTCTGCCATCATGACACCCCTCCTTGCTATATACCTTGTTCTCTATAACGAGCATCGCCTTGATTGCCGACTCCTCAGCATTCTCTTCGTCCATGGATATAATAGTAAAGTGGCAAACAATATCCAGACGTTTCATCTTATCCTGAAGACCGTCACCCCCGCCATAATTTACCAGAGCATCTTCTGTAGTTACCACTACGTCCACAAGACGATAATGCCCAGTTATCAGCAGTATCTTTAGCGAATTGCTGATTGTGGCTGAGCGCAGGGCATACAGCCCAAGCAATTTCTTCAAAGGCTCATTTCCCAACTTGTGGTCAGCTGAGGCATTCAGCATCCATGCAATGAATGCACTATGACGGTTTTCATTTCTTGCTATACCCAAAGCTGTGAATATAGTGCTTTTCCCGTAATACTCTTTCAGTTGCTGATATTCAGCACTGTTATAGACTTTGAGGATTGTTGATTCAGGATTCATATTTTGATATATTATGTATGTTTGCAGAGATCCAAAGTAGTGACACTGGCACAATCGAGGCCGTGAGCTTTGCGATACGCTATATCCTGCTTGATGGCTTCTGTGATTGCACGATCCTCTGCTTCTGAGACATTCCGTGCCTCTTGCAGAATATTTGTGGCTGGGATGCGTAGCCCGTCAACTAGGAAGTACTCGTATGCCCCCTTCTCATCGGCAGCAAGGCTGGCGGTGATTGTGAAAGTGTTTTCAGAAGAAGGCGTGATACTAACTACAGTCAGTTCCTTTCCTTCGCGCTCCTTAATAAGCAT
>JAZLJN010000113.1:0-3316 GCA_045617885.1 Bacteroidales bacterium | reverse complement strand
TGCCTATTTAAAGCATTTTAAAGCACATTGACGATATATTTCCTTGCAGGAGTCAACTTTTTGCATTATATTTGCACACGACAGAGATTCGCGATTTTCTTTCGTTGATTTGTTGTGTAGCAACTGCAATATACGAAAAATAATTGAATCTCTGTTATTTTTTTAGTTATTTTTGAATAGTTGACTATCTGTATACAGGGTAAAGTATAATGGCATTCCAAATACCTTGATTTTAAAGGTCATTTTGGGGTGCGCTATCTATAAGTTTTTCCTATACTCGGCTTTGTTTCTTTCTTCAGCGAGCTGGACTTCGCTTTCTATTTCCTTAAGCAATTTCTGTACCTTGGGGTTGTTTTCATAGTACATTTTTGCCTTACGAGAATAACGCTCAACCTCAGCCTTACTTTTCGCAGTATCCTTTTGTGATTTCAATGCGACAAGAGCATCTTCAAGATGATCAAAGATCTCCTGAAGTTCCGTACTTGCTTCTGCGGTAATGGTTTCACCACAATGAGGACACTTGTCTGTCAACTGAGGAACAACACCGCCACAGAAAGGACAAGTCTTTCCGCGCTGTTTTCTAGATGCAGCATCAACCTGCTGATCTGCTTTCTGTTGCTGGGCATCAATGTACAAGTCAAATTCATCTGCGTCAACACCGTGTTTTTCGGTTTTCTTTAGTAGCACCTGGCGCCTCTTTCTAGAGATAATACCATCGGTAAGATACTCTTCGACCAAATCGGTCAATTCTTTTGGATAATTTGCCATATTTAGTATTTTAATATTGTTATTCTATATATTTTATTTACATCTGAGGCATGCCTGGCATTCCCGGCATCTGTGGAGCCCCGCCCATGAATAGCGGCTGGAGTTCCTGCACCTGTCCTGCCATAGCCCATGCTGGCATACCCTGCTTCCATACCTGAGACTGTTGTGTGAGCTGACCGCCCTGCACAAGCTGCTGAAGCTGATTCCAGTCGTATGGTCCCATTGGCTGACCGTTGACACCTACCATATACTGTACCTGTGGTGGCATTCCTGGCATCTGAGGCATACTGCCTGGCATCTGTGGCATTCCTGGCATTCCCATACCTGGCATTGCTGCAGGACGTGCCTGTCCGAACATGCTCTGAGTCTTTGAGACATCGGCATTGAGATTTGCCTGATGCGCCCCCAAGAAGTTACTTTCTGTCTGAAGTCGTGCGGCACGCTGCATCTCCTCACGCTGTATGCGCATGGTCTCACGCTGATTCTCAAGTTGCATACGCTGCAATTCCTCCTGACCACCAAGATTCATTTCCTGCTGACGTTTCATAGCGTCAAGGTTGAGACTTGAACGAGTCTGGAGAGTCTCGCGCTCTATGTCTGCAGTTACGGCTCTGAGTTCGCGGTATCCTCGGCTATTCTTATCAACCATAATCTGGCTGACAGCAAGACAGCGGATAGTAATTCCGAAACTTGCCTCAATCTTAGGCGTAACCATTTGCTGAACGAGATCGCTGATTTCAAGGATCTTGCGCTCCAATTGCAGCACTTGGATCATGTGATCGGATGGAGCATTGGTAACTATGCCCTTAATATGACTTACAATTTGATCCTTCAGCTTCTGTGCAAAGACCTCATCATTTACATCCTGAGTCTTGTTGATGGCATTGAACTTCTGAATATCATCAACGGCGTAAACGACAGAACCGTGTACAGATACAGGAACTGCAAGATTCTCAAAACGAGGATCAAAAACATCGAAATAAGGGATAGCGAACTTTATCTGACTACCCTTTGCGAGGTTCGCCAGATCAGTCTGCTGCTTTTGGAGTACAGCTTCACGTGCCAAACGTTCCTTTTCTTCTACTTCCTTTTTTGAGGAAAAACCGAAAAAACTCATATTCTATTCTGATTATTGTTTATTATTCTTATTGTTACTACCAGGCATTGGTGGCATAGATGGAGCTGATCCCGGCATCTGTGGCATTGTTCCTGGCATTTGAGGCATAGTCATGCCTGCCAACGGATTCATCTGCGCCATCTGAGTGAGTTGGTCGAGGAAAGCGTTCTGTGGAGGCATCTGCATCTGTGGTTGCTGCATGGTTGGTGCTATCTGCGCTTTCAATTCGTTGATCATCACCAGATAGCTTTTGTCTGACTCTGGGAAATCCACCACCTTCTCTACTTTGATATTTGGATTCTCCTGACTGAAGAACTCAAGGAGATGCTGCCCGACAGGCAACTGTGTCATAGCCATCATGCCAGCCTTCAGAGGCACATCGACAAACTCACCGTCGCACTGCATAAAACAATCAGCATCCACACGTACGGTTATGTTAGCCAGCCCAGAGGTCTGCACTATTGGTTCTGGCTCCTGCTGCTTGGGTGCAGCATTCTCGAGAAATGAAAAATCTATTGCCATAATCTTACACATTTAATTTGTGCTGTTCAGCCATGCGGTTGAACTCACACTGCTTCTTTGCATAGACAGAAAGTTTCTGTAGAGTCTCGCATGTTCCTTTTATCTGTTTCATGATAACATCATTATATACCTGTTGGAACTGCTGGAACTGGCGGTCATTCCAGTTCTGTCCGATCTCATCAGTCTTATGCTTCAGTTTACTGAATATCTCTTCAACCTTACGCGCATCGCCCTCCACACGTTTTGCATACTCCTCTACCTGGGAGATGTTTTTCATTGAACTATCATTTGCCATAGTCTTATATTTTTTTGAGTTTATTCTTTTATTATTATATAAGGTGTGAACAATCGTGGTCCTCCATCCTCAGGATAGTAGAATGCTCGCAGGCGTTCTTCCTCGTCACTCAGCACCTCAACATCGATTTCAACGCTGAATCGCATAGGTGTGAGGTACTTGTTCTCGGAGCGCAGAATAACCTTATGCTTGAACATTGCTACGGTCTCCGAAGGATAATCCTCAAAGAGGATGTTGGTAGGCTTGTCGGTCTGCAAGAGTATGTGTACTCCCTGTGTAGGTCCTTCGTCAAGGATGAAGCGAAGGGCTTCTGGGAATGTCTTTACAACATCATCCTCGGTATCATCATTGTCGGAAGTAGCATACGTTTTGGCCTGTTCCTCAATCTGCTCAGCAAAGGCAGAAGTATCGCCATTGTCATCGAAGAAGAAGTCCATGTTGACTACACCTGACGAGATGTCAAAGCCATTATCTGCCTTTATGGTCGTTGCACCACCGGAAACAAGAGGTGATTTACGCTTCATCTCAGCAAAGCGCTCGCTACCGAGAATGAGCAGAATGGTATCCTGCGCCTGCTGCTTGCTGATGTCGTTGGCAAGCTGGCGAAGCAGTTC
>JAZLJN010000112.1:0-12290 GCA_045617885.1 Bacteroidales bacterium | reverse complement strand
GAGGCTTACATCGAGGCTCTCCCGGGGGAGAAGAAGGGGGATGAGGAGAGGCTCGGTATGATTGTCCGCTATTTCCATGATGTAGAGCGTGAGGCAATGCGTCGATGCGTTCTTGATGAGGGTACTCGTCTTGACGGTCGGGCATTGAACGAGGTTCGTCCTATCTGGATTGAGCCAGATTATATCCCAGGCCGTCACGGTTCGGCAATCTTCACCCGTGGTGAGACACAGGCTTTGGTTACCTGTACTCTCGGCACCAAGATGGATGAGAAGCTCGTGGATGACGTGCTCCGCAACGATTATGACAAATTCCTCCTCCACTATAACTTCCCTCCATTCTCTACTGGTGAGGCAAAAGCCCAGCGTGGCGTAGGTCGTCGTGAGATTGGTCATGGTCACCTTGCATGGCGTGCCGTTAAGGGTATGATTCCAAAGGATTTCCCATATACCGTTCGTGTAGTATCAGATATTCTTGAGTCAAACGGCTCTTCATCTATGGCTTCTACCTGTGGTGCTACCCTTTCTATGCGTGATGCTGGTATTCCTATGGTTCGTCCTGTATCTGGTATCGCTATGGGTCTGATCAAGGATGAGGAAGGTCCTAAATATGCAATCTTGAGCGACATCCTTGGTGATGAGGATCACCTTGGCGATATGGACTTCAAGGTTTGCGGTACAGAGAAGGGTATTACTGCCACACAGATGGATATCAAGTGCAATGGCCTCTCATACGAGATCCTTGAGAAGGCTTTGCTTCAGGCAAAGGAGGGTCGCGCACACATCCTTGGCAAGATGCTCGAGGCACAGCCAGAGGCTCGTCAGGATCTGAAGGATCATGCTCCACGTATGGTAGCCTTTGATATTGATAAGGAGTTCATCGGTGCAGTTATCGGCCCTGGTGGCAAGATTATTCAGGGCATCCAGGAGGAGACTGGTGCTGTAGTTACCATTGACGAAGCAGATGGTAAGGGTCATGTAGCTGTTTCTTCTTCTGATAAGGCTTCTATCGATGCAGCTGTTGCAAAGATCAAGGCTATCGTTGCAATCCCAGAGGAGGGTGAGATCTATACTGGTCCTGTCAAGAACATCCAGTCATTTGGTGCCTTTGTAGAGTTTATGCCTGGCAAGGATGGCTTGCTCCACATTTCAGAGATTGACTGGAAGCGTTATGAGACCATGGAGGAGACCGGCATCAAGGAGGGTGACGTCATCACCTGCAAGCTGATTGAGGTTGACAAGAAGACTGGCAAGTTCCGTCTCTCTACCAAGGTGCTTAAGCCAAAACCAGAGGGTTATGTAGAGCCAGAGGCTCGTCCACGTCGTGAGGATCGTCCAGAGCGTCCTCGCCGTGACGACCGTCCTCGTCGTGATGGTGGCAACAACCCATTCCGTGAGGCTTTCGGCGACCGTCGTCCACGTCGTGAGGATCGTCCAGAGCGTCCTCGTCGTGACTTCAACAACAATAATGAGAACTAATGAATAGTCCTTATTTCTATCGTCCGCAACCCTCTATGATGAGGGCTGCGGATGATGTTTTTTTACAAATCAACAGTAACACGCTCTGGCAAGAACTGTTCAGTCAGGGCAAGATGCTTGGTGTACTGATCTACTCGCGTGAACCTTTAAAATATATATGCGCGTATAGTGGTGTGATTAATGGGCTTGAAGATCCTGACCATTTCTTCGTACCACCAATCTATAATCTGCAGGATCCTGATGATTTCTATCTGAAGAAGGATGCTGAAATTTCGGAAATTAATGCGAAGATAGCCAAGCTCCTTCTCATCCAACCATCAGGCAAAACAACATCTGATGGACTTGACGATGCTCCATCAGGCATCTCAACATCAGATAGACAAGATGATGATGATACACTTTCCTTCTCTATTAAAAAAGAGATAACGGAACTGAAGGATAAACGCAAACGCCTGAGCATAGATCTGCAAATGGAGATATTCCAGAAGTTCGATGTTCTGAATCGGAATGGCAAGTATAAGAACATTGTGCAGATCTTTGAAGACTCACGCCACCGTTTACCCCCAGGAGGTACAGGTGAATGTGCTGCCCCTCGCCTACTGCAATACGCTTTTGCTCATCAACTGGAACCTCTTGAACTGGCTGAATTCTGGTATGGGAAATCTCCTAATGGAACATTAAGGGTACACGGACAGTTCTACCCTTCTTGTATCGAGAAGTGCAGCCCTTTACTACAATATATGACTGAAGGAATAGCTTGTGAGAAGCCATCCGAGGCAGAATTTCCTGTCCCTATTCCATCGCTTCAAGTTGTCTATGAAGATGACCAGATAATTGTGGTTGACAAACCCGCAGGTGCTCTTTCCGTCCCCGGTAAGATGCAAGCAGATTCTATTGAACAAAAACTACATGAATTACATCCGATGGTCAAAGGTCCTATGCTCGTACATCGTCTGGATCAATCAACCTCCGGCTTACTGCTGGCTGCCAAAGATGCGGATACACACAAGAAGCTGCAACAGGATTTTGAGACAAGAAAGATTCACAAGGAATACGTGGCTTGGGTGTCGGGCATAGTGAAGAGCCAATGCGGCACTATCAATCTTCCTATCTGTTCAAATCCAGAAGATCGTCCACGGCAGATTGTTGACTTTGTTTTCGGCAAGCCAGCTTTGACTTATTATGAGGTTCTTGAGCGAAGAGAGAATGCCACGCTTATCCGGTTCTCTCCTTTGACCGGAAGGACCCATCAGTTACGCCTGCATGCTGCCTCTACTTATGGCTTGGGTCATTCGATAGTAGGAGACAGAATCTATGCCGGAGAAACTTATCCACGGCTATTGCTGCATGCACAATCCATCACGTTCAATCAGCCTATAACGGGAGAAGAGATTAAGGTTGAGAAAGACCCCCTTTTTCCAATTCTTATTTAATTTAAGTTTCGGAAGCTCCAAAACTTGAATTATTTAAAATGCAGGATAACGTATGCACCCAATTCATCTATTACTTCACCCTGGCGGTCTTCTTCGACTCCCAGGGCTTTTAATTTCTTACGCAAGGAGTTCAGGCGATACTCCTTCATAATCAGAAGCGTATTCTGAAGCTTTCCTTCTGCAATATCCTCGGGTGTGGCAGCAATAGGATCTTCATGCAGATAGGCATCCATACCGGCTGCTTTACGAAGGTGATAGACATAAACTTTCTCTGTGCCTAACTCTCTCTTAAATCGGTTGGCATGATAGCAAACTCTTCCATAGCAGCCGGCATTGATGTTAAGCCAAGGGGTCATACATCCTGCTATGAAGATAACAAGCAGAACGACTCGGCAGATATAAATGATAGGCCAGTTCCAGCGGAGCGGCCAACGCCATTGCCCTAACTGCATCACACTTGCATACACAAGAAAAGGATAGGCAGGAATCATATTCACATCCAGCTTATGGCTCAACATCGAATAATAGATGAGCGTGACCAGTAAAGTACAGACAAAGAAACTTTGCAAAGAGGAGTCAAATGGTTTATGCCACGTGAAACTACCGTTACGGATACGTTTATATAGAGAGGCAAACAATATGACTATACACAGAGGTCCCCAAGGAATAGTATCTGCCCAAAGGCTGATAAGGTAATAGAACCATGGTTTGTCATGATTTGAGGCAATTGCCATCTTGAGTGGATGTTGCATCATCAGATGACGGACAGCCTCCTCGCCTCCTTCGTTATAGGTACCCCATATCCAAAGGCTGGTGAGAGAAATGATGGTAAGGAATGTTCTCCAGCTCCATACTCGTCTCCAGTATTTGATCCTTCCGCTAAAGAGCAAAAATAATGTGGTACTTACCAAAGGAATGCTCACGCCCAAAGGTCCCATAGTGAAGACTGCCAGAAAGACGAACAAGCCGAACTGCCATTGCAGACGTCTTCGGATTCTTCTGTCGGGCGAAAGCCCGTAGGCTCCATGTTGTGCCGTTATTCGCCAGAAGGTATAGAGTGCACAAACTATGAAGAACGAGAATAGCATGATAGGGCTTACAAAGAACGACATGGCACATTGCATGCCGCACGTAAAGAGCATGATGGAGGCAAGCATACGGCTCTGGCTTCCGTCGCAAAGGCGAAAGCTTTTCGTATCAAAACGCTCTACCCATCTGTTCATTACCCAAAGGATACCAATAGATGGGATGAATGAGAACAATCCGATGCTCAACATATAGTGATGACCGAACAGCCACTTAAGTCCTGCTATGATCCAGATGTATAGCGGCATAATTTCAGGGAAAGGCTCTCCCTGATAAGTGAGGCAGAAGAAGTTTCCTTCATGGAGTGTTTCGGTAGCACAACTGACGTAACGAAGCTCTGTGGCTGGTGTAAAGTCACGCATCAGGAGTGCAGGCAATAATGCCAGAAGATAAGGCCAATATTCTCGAAAAATCTGTTTCATTTATACAATCTGACTATGGATGTTCGGTCCATATTCATCGGCAAATTTAATAAGTTTTTTTCAATTATGCGCACTTTTGCCTCAATGGTTTTTGTTTTTTTAGCAACAATAGAGAATTTTGCCCCATTTTCATTGAATTTTTTTACCATTTTGGTGGAAAATTACTTATTTTTGCTTCATGAATTTGTTGCGAATCCTCTTTACCTCTATCCTCTTTTTATCACTTCTGTCCAGTTGTGACCTTTTTGAATATCATCCCTATCAGGATGTAATGGGTGTTCCTTCTGGTCTTACTTCCAAGAATAGTATTCTGATCGAACAGTTGGGCAAAGGTAAGGATACGATTCGCTTTGCCTGTATCACGGACACCCAACGGCAATATGATATCACCCGTAATGCTGTGAACTTTCTCAACACGTACCAGCCACTCGACTTCATACTTCATGCAGGTGACCTGACTGATTTCGGCTTGGCGGATGAATTCGTCTGGATGGTGGATGAACTCATCCGGCTGAAACGTCCCTGGCTGACCGTAATCGGTAATCATGATTTCCTTGGGACGGGGGAGCATAATTATGCCCGAATCTTCGGACCTCTGAACTATTCGCTCAATATCGGTCATCTTCATCTCGTCTGTCTGAACACCAATTCGCGCGAGCAGGAATACCAGCTACCCGTACCCGATTTCTCCTTTCTGCAGGAGGATATCGAACAGGTGTCGGACATTAATGCTGCCTATCCTGATAGCCTTACCACAACTGTCATCCTAATGCATGCCCGTCCGGGTGATGAACAATTTAATAATAATGTGGCTATCCCTTTCATGTATTATGTGCAACAGTACCCTGGCATGCAGGATGATACTCACATCTTCACGGCAGATGAGCTGTCCGACTGGCTCATTAGTGAGGAAGATAAAAGCCGAATTACGGGCACTTCCAAGAGGAGTTTTATCATCAACGGTCACAACCACAGGCATGAACTCCTGAAGGCAATGGATGATGATTGCCTCTATTATGGTGTGCCGGATATCAAGGATCGGGAATTGTTTATTTTCACTATTACACCTGATGGCTATCGCTATGAAACAGTTAATTTCTGAATCCCGTAGCAGATGCTTGCTCCTGTTGCTGCTGATCATGGCTGGTGGCTGTCTGAAGGCACAGGTGAAGAGTTATGATGTACGTCTGGAGCATGCACGTGACCGTTGGATGCATGCCATTCCTAACCTCTTCTTCCTTCAGTATGCAGGCAATATCGGTTTCGTATCTACTGGCATCGGTTGGGATTATGGCAAGCATGAGCAATGGGAGACGCACCTTCTGTTCGGCTACCTGCCTTCTTCGGTCATGAGTAGGGACATGGTGACCATGACCATTAGGGAAAGTTTCATCCCTTGGGAGTTGAAGTGCGGTCATTTGCTGACTTGGAATCCCCTTCTCACCAATCTGTCTTTCAATACCATCTTCGATACCGAGTTCTGGTTTACCGAAAAGGAAAGGTACCCTGGCGATTATTATCGTTTCTCCTCAAAGGTACGTGCCCAGATTGGCATCGGCGGCCGCCTGAATCTGCATTTTACTGATTATCAAAGAAGGCTGACAGATCGAATATCCTTGTATTACGAACTGTCAACCTATGATCTTGCTCTAATTTCCGTATTGCCCAACAAGACTTTGCGCTTTAAGGACACCCTTGCCCTTGGTATCGGCATCCAGTATAAGTTTTTTTGAGGTTTGGGTAAAAAATGATATTAGGGACGATACCTTCGCCTGCTAACATATTGCAATATTAGGGTTTCGACGAGCATAACATTCGTCCCTATAATCCCCAATATCCTAATCCCTTAAATCAATAGTTTCGGAACTTCCGAAACTTAAATAATTAATCACATTTTTTAGCAAGCGATGGTATCTTCCCCCTTTTCAATACCGCTGCCATAACAGTCACAATAGGGGAAATCCAGCAGAAGATGGCAAATGGTGCATACAAAAGCGTTGGCACACCTAACACCATAGATTGCGTCATTCCGCAAGAGTTCCAAGGCACAAGTACAGAAGTTACCGTGCCGCTATCCTCTAATGTTCGGCTCATCAGTTTCCTTGGCAAACCTTGCTTGCTATACGCTTCTCCATACATCTTACTCGGCAGGATGATGGCAAGGCATTGGTCGCCCGTTGTGGCATTCAGGAAGAGGCAACTCATACAGGTAGTGAATACCGTCTTCACCCTTCCCTTCATGATATGGAGTAGATGACGTGTGATGCATGACAGCATTCCGCTCTCCTCCATCACTCCTCCAAAACTCATGGACATCAGGATCAGCCAGATGGTATTAAGCATACCTGCTATGCCTCGTGTGCTTGTGAGCGAATCAATCACTTCATAACCGGTTTCGTAAGTGACTGAACCGAATGAGCAATTGAGGGCAAAGTCGAACGAACGGCTGAAGAGCAGTATCACTCCACCCATCAGCATACCCAGGAAGAGCACTACACTTGCAGCCATGCCTTTATATATTAAGAAGAATACGGCAAGCGGTACGAGCAGAAGCCAAGGCGAGATCAGGAAGTTTTCCTGCAGATGCTGCTGCATTTCAGAGGCAGCATCTCCCACGCCAAGAGCAGATTGTGAGCCTTCGTTCAAACCCATCAGCAGATACACAATAAGCGTCACTACTATACTTGGCACGGTGGTATGGAGCATATTGCGGATATGCTCAAAGAGAGGAACGTCAGAGGTGGATGATGCCAGATTAGTCGTTTCGCTCAAAGGAGATATCTTATCGCCAAAATAGGCTCCACTAATAATGGCTCCAGCCACCCACCAGTCCTCTATCCCAAGGGTTCGGCCAATCCCGATGAGACCCACGCCAATGGTAGCAATCGTTGTCCATGAAGAGCCGATGCAGATACTTACCAGCGAACATAAAAGACAGGCAGTCACCAGCAGCCATCGTGCCGAAATGACATCAAGCCCATAATAGATCATGGTGGGTATGATGCCCGAATGCATCCATGTGCCGCAAAGGCCGCCCACCATCAGCAGGATGAAGTTGGCAGGCATGGTGCGACTGATACTGTTCACCATGGCTGTCTCAAGTTGTGACCAGCTGCAGCCATAGCGTAACATGGCAAGCCCTACCACAATGGCTGTGGCAAGGATCAGAACCAGTTGTGAGGGTCCGCTCAGCATCTCGTCACCATAGATGGTCACACAGAGGCTCAGCAGGCCTATCAGCACCACAATAGGAATGAGGGAAATGATAAGAGAAGGTTTTCTGCGCGTCATCAGATCTGGAAATTCTTGGGCAAAGGAAGTTCGAATCGGAGGTTCTCCTTCGTCACAGGATGGATGAACTGCAAAGCATAATTGTGAAGCATCAGTCGGCCACATGGGTTGCTTACGGCACCATATTTCTTATCGCCTGCCACCGGACAGCCTATCTCACTCAAGTGTACGCGAATCTGATTCTTTCTGCCCGTCAGGATCTGAATATCTATCTGCGAGTAGTCGCCCACCACCTTATTCACTTTATAACGGGTTACGGATAGCTTGCCCTTGTTTGGATCGTTGGTCGAATAGACCTTCATGGCGTTATTTTCTACCAGATAGCTTCTGATCTCGTCCTGTTCTTTGGCTGGTACGCCCTCACAGATTGCCATGTAGAGGCGCTCCACTACATAGTTTGCCCAGTGGTCACGCAAGGTTTGCTGCACACGGCTGTTCTTGGCAAAGATCAGGATGCCTGAAGTATATTGGTCAAGGCGGTGGCACACATAGGCATGGCTTCTTCCATCTTGCGCATAAACGTATTCATCCACAATCTTTTGAGCAGTTTTTTCTCTGCGGTTTGGACCTGTCGGTACGGTAAGGAGTCCAGACTGTTTCTCAATGACTACTATATCATCATCTTCATAAATCAGGCTTACCATACGGTTAGTTAGCATGGCAAACGGGCGGGTGAAGTTGATTACTACTTCATCTCCATGTTGCAGCTGTTCGTCAAATTGGGTTGTGTTCTGACCATTATGCTGCACCTGATTATGAATAAGGTAGCTCTTAATCTCCGAACGGCTTCGTGGAGCAAGAGTTTTGTACATGAAGTCAAGCAGCTGGCAAGGTTCGTCTATGATGTAGGTTTCGATATGATCTGGACGATTACCACGAGGGACGCGGGAGTAGTTTTTATGTCTCATAATTTGTTTTCTTAATCTTTGAATAACGCATATATATCCCTTTTTTAGGAATGATAATGTCAAAAGACGTTGCAAAGATACACTTTTTTCTCAAAATATTTGGAAGTTTACCCAAAAAAACGTATTTTTGCGCCAAAAATATTAGAAATTGTACCTAAATACAAGATATGAAGAACAAGAAAATGCATAAAGAAGGCACGGAAACCATCCTTTTACACTTGGTTTTCATTCTTCTTGTTGCAGTTACATTATATGTTTATGAAGCGCCACTCTGGGTGTGGTTGAGCTGTCTTATACCTTTATTCATCATTTTTGGCATAGTGGTAAATTTCTTCCGCTATCCTGCTCGCACCTTCCATGGTGACGAGCTTTATGATGTTATCGCCCCAAGTGACGGTACCATTGTGACCATCGAAGAGGTATATGAACCTGACTATTTTCAGGACAAGCGTATCCAGATAAGCATCTTCATGAGCCTGACCAACGTTCATGCTCAATGGTGTCCACTCAACGGAATTGTCATGAAGAGTGAGCATGAGGACGGACACTTCAAGAAGGCAAATCTCCCCAAGTCAAGTACAGAGAATGAACGCTCCACTATCATCATCAAGAGTGATTGTGGACCTATCATCATGATGCGTCAGGTGGCTGGAGCTGTAGCTCGTCGTATCGTTACCTATCTGAATGCAGGTGACCGTTCGGAGATTAATGCCGAACTTGGATTCATCAAGTTCGGTTCGCGTATTGATGTCTTCCTTCCGCTTGATGCAGAAGTATGTGTCAAGATGAAGCAAGCTGTCCGTGGCAATATCACTACCATAGCCAAACTCAAATAAGGCTTTCTTGCTTTTGCAAAGCCTACAATTGGTGTACGTTGCGTATAGTAATTTGTATTCAATGAAATTGATTAATATTCCCAATATCATCACTTGCTGCAATTTGATATGCGGATGCATAGCTATCTATACGGCCCTTTTCGGACGTATGGATGTAGCTTGCCTCTTCATCATATTGGGTGCAGTATTTGATTTTTTTGACGGTATGACAGCCCGTGCCCTTGGGATATCAGGTCCTATTGGCAAGGAGCTTGATTCTTTGGCGGATGTTGTATCGTTCGGTATTGCTCCAAGCGCTCTTTGTTTTGTGCTGTTGCAGACGTGTTGCGAGTTTGGTGGTTTCTCTCCTCTCTGGGCATTTGCAGCATTTATCATGGCGGCATTCTCGGCATTACGTCTTGCCAAGTTTAATTGTGATGAGCGTCAGAGCCTTTCCTTTATCGGACTGCCCACGCCTGCCAATGCACTTTTCTGGATTGGCTTGTCGCAAGTTCTGCCTATTCCAGCCGTTGCCTCTTGGATGTCCGCAAATCCTCTCCTCGCCTTTCTGCTTATATTGTTGCTGATGATGGCTTTGAGCTTTACTTTGATATGCGAATTGCCTATGTTCAGCCTTAAGCTCAAGAAGGGTCATAATGGTTTTGCCGAAAACCGTACCCGCTATATTTTCCTTGCCCTTTGCGCCCTGCTCCTCATCGGTTTCACCCTTGTGGGCAATGTTCTTTCAAGTTTTGCTGCCATCATCCCGCTGTATTTAGTAATGAGTATAATAGATAAGAAAAAATGATTTACTTTGGCTGCTTACCTCTTGTTATCCTGGTAATTGCCTTTTCTATTCTTATCGCAGTACTCAATACTGGCGTACGTTTGGTCAACAAATTAGGTGCAACAGTAATCTGGATTTGGGATTCGTTTCTCAACATCTTCCGTACTGATAAGAAAGAGGTAATTAATCCTTGGACCAACAAGAGTAGTTTTGACGACCCTCGTCAGGACAAAGACATTCAATATCATCCTACCGAATCACGCCCCAAAAGGTATGAATCCTCGGATGGCGATTATATTGACTATACTGAAATCAAATGATCGGACTGATCATTTTCATAATCTTTTCATGGAGCGTGTCAAGTTGTCATCAGCTCTAAAATATCAAATATCAAGTATCACCATCCACTCTACATTGTTCTGTAGCTTAGGTCGTGATACTTGATTTTGTTATTTGATACTTATCTATGGCTATTGACACAGCCTCTTATTTATTTCTGATTACATCTTCCGTCTATGCAACCTAACGATACTATTTGTGCCATCTCTACAGCCCCCGGTATAGGAGGTATTGCCGTCATTCGCATTAGTGGACCTGATGCCATATCCGCCTGTGATGCTATCTTCCGTCCGGCACGTCCCAATCACACCCTCGCTACCCGTCAGACGCATACCCTCACGTTTGGTCAGATTATTGATCCCTCCGGAGAAGTGATTGATGAAGTCGTCATCTCCCTTTATCGCGCTCCCCATAGCTTTACAGGCGAGGATGTTGTAGAAATATCTTGCCACGGATCAATATACATCCAGCAGCAAATCCTCAATCTACTTTGCAACAACTCTGGTAACAATTCCTCATTCCCCACTCTTCACTCCTCACTCCGCCTTGCCGCCCCCGGTGAGTTTACCCGTCGCGCCTTTGCCAACGGACGTTTTGATCTCACTCAGGCCGAAGCCGTAGCAGACCTTATCTCTGCCCAATCTGCTGCCGCCCATCGTTTGGCTATCCAGCAGATGAAGGGTAGCATCAGTCAGAAGTTGAGCATTCTCTATGACCAGCTTCTCCAGCTCACCTCATTACTGGAACTGGAGCTTGATTTTAGCGAAGAGGATGTAGAGTTTGCTGATCGTACACGCCTCATTAACCTTGCCCATGACATCGACCATGAGGTTACTACACTCGCTTCTACCTTTCGTCATGGACAAGCCATCAAGAACGGTATTCCGGTAGCCATCATCGGAGCCCCAAATGTAGGCAAATCTACTTTGCTCAATGCCCTTTTGAAGGAGGATCGAGCCATTGTATCTGACATACAAGGTACTACCCGTGATCTGATAGAGGACACAATCACCCTTGGCGGACACCTCTTCCGCTTTATAGATACAGCTGGCATCCGTCATACCAATGACCAGATTGAGCAGCTCGGCATTGAGCGTTCACATCAGGCTGCCGAACGTGCACAAATCATCCTTCTTCTTACCGAACCAGGAGTAGATTATCCGGAGATTGAGCCACGTCAAGATCAGCATGTACTTCATATCCTCAACAAGGTGGATATTACTAACGGACAAAGCACTTCAACCTTTGACCTCCCAGCCTCACACATCAGCACATCAACTTTCGACCTCCCTGCCTCACACATCAGCATCTCTGCCAAACACAATATTGGTATTGATGCACTTGAGAACGCTCTCCTCTCCTGCATCGAATCAGATAAAGTGCAAAGTTCCGTTATCCTAACTAACGCCCGTCATTATGAAGCGCTTAATCATGCGCACGATGCCCTCCAGCGCGTCCTCTCTGGTCTCCAAAACGGATTAAGCAACGAATTTGTAGATATGGATCTTAAAGACGTCATCTCCTCCCTCAACCAGATCCTCGGCCGCGAAATTACCAGTCAGGACACGCTAAACAACATCTTCAAGAACTTCTGCATCGGAAAATAAACGACCCTAAACAGCTATAAACAACTATAAGCAGCTATAACTAAAGCCCTCATTTTGAGGGCTTTTTTCTTTTTAACACTTCATTTAACATTTCTAACTACCGCTTGCTATCTCCAAATTTTCTGC
>JAZLJN010000111.1:0-3666 GCA_045617885.1 Bacteroidales bacterium | reverse complement strand
GGCCATCGCGATGTCTATGGCGCTCTTCGTGAGATTATTGACGAGATGCCAGACGCACGTGTCTTCGGCGATATCGGTTGCTATACCCTTGGCGCTCTGCCTCCATTCAAGGCATTGAGCAGTTGTGTAGACATGGGTGCTTCTATTACTATGGCCAAGGGTGCTGCTGATGCAGGCCTGCGTCCTGCCATTGCAGTTATTGGTGATTCTACGTTCACTCATTCGGGCATGACAGGCCTGTTGGATGCTATCAATGAGAATGCTCCTATCACGGTCATCATCAGCGATAATCTGACAACAGGTATGACAGGCGGACAGGATAGTGCTGGTACCAACAAGTTTGAGGCTATCTGCCTCGGTCTTGGCATGGATCCTGCTCACCTTCATGTGGTGACTCCATTGCCAAAGAATATCCCTGCCATCGCACAATTGTTGCGTGATGAGATTGCTTACGAGGGTGTGAGCGTTATCATCCCTCGTCGTGAGTGTATTCAGACAGCAGCCCGTCATGCGCGTGAAGCTGCCAAGGCTAAGCAGTAATTCGTAAATTGAAGTTTTTCTATGAAAAAAGATATTATTCTCTGCGGTGTGGGTGGACAAGGTATCCTCTCTATTGCAACCATCATAGGCGAGGCTGCTACTAAGGCTGGCATCAACCTTAAGCAGGCTGAGGTCCATGGAATGAGCCAGCGTGGCGGTGATGTGCAGTCTAATCTGCGTCTTTCTACTGACCCGATCTGGAGTGACCTGATTCCTCAGGCAGGTGCTGATGTCGTAATCTCTATGGAACCAATGGAGAGTTTGCGTTATCTGGCATATCTTTCTCCTAAGGGTACCATTGTGACCAGCAGCAAACCATTTGTCAATATTCCTAACTATCCAGACGAAGCCGCTCTTAATGCCGAACTGGATGCCCTTCCTTCAGTGGCTAAATTGGATATTGAAACAGTAGCCAAGGATTGTGGTAATGCCCGTGGTGCCAATATGGTATTGCTGGGTATGGCTGCTCCTTATATCGAGATTCTCTCTGTTGAGCAGTTGCGCCAAGCGATAGCTACAGTCTTTGCTCGTAAGGGTGAGGCTATCGACGACGCCAATCTTAAGGCATTCGATGCCGGAGTTGCTGCAGTGAAGTGAGCAAGTCGTCAACTAGCTCACTTTGAGAAGTTAAAAGTAGTTGCTCAACCTCCGCTTTGCTTCGTATCGCGCGAGCAAGCTCGGAGATAGAGAAGTTATAGGGAAGTTAAAAAGACAATACCTGTAGCGTGATTTTGGCGAAGTGCAAGTTATTTACCCTTTGATTCAAACGTCCTTATAACTTCTTTTTTACTTCATTATTACTTCCTTATAACTTCTGGTTTTGCACTTGCGAAACTTAAAATCCATAAAATTTCATCAATAAATCCATTCTCCCCTCAGTGGTATCTAATTTGCTCCTCCCTTCGGGGAGGTAGGGAGGGGGTCAGTTATGAGTAAATTTCCAGTACCTGATAATTCGTGCGAATATTTTGACAAAGAGCACGAGACCATGACGCGAGAGCAGATTGAGGCTCTGCAGGTGGAGCGCCTCCGCGAGACTGTGAAGCGCTGCATGAACAATCCGATCTATAAACAAAGACTGGAGGAGGCAGGCGTCACTCCTGAGAGTATCACCTCTGTCGCTGATATCCGTCGCATCCCATTCACTACCAAGGCAGACCTGCGTGATAACTATCCATTCGGTCTCGCTTGCGTTCCTCTACGTGACTGTGTGCGTCTCCATTCATCTAGTGGCACTACAGGTAATCCGACCGTCATCCTCCATACACAGAATGACCTTGACGAGTGGGCTAACCAAGTGGCTCGTAATCTCTGGATGGTCGGCTTGAGACCTGAGGATGTCTTCCAGAACTCTTCGGGTTATGGCATGTTCACTGGTGGTCTAGGTTTCCAGTATGGAGCTGAACGCCTTGGTATGTTGACTATCCCTGCAGCTGCTGGCAATTCTTTGCGACAGATCAAGTTCATGACTGATTTCGGAACAACTGCTGTGCATGCTGTCCCTTCGTATGTGACACGTCTGTATGAAGTGATGCAGGAGCAGGGTATCGATCCTCGTCGTGATACCAAACTAAAGGTGCTGGCTATTGGTGCAGAACCTCATAGCGAGGAGCAGCGTAAGCGTATTGAGGAGATGATGGGCGTCAAGGCTTATAACTCTTTCGGCATGTCTGAGATGTGTGGCCCGGGTGTCGGCTTCGAGTGCAAGGAACAGAATGGACTCCATTTCTGGGAGGATTATTATATCGTGGAGATTGTCAACCCAGATACCCTCGAACCTGTACCTGATGGCGAAATCGGCGAATTGGTTTTGACCAGTATCTGTCGCGAGGCTATGCCATTGTTGCGTTACCGCACACGCGATTTGACTCGTGTATTGGGCCGCACATGCCCTTGTGGACGTAATCATATCCGTCTGGACCGTATGAAAGGCCGTTCGGATGATATGATGGTACTGCGTGGAGTGAATATCTTCCCAATCCAGATTGAGAAGATTCTTATGAACTTCAAGGAATTGGCTTCCAACTATCTGATTACCCTCACTACCGACGATAATAATGATAACATGACTGTGGAGGTCGAGCTTGAGGAACTCTTTACCGATGACTTCGCTCGTCTGCAGGAACTCAAGAAGGAGGTGACTCGTCAACTTAAGGATGAGATCCTTTTGACTCCTATTGTCAAACTTGTGCCAAAGGGTACTTTGCCTGTGAGCGATGGTAAGGCTGTTCGTGTAGTTGACAAGCGTAAGGTTTATCAATAAAAAGACCCACTTTATTATGACAATACATCAATTAAGTATATTTGTCGAGAATCAGAAGGGAACACTTCTCACTGTGCTCGACATCCTCAAGGAGGCAGGCATCCAGTTGGTTGCTTCGACTATTGCCGATACTCAGGAGTATGGCATCTATCGTGTAATCTGTTCAGAACCGACCCGCGCTTATATTATCCTCAAAGAGGCTGGCATCAATGTCGCTTTGACCGATGTCCTTGCCCTTGAACTGGATGACCAACCTGGTCGTGCGGCTGATGCTATACGTATCATTAGCGAAGCCGGTATTTCGATCAAGTATATGTACACTTTCCTGTTGGGAGGTAAGGGTGTCTTGATCTTCCGTGCCGATCCATGTGATAAGGCCAAGGAGGTGATCATCCTGAACAAGATGAAGTTCATCGCTGAGGCAGACCTCTCTAAATTGGTATGATATGACATTGCTGGAGAAACTGAATACTGCTGATCGCTTTGCCAATAGCATCGGTGCTCAATTGGTCGAAATACGTGAAGGTTACGCCCGTGCTGAATTGACTGTGGAGGAGCGACACCTCAATGGTGCCAATGTCTGTCAAGGCGGAGTGATGTTCACGTTGGCAGATCTGGCTTTTGCTGCGATGGCCAATAGCCATGGTACCTTGACGGTGGGTGTGTCCAATAATATCACTTTTGTCAAGTCTGCCAAATTGGGCGATCGCATCTGCGCTGAGTGCACCGAACAGATGGACCATCATAAGTTACCCTATTGTGATATGAAGATCATGAACCAGCGAGGCGAGGTTCTTGCCTTTATGACCGGTCTGGCTTATCGCACGCATAGTGAGTTCCCTTATGATGCACTGATGTAAAAA
>JAZLJN010000110.1:0-19252 GCA_045617885.1 Bacteroidales bacterium | reverse complement strand
TTCAGTGCATCGGCTATGCCTGAATATAAACCAGTATGGTCTTTACAGTGCTGCATATAGTAAGACTTAAAAGAAGCAAAGACAGCCTCAAACTGTGGATTCTCCTCTCCTTCCGGTACAGATAGCATCATCAGGCGTCTCACACCATTGCCTACGAATTGACGAATTTCATCGATGGTATGTTCCGGCATTCCAAACTCTCTCAACGCGTGATTGACAGACAATGCTAAGTCCTCTAATGTATCCATCAAGGTTCCATCCAGATCCCAGATTATAGTCTTTACCATATGTTTATATTTCATTTCGGGGGCAAAGATACAAATTTTTCACGAGATAGCCAAATCATTTCGCATTAAAAAGCGATTGATTTGCTTGATTAACTTCGCTTTTCGACTTCTCTTTTGTCAGAATCCCCTCTGTAGGCTGCATTTGAGACATTCTCTATTCGAGCGATGCCGACTACAGGTACAGAATGGGCATTCTAAGTATTAGCATTAAATTAGTAGAACTAGTTAAAACTAGGCCGAGCTAGATCAGAACCAGTTTAAAACTAGATCCGACCTAGAAACTCCAGGTCGGATCTAATTATTTATGATAGTAAAGAATTACTTATCAAGTGCCTGAGCAACAGCAACTGCAACTGCTACGGTGCAACCTACCATTGGGTTATTACCAATGCCGAGGAAGCCCATCATCTCAACGTGAGCAGGAACTGAAGAAGAACCAGCAAACTGAGCAGAAGAGTGCATACGGCCCATGGTGTCGGTCATACCATAAGAAGCAGGACCAGCAGCCATGTTATCTGGGTGAAGGGTACGACCTGTACCACCACCAGAAGCTACTGAGAAGTATGGCTTACCAGCACGGGTACGCTCCTTGAAGTAAGTACCTGCAACTGGGTGCTGGAAACGGGTTGGGTTGGTAGAGTTACCGGTGATTGAAACGTCAACACCCTCCTTCCACATGATAGCAACGCCCTCACGAACGTCATCAGCACCGTAGCAACGAACGTTAGCACGGAGGCCATCAGAATATGGAGTAGCAGCTACCTCATTAACCTCGCCAGTGTAGTAGTCGAACTGGGTCTGAACGTATGTAAAGCCGTTGATACGAGAGATGATCTTAGCAGCGTCCTTGCCAAGACCGTTGAGGATTACGCGAAGCTTCTTGGTACGTACCTTGTTAGCCATCTCAGCAATCTTGATAGCGCCCTCAGCAGCAGCGTAAGACTCGTGACCAGCGAGGAATGCGAAACACTCAGTCTCCTCACGGAGCAGACGAGCAGCGAGCTCACCGTGGCCGATACCTACCTTACGGTCATCAGCTACAGAGCCAGGGATACAGAATGACTGCAAGCCAAGACCGATAGCCTCAGCAGCGTCAGCAGCTACAGTGCAGTTCTTCTTGATAGCAATAGCAGCGCCACAAACATAAGCCCACTTTGCGTTCTCGAAGCAGATAGGCTGGGTTGACTCACACATTGCATAAGGATCGATGCCGTGAGCATCACAGATAGCCTTAGCCTCGTCGATATCCTTGATGCCTACTGCGTTCAGGGCAGCGTTGACCTGAGCAATACGGCGATCATAACTTTCAAATAATGCCATAGTATTTTATAAGTTAAAAGTTAAAAGTTAAAAAGTTAAAAGTTCACCAGCGTGCTCCATTCTTTTTGGCCTTTGGCTGATTGCGTCGCACAAAAGTACGAGTGACAAAAAGCATCATCGAAAAGATGACTGCCATGAAAAGGCAACCTACTGATGCCACTGGATAGTTCAGACCGAAGAAGCAGTATCCCGCTCCTATCAGCGCAGCAACGATGAGAATCGTGACTACTATCGTATAGATACGAATGAACTTGTCGAGCATGGAGAACTGATAATTTTTAATTTTTAATTTATAATTTTTAATTTGTTAGAAATCTCCGTATTATTCCTTACGTGGGTCGATGTACTTAACTGCATCCTTGAAGCGGCCGTAGCAGCCGGTAGCCTTCTTAACTGCCTCGTTAGCATCCATGCCCTCCTTGATCCACTGCATGAGCTTGCCCATGTGAACGAACACATAACCGATCTCCTCATTGTTGGCGACGAGTGCCATGCGGGTGCAATAGCCCTCGGTCATCTGGAGGTAACGTGAACCCTTCAGCTTGGTGCCGTACATTGTACCAACCTGTGAAACGAGACCCTTGCCGAGCTCCTCAAGGCCAGCACCTACTACAAGACCGCCCTCAGAGAAAGCAGACTGGGTACGACCGTACACGATCTGGAGGAAAAGCTCGCGCATCGCGGTGTTGATAGCATCGCAAACAAGGTCAGTATTGAGAGCCTCAAGAATGGTCTTGCCTGGGAGAATCTCTGAAGCCATAGCAGCTGAATGGGTCATACCAGAGCAACCTACAGTCTCAACAAGGCACTCCTCGATAACACCGTCCTTAACGTTAAGGCTCAGCTTGCAGGTACCCTGTTGTGGGGCACACCAGCCAATACCGTGTGTAAAACCAGAAATGTCCTTGATTTCCTTTGCATGAATCCACTTGCCCTCTTCAGGGATTGGAGCATTAGCATGGTTTGCGCCCTTTGTGACGCAGCACATGTTCTCTACTTCTTTGCTGTAAACCATAAAGAATTGATTTTATTAAGTTGAATAAAAAAGTATGTTAGTACTATTGATTTTCTTGGTATCGAATATTACTATTTGCGTGCAAAGATAATAAAAAAGGTGAAGGAAAGCAAGATTGCCACGTAATAAAATGTGCGATTCCTGACATTTTTCTATCTTTTGCAAAATCTATGTCACAAAACGGGGAAGTGACATCATCAGAACGGGTAGCCAACTGCCAGGTTGTAGCCCAGGTGTTTCATGAATCCATGACGGCAATTCAGGTATGAACCTCCGCTGTTGGGATCATGTATAGGCACACCTACATCGAAGCGCACCACGAGCATACCAAGGTCCAGACGCACGCCGGCGCCGCAGTCAACGGCGAGTTCTGTCAGCGGATTGCCCTGCATGGTCTCGGAGGGTTCTGTATAATCGTTGGCAAACTTCCAGATATTGCCAGCATCGGTGAAGAGCGCTCCGTAAAGACTGCCCGTGAGAGGGAATCGGTACTCTATATTTGCCTCCAGCTTATAGTCGCCCACGCTGTACAGTCGGCTGTTGGTACGGCTCAGCTGATCGGTCTCAAAACGGCTCGTTCCCGGACCGATGGAGCGGACGGAGAATCCGCGCAATGAGTTTGGACCGCCAATATAGAACTGCTCGGAATAAGGCATGGTGGTAGAATTCCCATAAGCATAGCCGGCACCAGCAAGGATGCGGGTCACGAGGCTGCTTTTGGGTCCCAGCTGCTTCGTGTTGCTAAACTCTGCCGTAGCTTTCACAAACTGTGAGAAACGCTGGTCAAGCAACTGCCTTTCGCCCTGCGTGCGATGTGATCCCATGACTCCGGTAAGCAGATCAAGCAGTCCTCCGGCTTCCGCCAGAGATATGCGCAGGTATTGGTGCGAACCTGCTCCCTGCCGATGACTTGCGTTGTCATAGACCCAACTGAACTGTATCTGCGGAATAAACTGATTCTCAAGCGAACGCTGCAATGCCTGATTGTGGCTGACTATCGAATCAAAACGCTCGGTATTGTGGAGCGTACGCACATAGGTCAGTTTGAAGGGTGTAAACACAAAAGTATGGCAGTCACCACGGCTGAATGAATAGTCCATGGAGCCGGAGGATTTGATCATCTCAAAGAGTCCGCCACGCCGCATCCAATCAACTGACACACTATAGTGCGAAGAGACAGGATTGTCCTGATTGACGTGAAGATGGCGCTGCATGGGCAAGCGAGGAATGGAGTAAGTCAGTTTGGTGCCGAACTCAAAGCTGTTGAGCTGATTAGAGCCGCCGCTGCCTACGCCTGTACTCCATTCATAACTTCCGGTCAGCTCACTTGAGAAGACCTCTCCTCCACCAAATAGATTACGGCGCTGGGCTGAGAGTGTGACGCCCGGACCCACCTGATGATTATCCTTATACACTACACCCACCTCCGTGCCTCCGCTCCACGGCATGCTGTTGATGGCATGGACTTTGAGCATCAGCTTGAGGGTATCCAGTGCGGGGTCTGACAAGGAAGGGTCAGACTCGGGGTTAAGAATCTGGAACTCCGTAGTGGTGTATTGGAAGGCATTGAGCCTGTTCAGACGCGTCTTGACCCGCTCCGTAAGCTGCGGATTGTAGAGGGCACCTTTCTCAAATCCTAAAGCACGCTGCAGGTATTTAGTCTTGACGGTCTGCTGACCGTTGTAACCTATTGACATGAATCCGTCATGTACCCAGTTCTGCGACTTCATTCCGTAGCCGAAATCCAGATGGTAGAACACCGAGTCAATAACGCAGGGACGCAGCGCCTTGAGATCCCCCGTAGGACGGGCAGAGATGCGAAGCGATACTGTATTACGACCCAGCGTACTGTCGCCCAGATACTTTATATAATCCGGCGCAAAGAAGAAATAGCCAGAATCACGCAGCGTAGCAGAGATGCGGTTCTTCTCCTCTTCAAGCAGCGAAGCCGAGAATCGCTCTCCCTTGCGTAGCAGGCTCTGCGTCAGGGTGCGATGAATGATGCTGTCCACCCTTTCCGAACCCGAGCCCAGATGAACGATAGAGCCCAGACGTGACTGCCGGTTGAAGACCACATCATACGCCAACTTAGCCTTCAGGCTGTCTTTCTTATTATATATAGTATCATAGGTTACGATGGCATCAAAGTACCCCTCGTCCTTGAGCAATGCCTCTGCTGCCTGAGCACGCAGGCGGGGATTGACCTGACTGATTAGTTTGGGATCACTCTTCAGCGAACTCCAAATCCAATGCCGGAGTCCATGCTCTGAATTTGGATAGAACGCATTATACACCCATAAGCCGAGGGGAATGGGCGACATCCTGTATGCCGAACCCAGGAAGGAATTGGCTGGAGGCACCTCGAGCGTCAGCGCCATAGCCTCATCCACCATCGCATCTACTGTGTCAGATGGATGGCGTCCTATCCGGTCCACACCCGTATAGAGCAAGTCATTGGCAGGCAGATGCGTGGTCAGTGAGCAGCTTGCAAGCATGCCCAGCAGCAGCATCAGCCCAACTGACAGCAGGGATTGTCTGAAGGATTGGATGTTTGTTCTCTTCATATTACGTTGGTTCATTCGGACAATTCTTCATTCTCTGACTCATCACGCTGGCGCTCCTCCTCTTCTTCACGCTTCTGCATCTCACGAATGGTAGCCTGCAGGCGTGCCTGACGTGACTTGGAGGTAGGAATCAGCAGATGCTTGAACTTATATGCCGTGCGCTCCTGGGCATAAGCCACCCCTGACTCAACCACCTCACCTTCGAGTACTGACTGGTAATTGTAGCGACGATAGAGCTTCAGGTAGTGGGTTCCGTCCTTCTTGATGAGCCACTCCAGACTCATATCGCCCAGACGAGCGCCATTGCCCATCGCATTGTCGCCACCACTTGATACCCTGCCGCCAAAGGTGGCACGGAAGCGGTCATTGAAGAAGCGCTGCGATACCTTAATGGAATAATCCGTGCGTGCAGCACCCGCCTCCGTACTGTAGGTATCAATGCCCAGGTCAACATCCGTGTTCTGCAGCGCCGAACCGAGCATCTGATCCATCTGGCGGTTGAGCACGGAATTGAGGGCAGCATTCGCCGTACCCATACCTACCGAGCCGCGGTTGCTGGCGCCCATATAAGTCTGCGCCACGAGGAGCATCAGTGCGGTCTTGCTCCGCTCCTCTTCGGTCATTGACTCTATCTCCGAGTTGATAGATCCGTCATCTGGTGCCGAGCAGGTGAATGACATGTCCAGCGCATCGAGCGTTCCGGTGATGCTGATGGTTACTACAAACTGTACGATGCGCGTACCATCATTATCACTGACCGTAGTCCTGACATTCTCACTTGCCTTGATTTCGATGGCAGGACTACCTGGATCCGTGCCGTTCCAGCTGACAAAGCTGCTGTTCAGGATGTTGAACTTCTTGGTCATCGGCAATACTGGCAGTTTATAATCCACCGTTCCGCTGGTGACGTCATAGGCTCCGCTCATGGTGAGTGAACCGTCAGATGCACATTGCATCACCAGCGGACCGCCGCCCACAATGGCTACGTGATTGTTATCCTCGCCCGGCAGATAAGCATCCACCTTGACGTCACGGTCAATATCGATCTTCAGCTCCATGGAGAGCCCCTCGCCCGTAGCATCCATGAGCGGACGGAGGTTGGAATGAGCCAGTTCACGGTCCATCTGACGGAAGCTGACAAACTCCACGAGCTGATCCACCCTGCTGGTGGATTGCAGCGGGTCTTCCTGCAGGAAATACTTCAGGTCAGTGCCTGAACGGATCTGAAGCTTGCCAGTCACATTAAGGTCTGCCAGGCTGCCACGCACACGGATATCCGGCGAGACAGGCAGACGGCCATACATGTATTGATCCGTGAGTCGGAGGCTGCGGCTGTCAGCCAGCAGCACGTTTTCACCTGATGCTCGCAGGTCAATGATAGGATTGGTCAAATCCTTGCGCATATCCACCTGTCCACGCAGGGTAATAGGCTGATTGTTGACGCCATACAGATTGTAATCCTGCAATGTGAGGCGGTTATTACGGATGCTGATGGTGTCTTCTGCCAAAGTGAGCTTTCCATCCAGATCCACTATTGCAATATGAGCATCGTGCATTGTGACGAAGGCATCCATCCTCGCGGTCTCAAGATTCTTACCCCGCAGCGAGAGTTTTCCCGAAGTGGTTCCGTCCAGCCGGAGGTTTGATGGCATGTAGAGGTTAGCAAGCGGCAGCGGCAGTTCGTTGATTCCCACCTGCAGGTTGAGGGTGTCGGCAAGAGCCGCCTCCACCTGAAGTTTCACGATGCTGTCAATGGTCAGCGTGCCATCCATATCTCTCCGGTCATGCGCCATCATCAGTTTACCGTCAAAGGAGAGCGTATCAGCAGCATAATCACCCAGATGGAAGTCACGGATGCCGGCACGCAACTGTCCGCCCAGGCTATCCGGATAGAGGTCAGCCATCATCGTGAGGTTCAGGCTGCCTTTCACGTCGCCCTCCCACATGACAGTCTTGGAGGCATAATCCAGGTCGAGGTTCTGGAGGCGCACCAGCATCTGGTTGCCTATTTCACGGTCCTTTGCCTTGCGCGTATAGATGTCAAGAGCCATTCCGCGCGGACCTTTCATCAGCACCTTTGCCGAAGTATTGGTCCGCTGATGCTCCTGTCCGTTCCTGTACTCCATCAGGCTGATATAATTGTCAGCATTGACCGTAAACGGCTGCGCATAGAGCACAGGGTCTCGTTCCAGTCGCATCGTGAGCGTATCATTGCCAATAGAGAGCGAAGCCGCTGCGTCATAGAGCGTCACATAGTTGCCATCCACGTACTTTACGTCCATCATCACGCTGTCAGGCATCAGCAGACCGTGGGCCAGGATGTCGTAGGTATCACGCGCCTTCGGATCAATATGAAGGGCGTGCGCATTCAGCCGGTAGCCTTCCCGCTCCATCGCAGAATCTCCCTTCAGCAGGTAGCGGCAGGGACGCACCTCAGCAATGACCGAATCAAAGTCGAGCGTACGGTCTTCATTGCGCAGTCCCACGATGCAAGCATCCAGATTGAGGTTGAAGAGGTTGTAGGCAGCCATGTCGATGCTATTGAACTGGTAGCCGAAATAGTTAAGGGCTGGATAGAAAGGATTGTCCTGCGCCATGTGGAAATCCAGCATTCCCATAGGCAGTGACTGCTGCAGGGCATTGAAGTCAAAGCGCATCTCCTCCAGCTGGCGACTCACTTCCGCACCGACTACAGAGACAATCTGCGGAAACTCGCTGATGCCACGTTCCGTATTGAGGCACAGCGTGGCATCACCACCCGTCACGTCGGCATAGAGCATACCCGGGCGGGATTCAAGTGTCACCAGAATATTGTCGAAGCTCTGGCTGGTAGCCTCATCGGCATACGTAAGGGAATCTATGCGAAGGCTGCCCTCTGCCACATCGCCCCAGTTGTAGGCAGCGTCCAAGCTGCAGCAGAAACTGATTTGTCCCAGATCAGGCATTGACAATCCTGCTGGCAGATGAGCCAGATCAAGGAGAGGAGCGTCAAAATGGCCAGCCACGGTAAGCGTATCTTTCAGGTAAATACCCTCCATGTGGCTATTAATCTGCACCGTAGGGTGTTCTGAATGGATTTCAGCCACATAATTACCACCCAGCAGCGATGCCTTTGCCGCCACGCCATACAGTTGCTCACGTGCCGTTCCGTCAGGCAGGCGGTAGCCGATGCTATCCACCGTCAGTTCGGCTTCGAGGCGCGTCCACTTACCCGGGAAGCTGAAATGCCGTCCGTCTGCCTCTGCCCGGAGCGTCATCTGTTCCACCGGAAGGCTTGGCAGGAAGTCCTGCAGACAGAAATCACTGGTCTTGGCAGTCAGATGGTAACTATCCGTGCCGACGTCATATTTTGCCTCTGCTGCCAGCACGTCCTGCTTCGATTGCTGCACATCAGCGCGGGCAGTCAGCCGCTTATTCCTTTGCGAAGCCTCCAGATTGAAGCCGAGCTGTTCGGGCAGGCGGTAGGAACGCTGCGAAGGAGTGGCTATGAAGGAAGATAGCAGGAAGTCCGAGCGCTGCAGGTCTGCCTTGAGCGTGGCAGCCAGTGATCGCTCCTGTTCATCAAAGGGTGAGAGCGCAAATGCCTCTGCCGTGAGATTGACGTGATCCGGAATCTTCAGTTCTATGGTTCGGAGGTCGAGGCTGTCAGGCGTCAGTCGGGCAGCGAGGTTCAGTTCTGTGGTGGCGTTGACCCAGTATTGCCTGATGTGGGGCAGATAAGGAGATGCCAGCTTCATCAGGTTGCCCGAATCGATGGCAAGACGGAGATCTGCTTCGGCAAAACCCGTACGCAGTGAGTCAAGCATTCCCAGTGAGAACTGCACATCGCCCCTCAACGTTCCTTCGCCAGCCAGACGCAGGTCAAGGTCTTGAACCTGCAGCAATTGGTCCACCATGCTGAAACGGGTGGAGGCATGCTTCAGCTCCAGATCACTGTGCTGCTCCAGTAATGAGAGGTCGAGCAGGTTGGCATGAATGCCCTCTGTATTGTAGCTGATTTCCTCGGCTTCAAAGTTGATCTGCTCCAGGGCGAACGGGTCATAAAGCACCTTACCGTCATGCACCACAGCACGACCTACGGCAACACTCCACCCTGCCTCATCCGTCTCCACGGAATCCGGCTCGGACGTACCGATGGTGAGTGCAAGATCCGGCTGGTGGAGCTCAATGGCTGAAACCCGGAGTTTGGACAACTGCGGATCTACCTCAATGCGCTTGACGTGGAGCGCTGACAACGTACCCGAGATGCCGAATGAGGAGGTGAGCGAATCCATGCCAACGGCAACGTCATTGACGTCCAGATTATTCACAATGAAATAGGGTTGCCTGATCGGGAGGTCATCCAGACCGGTACGCAGCCTGCCAATGCTGATCAGCGTATCACCCTGCGCCCGCTGCACTATGGTCACGTCATTGACACGCAGTTTGAGCGGAAAATCAATCCGGACCGTACCGACATGATACTCCAGCTGCTCCGAACTGCTGTTGAGCCACTCCACTACCCATCGGCAGACGGTATCCTGCACATAAGGGATGTAGAGTGTGAGAGGCAACAGCAGCAGGACAAGGAGCACACCAAGCAACGCTCCAATGAAGCCGCGCTTCAGTGAACGTTTCTTTTTGGGCTGTATGTTGTCAGTAGTTTCTGCCATGAGATAATTTGATTCACGCGCAAAGATACATTAAAAACTCCACATGCAAAAAAATAACAGCCAAAAACATGCAAAAAATGACTGAATTGTTGCTTTTTTATCTTCTACCTCTTATCTTTGCACAGTTTTTGCTCCAATCTGACCTCAAAACCCATGCGCCAACTCATCGACATCTCCGCTCTTGCCTCCTGCTACAAGGAGTACGGATCTCATCCGCTTCATTACCTCTACCGGCTGATCATGCCGGCAGAGAGTACCGCCTACAATCTGCTGGGTAACACGGTGAACAATATGTTCGATGCCGCCGTGAGCCGCCAGGAGGAGAAGCCCGAGGAGCAGTTCAATCAGGTGTTGCGCCAGTCCTGGCATGATGATGCGCTGCTCTATCTCACAACGGATGAAGATGCCTTGCATCGCAGGTACTTCCAGACCATCGGGCAGCAATACAAGAATGTGCGCCAGGTAGTTGATCAGGAATTTCCCCGACAGGGAATTGATGCCCGTCAGGCGTGGCTGGAGCCTTCGTTCATCTGTCCGGAATTAGGATTAAGCGGACGTATGGACTTGCTCGACCTCTCCCCTGATTCGGCAAAGATCATTGAGCTTAAGTCAGGCAAGATGAACGAATGGCAGCATCAGCCCAAGCAGGCTCACCGCATCCAGACGTTGCTCTATGCCGAGATGCTACACCGCTGCCTCGGTTTGAGCAAAGAGAAAATCGGCTGTTACCTCCATTACAACACCTATCCCCTGCTCATCGGGCAGCAGTTCACCGAGGAGCAGTTTGCTGACATCATGGAGCTTCGCCAGCAGATTACAGCCATCCTTCATGACATTGCAGAGGGCAACGGAAAGCAGTATTTCACCCACGAGGCAGTGGAGGGGATGTACCCCATGAATCATGGCAAGCTCTGGCTCAATCATGACAAGCCGAAGCTCCTGTCATTCATTGACACCATCTGGGCGGCTCCCGCCGAGGTGCGGGAGTGGTTCTTCAGCCGCCTTCAGTTCATCATGCGTGAGGAGGAGCTCAAGGAGTCACAACCTTCACCTGTCTCCCTTCGTAACTTATGCCTGACCTCGGTCATAAGTAATGACACGGATGGGGTCAAAGGATTCACTCTCTCGCTCAATGGCGAGGAGCATGACTTCCGCACGGGTGATCCGGTGCTTCTCTATCCGATGAAGACGGCGGATACGCAGGCATGGGACAGTATCATCCTGCGCGGAAGCATCTCGGCGGTTGAGGAGTCAGAAATCTCGGTAGCACTGCGTCACGAAGAGCGTTCATGCCACTTTGATGACGCCACCCTCCGTACCCCTTTTGCCCTGGAGCATGACAACGTCAACAGCAGTATCAGCCAGGCATGCAGAAGCCTCTACAGGGTGCTGGCAAAAGGGGAAACTACGGTAAATAACTGCCGACTGATCATCGGTCCTCCAGGCACAGGAAAGACTTCTGTCACGCTACGGAATATTACTCATAACTTGCTAACTGATACTGATCAGCGCGTCTTACTGCTGGCATTCACGCACAGAGCCGTGGATGAAATCTGCGAGACGCTGGATGGAATCTTTGCCCAGCATCCCGAACTTCCCTCCTACCTGCGGCTTGGAACTACGAACGACACTCCTGCCATCTATCACCCACACCTACTGCAACATCTCATTGACCAATGCCCTGACCGTAAGACCCTGCGTCAGGCTATCCAGCAGAGCCGCTTCTGGGTGGGCACTACGGCACGACTCCAAGCCACTATCCAGCTGTTCGAACTGCTGGAATTTGACACCATCATTGTGGATGAAGCGTCTCAACTGCTCGACTTCCAGGTGCTCGACCTTCTGCAACGGGCGGGCAAGGAGGTGATCCTGATAGGCGATCCGAAGCAGCTTCCGGCAGTCACGCTCCAGGCGGGCAGCCAGTCGCTCTTTGAACTGATGTACCGTCAGGGCGTCACCGCCACTTTGCTCAACCGCCAGGGGCGTATGCATCCCGAGATTGCCCAGCTGTCCAACCAGCTCTTCTATGGCAATCAGCTGCTGCCTGTAGGACTGCCCCACCAGCTGGAGACGCAGGCGGAGATGCCACGCGTATGGTTCTTCAACGTCAGTTCGGCTCCTCTCGGCACAAAGGCAAATCCCGCCGAAGCACGAAAGGTAGCAGAGATCGCCCACCGCGTGTCACAGATCTACGCAGAGAGGCAAATCCCGTGGACGGAGAAGAGCCTTGGCATCATTGTACCCTATCGGCAGCAGATTGCCGCCATCCGGCGTGAACTGGAGCTGCTTATTCCCGAACTGATCCCGCTCATCAACATTGATACCGTGGAGCGCTATCAGGGTTCACAGCGCGACGTCATCATCTATACCACCACGGTCAGCACCACCGAACAGCTCAATCAGCTCTGTGCTCCCATCGAACTGGATGACACCCTCATTGACCGAAAACTCAACGTGGCAATCACTCGCGCACGCAAACACTTATTTATTGTAGGCAATCAGCCACTTCTCTCTCAAAGCCCCGTATATCAGGAACTTTTGTCACTAATATCTGCCAAAATGTCAGCATGGAAGTGACAGAATGATCTCAATTTTTGACCAAAGCATGTTTGGCACAAGCGTTGCTGATGATGAGGCAAAACTATAATCCAAACATAACTATGGCAACTAACAACAATTACAATCCGAATCAGCAGAATGCCGAAAAGGCGCTTGACAAGTACGCACAGAACCTGTGCCTGCTGGCACGTCAGGGCAAACTTGATCCAGTCATCGGACGTGACGAGGAGATACGCCGCGTGCTCCAGATCCTCTCTCGCCGAACCAAGAATAATCCTGTACTCATCGGACAGCCCGGTACGGGTAAGACAGCTATTGCCGAGGGTCTTGCCCAGCGCATTGTGCGAGGGGACGTACCAGAGAACCTGAAGCACAAGCAGATCTATTCGCTCGATATGGGAGCCCTTGTGGCTGGCGCCATGTATAAGGGCGAATTTGAGGACCGCCTGAAATCAGTCATCAAGGAGGTGCAGGAGCGCAATGATGAGAATGATAATGACAAGGAGAATGACGTAATCCTCTTCATTGACGAGATTCACACCCTGGTAGGCGCTGGAGGTGGTCAGGGCGCTATGGATGCCGCCAACATCCTGAAGCCGGCACTTGCCCGAGGCGAACTCCGCTGCGTGGGTGCAACCACCCTGGATGAATACCAGAAATACTTCGAGACGGATAAGGCACTGGAACGCCGATTCCAGAAGGTAATGGTAGATGAGCCGGACGAGACGGCTGCCATTGCCATACTGCGTGGCCTCAAGGAGAGATATGAGAACCATCATCGTATCCGCATCAAGGACGAGGCAGTAATTCAGGCAGTACGTCTCTCCACCCGTTACATCACTGACCGCTTCCTGCCTGACAAGGCGATAGACCTCATTGACGAAGCTTCTGCCAAACTCCGCATGGAGCGTGACTCCGAGCCACAGGCGCTGGATGAGATCCACCGTCAGATCATGCAGCTTGAGATTGAGCGTGAAGCTATCAAGTGGGAGAAGGACGAGCGAAAGATTTCGACCATCAATGAGCAGATCTCAAAACTTAAGGAGCAGGAGAAGAAACTGAATGATCAGTGGATGAAGGAGAAATCTCTCATTGATGTGATTCAGCGCAACAAGGAGCAGATAGAACGCCTGCGTTTTGAAGCTGAACAGGCAAAGCAGCAGGGCGACTACGGCAAGGTGGCAAAGATTCAGTACGAGACCATCCCGAGCCTTGAGACACAGAATGAGCAGATCAGCCAGGAACTGCATGGCAAGGCGGCTGCCAACAGCGCTACAGTAGCCTCTTCGGGTGAGACAAGTCTGACGGAGCCTTTCACCCCCCTCCTACGCGAAGAGATCACGGCAGAGGACATTGCAGAGGTGGTAGCTCACTGGACAGGCATCCCTGTGGCACGCATGATGACCTCTGAACGTGACAAGCTGATGGCGCTGGAGGAGGAACTGCACAAGCGCGTAGTGGGTCAGGAGGCTGCCATCGAGGCTGTTTCCAATGCCATCCGCCGCAACCGTGCAGGATTGTCTGATCCGCATCGGCCTATCGGATCGTTCCTCTTCCTCGGACAGACAGGCGTGGGTAAGACTGAGCTTGCCAAGGCGTTGGCAGAGTTCCTCTTTGATGATGAGCGAATGGTGACTCGTATCGATATGTCTGAATATCAGGAGAAGTTTGCCGTAACCCGTCTCTTCGGAGCGCCTCCAGGATACGTCGGTTACGAAGAGGGCGGACAGCTCACCGAGGCAGTCAGGCGCAAGCCATACTCGGTAGTTCTCTTTGATGAGATCGAAAAGGCTCACCCGGATGTATTCAACACCTTGCTGCAAGTGCTTGACGAAGGTCACATGACTGACGGAAAGGGACGTAATGTCAACTTCAAGAACACAATCATCATCATGACCTCTAACTTGCGTGAAGAGCAGCTTTTCGGTAAAGAACCTATACTCACGGCAGAGGGACGGCCTATGCAGCCTATCCGCAGGGAATTCCTGAACCGAATAGATGAGATTGTCAACTTCCAGGCACTGACTGAGCAAGACATCCGCCGCGTGGTGGACATCCAGTTGGATCGCTGCTACAGCCTCCTGAAGCAGAATGACATCGAACTGCGCGTCACGGATGATGCCCGCCGCTTCCTGGCTCGTGAGGGCTATGATCCGGAGTTTGGTGCTCGTCCGGTGAAACGAGCCATCCAGCATCATGTACTGAATGCGCTCAGCAAGACACTGCTTTCAGGCAGAGTGGACCGCTCACAGCCTATCGTAGTTGACTATCACGACGGAGATCTCCGATTCAGCAACTGAACTGCTGAACAAGTCTCCTGAGGTCTATGATTGGGTGACTGAACAGTTGGACAAACCTCCCGAGGTCTATGATTGGGCGCCAGAGTTTCTGGCGCCCATTTCTTTATCTGTAATTGGATGCCAACAACCCTTGGCAAGCATTTCATAACTTTTAAATGGATGCCAACAACGCTGGCAAGCATTTCATAACCTTTAAATGGACGCCAATGACCTTGGCGTCCATTTCACGGCTGATAATTGTATGCCAACAAAGTTGACAAGAAAAATCACATTATACCTACCTTCTATATCTTCAATTAAGGAATTGTCTTGATGCGGTTCATCAGGAAGTCAACTGGACGAAGAGCCTCCTTCAGAGTGCCGATTTGCTGGTAGTTGTTTAGCGCCATCCACGGGGCACCAATCATTATCTTCTCTCCATTGCTAACCACAAGCGAATGGCAGTGGACAGGAAAACGGAAGTCGTTGTTCAGCTGGTAAAGTGCAAGGTCATGCGCTGCCTGACATGTATCACCAGGCTCAATGATAATGCCACATAGAGGAATGGCATTAACCAATAGAATAAAGTCCCAAGCGAAACCATCATTGAGTGCACCTCGCCAGCCTTGTACGAACTCGAAGGTGTTGTTTTCAGGATGTTCCCAATCAATAATCTTGATGATGCCGCCTGAATTATTGCCACAATCCCATGACATGCCTTCAAGCAAATACTTACGGGCCATATCAAAGGCATTGCGAACGTCGAGTGGATTTTGGTTGTTAGGATTGTCCGGAATGCAACGCCATGAAAGATCTTCCATTTCAGAGCATCTCTCCTCCAGCGCATAATACACACCTGCAGGGTTGATTTTCTTCAGACAGTCCTCAAACCAGAAGAAAACTCCGTGTATGTGAGGTGAGTGGTATTCTGTCATCTGCTCCACCTTGTCAGTGACAGGAAAAGGGCATGGGTATTTTTTCCAACCCATGCGCAGGAGTTGCTGCTGCAATCGTCTGCGTGCATTGTCTAAATCGTGTACTCTATAATGCATAATTCAATATTACTTTATAATGCATAATTCAATATTACTTTCTCGCCATTACTTGATAAGACGTGGCTAAATTGCCTAAAATAACGAGTCGAATCTTTTTTAACTCAAAGTTTTATGCCACACCGCCATATCTTTGACTAACATAGTTGTAGATGGTGTCGCGGTAGTAGTTTATACTTTCTTCGCTATAGCTCTCTGGAAGTTCCTGCCACAATACATCACGGATGGTAATGATAAGCGTGGCGCGAGTCGTTGGTTTATCAAATGGATGATCCATACCTGCCAACTGTCCTTTTATCTTCGCAAGCAGCTCTATGGCTACATCCTTTAGTTTCTTAACCTCTGTCTTTGATAGATTATCTTTCAGCAAGAGGTCATATAATGAGAGTTCTTCATCACTCTTGAATCCTTCTCGCACATAACGCTTCTCTTCTTCGCTGAGAGATTGAGAAAGGTGCATCAACTCCTCAAAAGTTTTCTCTATCGTTGCACGATTCTGTTCTTGGTTATATGCTTGAATAATCTCTTGATACTTCTCATAGAAGTTAATTCTGGACGGGTTCTCTGCTAAAAGCCGAGCCAGACGTTCCTGAAGCAAATCTTGAATATCTCGTAAAACGAGGTTCTTGTCTTCACGTTTAGCGAACTCACGTCTGAGCAAGTCGAAGTCTATGCCGCTTATGTCGAATCTACGTCCACCATCTGCAACCATCATGTGGTCGCTGTCAATCTCCAGGTGTTCATTGACAATGTCATTGATAGCAACACTCAGGTCGGTAATGTCGGCATGTTTGCGTTTCTTCAGTAGCTCCTTGTAGATAGCCTCCAGCGCATCCTTCTTCTTACGCATATCTTCAGTTATATCTTCACGATCGAGATACTTCCAAAGTCGGAGCAATGTGGTGACGAATGTACAGAACGACTTTCTTGTTTCTACGGTATCACATAGCAGATTAGCAGCTTTCTTCAAGAGTGACAGTTTCTCAAATGACATAGCTTCAATAAGTTCCTGCAAACCAAAACCTTTGTCATGCAGGAATGCTTCTGCTGTTGCAATGATTTCCCAAACATTCTTTATCAGTTCCTCCTTGTTGACGGTAGGATCGTTGCCGCCCTGACCGCCATCAGGATTAGCTGTATAGTCAGCAAGAGCCTGACGAAGTGCTTTCACAATGCCTATATAATCAATGACAAGACCATTCGACTTTCCTTCTGCCACACGATTTGCACGAGCTATCGTCTGCATCAGCGTGTGCGCCTTCATCGGTTTATCGATATAGAGGCAAGAGAGTGTCTTCACATCAAAACCTGTCAGCCACATGGCACAGACGAAAACAACACGAAGCTTGCCATCGGCATCCTTGAACTCCTTATCCAGTTCTCGCTTCTCCATCTTCTCACGATGTGGTGTGATGTCGAGCCTCCATTTCTTGAATGTCTGTATCTCATTCTGCTCTTGTGATACTACAACTGCCATTTCTGTTTCTTCCATCCATTGCAGTTTACGCTTCATTTCCTGTACTTCCTGCTGCCAAGGATCTTGTTCGATACGTTTGCGCAAGGCTTTGATTTCCTTCTGCCAATACTCTTGCACATAGTTATACATGCGGACGCAGGTAACCTTGTTGAAACTTACCATCATAGCCTTACCGCTTGTCCAGAGGTCACTATAATGGCGCACGAAGTCCTGTGCCACAACTCTTAGTCTTTTCTCGGCTGTGAGCAGATGAACTTCCTGAGCAAACTCTCGTTCGAGTTTTGCTTGTTGTGAAGGATCAAGATTTTCTTCATCGAGGCGAGCTGCAATCTCTGCATTGATTTCAGGATTCTTCAGTTCCTGTAGTTTCTCACCACGATTCTCGTAGTAAAGTGGAACGGTAGCCTTATCCTCCACGGCACGTTTGAAGTCATAGACAGACACATATTGCCCGAAGGTACGTGCTGTTATATTGTCATCACGAAGCAGTGGTGTTCCGGTGAAGCCTATACGATTTGCTGTTGGCAGCATGTGCATGAGGTTGTCTGCAAACACACCGTTCTGCGTACGATGCGCTTCGTCACTCATCACGATGATGTCGTGGTCAGGATATACAGGTTCAGCATCTGCCTTATTGAACTTCTGTATCAGTGAGAAGATGAACGAAGGATTACCAGTCAGCTTCTGTCTCAGGTCTTCACCACTATGAGCGATGAACTGCTTGGCTTTCAATCCACCCAGCAATCCGCAATTCTCGAAGGTATCGCTGATCTGCTTGTTCAGTTCGTCGCGGTCGGTAAGTACGACAATCGTTGGCGAGCCTTCGAACTTACGTCTGATCTTCTGTGCCAGGAATACCATCGAATAGCTCTTGCCCGAGCCCTGCGTATGCCAGAACACACCCAGTTTACCTTTCATTTCCTCACGATGACGATACATCTCCACGGCTTGGTTCACTCCCAGATACTGGTGGTTACGAGCCAAAATCTTTACCGTTGAACCACCGCTATGGTCAAAGAGGATGAAGTTCTCCAGCAGATCGAGCAGGTTCTCCTTCTTGCAGATGCCTCGCAGCATAGTTGGCAGCTCTATGTTGCCATGATCCAGCTCCGTCAGTCGTTTCCACTCATGGAAGAACTCCCACTTCGCCCCCACCGTACCCACACGGCTCTCCATGCCATTGCTTAGCATAATCATAGCATTGTGATGGAAAAGGTGCGGTATAGTGTCAAGATAATCACGATAGTTATCTGTGTAGGCATTCTGGATGTCCTGGTCATGATTCTTCAATTCAATGAAGATAAGCGGAAGACCATTTACGAAGCACACCACATCCGCTCTGCGCTTATGGATAGCTCCCTTTATCCACAACTCCCTTACGACAATAAACTCATTGTTATCAACATTGGCAAAGTCCATTACACGAGCCCGCACGGTTTCCGTTTCCCCATTAGGTTTCAGACGAGTCACAGGCACACCATCACGAAGGAAGCCGTACTTTTCCTCATTAATCTGAATAAGCGTCTGCGAGCTCATGTAGCAGGTCATGCGCTCAATGGCCTCCGTCATCTGCTTGTCTGTCATCCACGGGTTGAGGCGCTTTAGAGCCAGGCGCATGTGGCGAGTGAGCACCACCTCGTGCTGCGTCTTGCGGCCGAGGGTACCATCTGCGCCCATCACCTCTCTGTCGAAGGTAAAGACGCTCTTCCATCCGAGCTCCTTCTCCAGCAGCTCGGCGGTAGATTTCTGTATCAGCAGGTCTTCGCTAAAGTCTTTTGGCATAGTGGTTTGTTGTTTTTTCTAGGCTTTCTATAGGTTCTAGGGGTTCTAGGCTTGCTAGGGGGGGACTGGGCTTTCTATAGCTCCTAGGTCCACTAGAGTTTCTAGCCCTTTTATCCTTCTTTTATCTTTTTCAGTTCCTCTATCTCGGCCTTCTGCTTGTTGTAGGCGGCTAGGGCGCGTTGCTTGAGGTCGTTGTAGGCGGCTTGCCATTTGGTGGTGGCTTGCTGGAAGTCGGAGGCCAAGCGGTCTTAGGAAGACAAACTAT
>JAZLJN010000109.1:0-4378 GCA_045617885.1 Bacteroidales bacterium | reverse complement strand
TAATCACTTCTTTGTTCTATCGTTCCAAAGTGTGGTAATTACTTCTTTGTTTTATCATTCCAAAGTGTGGTAATCACTCCTTTGTTCTATCATTCCAAAGTGTGGTAATCACTCCTTTGTTCTATCGTTCCGAAAGTGTGGTAATCACTCCCTTCCCCCTGCAAGGGGGCAAGGGCCGGGGATGGGGGCTTGTCTTCTTTATCCGATAATCTTATCATTCAAGAGTTCAACCATCAGGTTTTCAACCTCTGCATCGCTGCCAGTCATAGAGCGGCTCTCCTTTGCTTTGAAGACAATGTTCTTCACAGTCTTTACGTTGGTTGGAGAACCAGCCTTACCTACCTGCTTGAGATCAGCCTCAATGTCAGCAGCACCCCACTGGGTAATGTTGAGATAAGGCTTAGCTGCAACGAGTGCTGCAATTGCCTCAGCCTGCTCTGCTGGACGCTCTGCAGGAACAGTGGCATTCTTGTACTTCATGACACGCTTTGCATTGCGTGGGCGGCAAGGAGCGGCAGAACCATTGACAGTTACAACGAGAGGAAGTGGAGCCTCAACAGTCTCAACACCACCATCGATGTGACGCTTGATAGTCACCTTGCGGCACTCCTCACAGAGAGAGATAATCTCCTCTGCATAGGTAACCTGGGTAAGGCCGAGCTTCTCAGCAATCTGTGGACCAACCTGAGCGGTATCACCGTCAATTGCCTGACGACCGCCAAGGATGATGTCATAGTCTCCAATCTTCTTGATTGCCTGGCTAAGGGTGTAAGAAGTAGCGAGGGTGTCTGCACCACCGAGGCAACGGTCAGTGACAACATAACCTGCATCTGCACCACGATAAAGTGACTCACGGATTACCTCAGCTGACTTTGGCAGACCCATGGTAACGACAGAAATAGTTGAGCCAGGGAACTGCTCCTTAAGACGGAGAGCCTGCTCGAGCGCATTGAGGTCCTCTGGGTTGAACACGGCAGGAAGGGCAGCACGATTCACGGTGCCTTCTGGTGTCATGGCGTCTGGACCAACATTGCGGGTATCAGGTACCTGCTTGGCAAGTACGACAATCTTTAATGCCATAATTTTTTAGAAAATATGTTATTATTGTTATTATTGCGCATTTATCACGCTGCAAAGTTAGGCAATTTCCCTGACATGACAAACGATTTATACGAAAATCAGCAACTTATGAAGTGAAATAGTCATATTTTGTCATAACTGAAAGGCAGAGACGGCACAAAATGCAACAATATGTGCACGAAATAGAACGGTTTCGCGCATTTACACATTATAAATATAGAAATACGCTGGGGAAATTATAAAAAGACACGGAACTTCTTATTTCATATCCCAGCTACCAGCCTCTTGCATCTGACGCCTCGGATTACGTGCTGAGATTTACGAATCATGGTCTATGCCTCGGATTACGTGCCGAGACTTACGAATCATGGTCTCTACGCCTCGGATTACGTGTCGTGATTTACGAATCATGGTCTCTACGCCTCGGATTACGTGCCGTGAAGTTGGGGCAGTCCCGCTGACATCTCAGATTGGACGACAAGGAGGAAGAACAAAGAATCCGAGACCTCAGATGCTCCGTCCCGGCATTGGGGTAGAGCTTCCGAGGCCTCGGACAATTTGTCACATGGCTTAGTGGCAGAATCGGAGGGTTAGTATTGGCACTCCGTCTCCAGGATTCGCTTAATGACGGTCTCGGCTGAAATTTCGCGGTTAGCAGCCTCAGGAATCACGAGCGAACGAGGACCTTCAATAACGTCATCCGTCACAATCATATTACGACGCACTGGCAGACAATGCATGAAATGAGCATCGTTGGTCACTGCCATCTGTCGGTCGCTGACAGTCCAGCTGCGCCAGTCCTCCTCATAGAGTCCGATACCTGGCAACTCAAGAGCTGGGAATCCCTTTGGACCAGTAAGTCCACCTGCAATGGCAACCTTCTCCAGATTCTGGCCGTAGAATGGATCCTGGAAGGCAGACCAGTTCTTGGCATAGACAAAGTCAGCGCCTTCGAACGCCTTCATCTGATCATACTCAATAGTAGCACCTTCCGTAAAACGAGGATCGAGCTCAAATCCATGAGGATGAGTAACTACAACCTCGTAGCCAGCAGCTACAGCGAACTGTGCGAAAGAGTTTGGCACAGCCTGTGGCAGACGACCTGGATGAGGAGCCCATGTCATCACTACTTTAGGACGAGCCTTTTCCTTATGCTCCTCAATCGTAATGATGTCGGCCAAAGCCTGCAACGGATGACCCGTGGCACATTCCATGCTGAAAACAGGCTTGCCAGAATACTTAATGAACTGTGAGAGAATCATCTCTTCATAATCGTCCTTCTTGCTCTCAAATTTGGCAAACGAACGGACACCGATGATATCTGCATAACTTGCCATCACAGGGATAGCCTCAAGCAGATGTTCTGCCTTGTCACCATCCATGATGACGCCACGTTGGGTCTCAAGTTTCCATGCACCGGCATTTACGTCAAGCACGATGGTATTCATACCCAGATTCTGCGCAGCCTTCTGGGTAGAAAGACGTGTACGGAGAGAATTGTTGAAGAAGATAAGCAGGCAAGTCTTGTTCTTGCCAAGATGCTGGTAGCCATAACGGTTGGCTTTAACCTCAAGAGCCTCTTTGACAGCCTCCTGAAGGTTTCCAAGGTCATGGACGTTCTGATAATAACGCATAGTCTACAAAAGTTAAAAAGGTAAAGAGGTAAAAAGTGAAAAGTTAAAGAATTAAAGAGGTAAAGAGTTCTTCTTGAATCCCCAAATATTCTGAAACAATAAAGAGTTAAAAAGGACTATAGGACAAGACCGCAAGAACTTTTTAACTCTTTATTTTTTTATCTCTTTAACTTCGACGTTAGTCGACGTATTTCTTAACGATAACCGAACCATTGTGTCCACCGAAACCGAATGTATTCGAAAGGGCGGCACGAACCTCACGCTTCTGAGCCTTATTGAAGGTGAAATTCAGGTTATAGTCGATTTCTGGATCCTGATCCTCCTCATCATGGTTGATGGTAGGAGGCACAATGTCACACTGTACTGACTTCACGCAGATCAAAGCCTCCACCGAACCAGCAGCGCCGAGCAGGTGACCAGTCATTGACTTAGTTGATGAGATGTTGAGCTTGTAAGCCCAGTCACCGAACACCTCCTTGATAGCCTTAGCCTCTGAGATGTCACCAACGTGTGTCGAAGTACCATGTACATTAATATAATCAATATCCTCTGGCTTCATACCTGCATCCTCAAGGGCTGCATTCATCACGAGCTTAGCGCCGAGGCCCTCTGGATGAGTGGCAGTGAGATGATAAGCATCAGCAGACATACCGCCGCCTACCACTTCTGCATAAATCTTTGCGCCACGAGCCTTAGCATGCTCCAACTCCTCAAGAACGAGACATCCAGAACCCTCACCCATCACAAAGCCATCGCGGCTTGCTGAGAAAGGACGGCTAGCGCGCTCTGGATCTTCATTGCGGGTTGAAAGAGCCTTCATGGCATTGAAGCCACCCAGACCCGGCTCGCAGATTGGAGCCTCAGCACCGCCGGTCACAATGATATTTGCCTTGCCAAGACGAAGCAGATTGAAAGCATCAATCATACCATGTGTAGATGAAGCACAAGCCGATACAGTACCATAGTTAGGGCCGTGGAAACCGTACTTGATGCTCAGCTGACCAGCAGCGATATCAGAAATAATCTTTGGGATGAAGAAAGGATTATATCGTGGACCAGCCTCATCGCTGTAGCCCTTGCTCTCCTCGTGGAAAGACTTAATACCGCCAATACCAGAACTGTAGATTACACCGATGCGGTTCTTATCTTCAGTCTCCAGATCAATGCCACTATCCTTGATAGCCTCATCGACGGCAGCAAAAGCCAATTGGGTATAACGGTCAATCTTGCGGACCTCCTTCTTCTCGAAGTAGAGGGTAGGATCGAAATCCTTCACCTCACAAGCAAACTGGGTCTTGAACTTCGAAGCGTCAATAAGGGTCACAGGTGCACATCCGCTCTTGCCTGCGATAAGATTCTCCCAAGTCTCGTCAACGGTCTTGCCGAGTGGGGTAATGGCACCCAGGCCCGTTACTACTACTCTCTTTATTTCCATATTTTTGTATAAAAAATTACTAATTACGAATTACGAATTACCTCCATCGCATGTCTCAAGAGACAAAACAATGTGTAATTTGTAACTGTAATTAGTAACTTCAATAAAAGTGATTACTTGTTAGCCTCGATGTAAGCAACAGCGTCGCCAACGGTAGCGATCTTCTCTGCCTGATCATCTGGGATGGTGATGCCGAACTCCTTCTCGAACTCCATGATGAGCTCTACGG
>JAZLJN010000108.1:0-44308 GCA_045617885.1 Bacteroidales bacterium | reverse complement strand
ACTCCGCCCCCATACTACCATCCCACCAATCACCGCCAGACCAGGCGGATGTTCGGCCATAACTACGCCGCCGTCGGCACCTATCTGATCACCATGGTGACACACGAGCGCTGGCGTGTGTTTGGAGAGGTGGTAGGAGATGTGAAAGCCCCGCGCGGCACCGCCCAATGGCCCCACCTCGCCTATACGCCCCTCGGACAGCAGGTGATTCAGAGCGAGATAGGCAAGATCCACCAGCTCTATCCCATGGTTGAGGTCTGGAAGCTCCAGCTCATGCCCGACCATCTCCACATGATACTCCGCGTGAACAGCGCCCTGCCCGAAGGCAGTCATCTCGGCATGATCGTGCGCGGATTCAAGAAAGGATGCACCCGCGCCTGGTGGAAGCTCTCCGGTCCCACCGGTTTGCCCAAAGATGAACAGGGCCGCGACCCACTTCTCTTTGAAGAGGGCTACAATGACCACATCCTGATGAACGAGGGACAACTCTCCCACTGGAAAAACTACCTGAACGAAAACCCACTCCGCCTCCTACTCCGCCGTACCTACCCCGACCTGATGCGACGCTCTCTCTGCATCACCATCCAAGGAATCCGCTATTCCGCCTTCGGCAATTTCCTCCTGCTCAAACGCCCAGATAAGCTGCAGGTCTTCTGCCACCGTAGCGCCCGCTATGCCCAGCTCACCGAACAGGAACGCACAGCCGCCGGATTGACCACCTGCCAATATGCCCCTGATTATACCACGCGCATCCCTTACACTGAGACCGCCGCTTTCGTCCATGAGCAGCAGCATCTGCTCTCTGCCGCCCGCCAGGGCACCGTCCTCGTCACCCCAGGCATCTCTCCCGGCGAGAAGCAGATCAAAAACGAAGCCATCACCGCACGTCTCCCCCTCATTCACCTCCAGCGCGAAACCATCACCGCCCATTGGAAACCGGAAGATGAGCGATTCCACGCCTGCGCAGACGGTTCCCTGCTCATCCTGGCTCCATGGAAGGATGATCTGCAAGGCGAGTCGGATTACACCCAGTTCCATAACCTGAACCTCCTCGCTGCTACACTATGTTCAATGGAAGATGCTGAGACAAAATTCCGTTATCTCTGACTTTCTCTTTTTCCAAACTTAAATAGACGCCAGCACTCCTTGGCACGCATTTAATAAATGAGAAATGGACGCCAGCACTCTTGGCACGGATTTCACGAATGAGAAATGGATGCCAACGCTCTTGGCACGCATTTAACGAATGAGAAATGGACGCCAAACAAGCTGGCATCCATTTAACTTTATTCTTCTTTCCAGATGATATTATCCACTATTTGATTAACTATACCTTCAAAAAACGCAGCCTTAAGGAAGAGGTTGTAAGAACCCATCACTTCGTCAACATTAAATTGCTGCACCAGATGAGTAATGAAATATGAGTCTTTTGACAATGGTTTATTGAGCCACTCTGCCTTAATAGGAATAGTGAGTTCAGGATACACGAGAGTCATCAAAGTCTGGACGGTCAGCGAACAACTGTGCAAGTTCCTCATCTGAACGACCGCAACTACGTGTTGGATGATCAACATTATTCAGATATCCCCTTATCAAAGACTCCATCTGAGATGACATCCATTACATTAGACTTTCATTTGATGGGAAAACAGGGCGAACTCTTTCCATCAACGAACTATCAAGACTGAGACTTACTGCACACATAATATATAATTATTTATTGTTTCACGCCGCAAAGGTACAACAAATTCTTGTACTCTCCAAATATTCCATCAAAAAAAGCAAAAAACAAATACAGCGACTGGGGATGTGCCAGTCGCTGTATAATATACAAGATTATAAGTTCTTATTGGATTCTATTGAGCAGCTTGAATACGAATATCTTTAATGGCATCCAAATCAGAAGGATTAGTATTCAAACCGTTGAAGATATTCTTTACTTCCATCTTTGTATAGTTAGTTTCATCATTATCATTATACAATGGGAAACTAATTCCTATCTGCACCAGCACCATATTGTTACCACTATCAATCACAGTATAAGTATGAGATGTAGGATTTCCACTTAGATCTTTAGGATAATTATCTCCTACAAGGCTAAGTTGAAGAGAAGGCATGTACTGGGCAGGATCATTTTGGCTTTGGCAAACAAATGAAACAGTATAAACACCATTTGTTTGGTTTTCGAAGCTTGAAAGATCAATATAACAATGAGAATTAGAATATTCGTCTTTTGAAAGAGAATATTTTGCCTTAGCTCCATACTGAGGATACTCAACCGTTCCGCCTCCTGTTTGTGTTGATTCGCCAATGCGCTTGATATAGATATCACTTGCTTTATCAGCACTTCCAGCATACACGTTATCTACCCAGAAATGCGTATAGCTATCGAAATGGTCTTCATCCAAATCGACTACGAATGTCAAAGTATAAAGCTTCAGTTCATCGAAATTATCGCATTTATTACTGGTAGGAGTAATATCATTATTATTCTCTGAATGCCAGTTACCATCCCCATCTTTATATACTCTTACTAACTTACCATTCTGAATTCCAGGATCTGAATTCTGTGCTCGACAAACAATCGTGAGATTGTACTTACCAGAGAGTTTCTGAGATTCAGGATCCTTAGGGAATTCATTGAAGTCAATGTAATGGTAAACATTTCCGTATGCATCTTCCTCAATATATTGTGACATTTTTGTACCATACTGGCTATAATCAATGTCCTTGATGGCCACAGAATTGCCAGTAGGCTTGACGTATGGGGTATAAGCATAGATCTGTGAGTCATCTGCAATACCATCCATATACCAAGGTTTTTTCGGCTCCTCGGCATTATCACCATAGTTATTCATATCACGTACCCAATCATCAAAGAGCGTATAAGAGTCTTCAATAAACTTACATTCTTTCATCCAGCTTACACCTACAGGTACACCAAAGGCTCGAGGAGCTACTTTGTTACCCTTATTTATAGGAGTTGGATGTGAACTTTGTGTATATTCATCAGCCCAAGGTGAAGATGAGTTGGTAAGGTAAGTACCCTTATTATCATTACCTGACACATAAATCGGGATGCGGTTCAAACTAAGAGCTTGCTTACGCTCTTCATCAGAAGAAAGGTTCTGTGGAAACTCCAATTTATAGTGATAGATAGCCACAGGCACACCATCAGATCCACCAGGTGCATTCACATTGACAGGGCGTGAAGAGGGATTGCCACCCAAAAGATGGTGAGCCTCAAAAGTAGAAGGAAGATTATAGCTTCCATCCACACCTGCCCAAATAGGCAGAGTACCACCAGAGGCCTGCAGACGGATGGTAACATCAATGGGTGACTGATTCAATGTACCATCAAGATACTGCAAGTATTCGGCTTCAGTAATATTGTATGTAGCATCAAAAACAATATCATTGAAGTCAAAATCGAAAGTGTTACCAAGGTCTTCGCACATAATCCGACGTGAGAGACCTGTGTAAGCAACCTCATTAGTAGGTAATGCAGGTGAAATCTTGAAAATCCAATTGCTGTAGTAACCATCAGCTTTGTGAAGTGTGTACTTTGAGAGTGTACCTTCTGCTACTGTACCCTCCTCCTCTTTAAAGATCTGATAGTCAAAAGCGAGGTAATAGCCATGATAATGACGACCAGAAGGACCATTGAAGTCAAGCTCTACAAGTACCCAGCTTCTATGATCTGTATTATTATCCAAGCCACAGTTGTGACCTTCGTGGGTAGGATGCTGTTTTACCGAACCATCCTCATTGTATTCCACATTCACATCAAGATCCATGCTATTTTGAGAATAATGAGCACGGAAATTCTCTGTACCTGATGACTCGTAGAATGCAATCAGTCGATTATCAATCGGATAAGCACTCTTATAGCTGCTGCCATCAAGATTGTAAATATCGGAGGTCTCAGAAGTTCCTACATATAAAGATTCTTCCCCGTTTATGCAGTTTGAATTCTGGCGATTATAGTTTTTGATATGATCCCAGCCGCCATCACTTGCACCTGGATCTGGCTGAAGCATCTCAGCAGAAAAATAGTCAATCGTGTAGGTGACGTTTTGGTCACCAGATACCTGTTCCCAATTCCCATTATTCTTTTGATAGCGCTCCAAGTCACTAACTATCTTACCTTGGTTATCACCACTCATATAGCGGTCATTATCAGCGGAGATTCCCTGCACGAAGAAATCGGTCCAGTGAAGGGCAATCGAGGTAGGGTAACGATGAGTACGGAACCACCATGACACATACTGAATCTCTTCGTCTGTGACGTCGCCTGCTGGATGAGAACCAGATGGTACGGATCCTGAACCTGAATACTGAGCATTCAAACCAGAACTATTCAGGTAGTGATAACCATTTTCTGTGTGCTTATTTCCCGAAGTATCATAATAATCATCTGGCCAACCTGGAACATTCAGATGATAACGTACTACCCATTCATTTCGGTTATCAACGGTGGCACGAGTACCAGCATCAGGATTGACGGTGAGCATCATACCCCAATCATGATTAGGGTCAATCTTGCCGTAGCGGGATTCGAAGTTTTGGGTGTACTCGTTGATGGCTGCTTCGAGGGCTTTTTGGTTTTGTAAATGCTGCAGGCCTTCTTCTCCGAGAGGGTCATAGTCCTGGCATGCGCTTAATGCGATCAGGGGCAGAGCAAGGAATGATAGTTTTGTGAATGAACTATTCATAACGTTTGTGATAATGATATAAGAATGGTGAATAAATACAAATGAATAATAAAACAGGTGCAAAATTAGTTGATTTCTATGATAATACCAAATCTTGATTAAGAAAAAATAATAAAAACAGGTTTTTCTCTTCGTTTTTGATTATTCAGAAGGGAAAAATGACAAATATACTGTTATTAATGCTCTTTATTCCTACAAATATGGATAATAATCCGAACTTTGACTGAGGTTGCTCTGTTTTTCAAAGGTAATGTTCCTCCTGACTCCTCTGGACGTTCGCCAGGAGCTACAGATGATCTTCCGAGGCGTCGGGAAACATGCCCAAGGGTGCTGACGGAGTGTCCGAGACGTCGGATAACTCGTCCAGAGGTGCGGACGGAGTGTCGGAGAGGTCGGGGAACTCGTCAGGAGGTGCTGGCGGAGTGTCGGAGAGGTCGGAAAGGTTGACTAAAGGTTTAGGCGGACGATTCTTGGTGTTGGGTGGGTTGGTCAAAAGTGCTGGCGAAGCTTACGAGATGTCGGGAAGATTAAATACGAAAAAAAGCAGGTGATAAGAGGAAATAACTTATCACCTGTTTTTCTAAATTAATTATTTGGAATTGGAGCGTTCTCTGGCAAGAAATATGCTACGAGTTCTCCCATATCACGCATTGATCGAGTATATTCAAATTCCAGGGTAGCTTCTGTACTTAATGTTTCAGCTGTATTTCTGAACTTCCAGCGCCAGAATTTCATGCCTTGAGCCGGTGCAGCATGAACTCTGACGGTTTCACCATACTTAAATGAACCTACAGTTTGTCCATAATATTCACCCACTTGGAATACTGCGCTACCCATTTCTGGATTATCAACAACAAGAGTCAACTTATGACTTGGCACATAAGCATCACCTGAAGAAGAACCTCCACCAGAATATTCTTCACCATTAAAGCCTGCACCCACATTCCAGATCTTTCCAGACGATTCCATGTTATCATTATGATACCATTCTTTACCATCATTCAAGAAACCGGCATCTTGAACCCAATTTTCAAAATATGGATATGCAGTTTCTATTTGTTCAGTTTCTTGCATCCAACGAACTGACGAAGGCACAGCAAATTTCTGTGGAGCAGCAGATGCACCTGTATTTCCTACATCCAATTTATCGCCATCATTATAACCATTACTTCCAGAATGAGCGGCAAGATTACCACGATTGGCAGAACCAATTTCATATGACTTACCATCTCTGTTATTATCTACGTAAATTTTAATATCATCAGGGTTTGTAGATACATTCTTCAATCGATAAGTGGTAGGATTAGAGGTAACACTTGAAACATTAATTGGAGTAGTAGAAGGGCGATTACCAAGAAGTTTATGAGCCTCTAATCCAGCAGTTTTTGTACCTACAAAAATAGGCATAGTACCACCTGCTGCCTGAAGTGTAATAACTGCATCAATAGTATTATCTGTATTCCTCTCGTAAGCAACGTCAAATACAACATCATTAAAGTCAAAGTCAAATGTATTACCTAAGTCCTCACACATGATACGAGTCGTGTGAGGGGTTGGCTTATAGTATGCTGGAGTTATCTTGACAATCCAGTTGCTATAATAATGGTCACGAGGGTACTCAAAACCATTTGTCATATGAGCACTATAGTCAAAGGCCAAATAGTAACCATCACGTTTATATGGAGTACCATCAATTGTTTCTGTCCAGCTGAGATGGACAAGAACCCAATCATAGACATACTTATCATCAGAATCAATATCACTAACTTTACAAGCAAAATTCGATGTACCACCAGAAGTGACGAGTTTTATTTCACGCCAAGTATAATTGGCATTTGAAGAAGTAGGATAAGGATTGAAATTAGAACTACCAGAATTGAAATTATTGATATCTGTCCATCCATCACTTGTATAATATCTATCATCTAAAGATCCTCCTGCTTCCTGACAAACCAAGAAATCCATTCCGTAATCAGAATTACGATCAGCATAACGTCCATGAATGTCAGAAATTGTATTCTTATTATCACCATTAGGATAAGATATCTGATCATGATCTTTACTTACATTCTGAATAAAAAATTCAGAAATATTCATAGATACCTTCGCAGCTATAAATTCAGGATCATCATCGCGATGAGTTCTAAACCATTCAGATACCCAGCTAATCTCATAATCAGTTACGTCACCAGCAGGAAGTTTATACTCGCTATGATTATATGAAGTATTATCAAATTCATGGACAGGCTGATTTGTTCCAGTCTGAACACGATATTTATTATTAATAAAAGGATAACCTGGAACCATTTCGTACTTATCTGCCCATTGATTCAAATTAACATCAACATTGGCACGAGTATCAATCACCGATGTATATGGCTCAAGCGAATGGAATCCCCAGTCATGATTAGGATCAATTTTTCCATAACGAGCTTCAAAATTGTGAGCAAACTCACGGGCAGCCATGGTGGCATGAACCTCTGCCTCAGTAAATGGTTCATAGTCCTGGCATGCGGTCAGGGCGAAAAGTGGTAATGCGAGAAGAGTGAATTTTGCTACAGACTTTTCCATAAGACAAAAAACGATTATGTAAATGCAGTTATTAAAATCGGATGTAGAGTTGTTTTAATCGGTATAAAAAGATCGAATCAAAAGGGTTGTGTTTTGATTTCGGGTGCAAAGGTAGTATAAAAAATAATACGTGCAAAACTTTTTTTATGCTATTTTCGGGAATGTAACATAAGAAGAGATAATGATTTAAAAGGGGATGATGGATAATCTCGTTTACAGCGACTTACGCAATACGACATTTTGTAACACCGCCCTTTGGCTATGTTACATTTCTTAAAAAACAAACCAAAATCAGCGAATAACGTAATATTTAGAAGGGTAAATTTGGCAAAATGGAGAATAAATCGTATCTTTGCATCGAAATAAGAAAAAAATAGAAATTCATCATGACATACCAAGAAACGCTTGAGTTCCTCTACGCACAGCTTCCTGTATTTGAGAGTCAGGGCGCACATGCCTATAAACCGGGCTTGGAACGGGTGGAGGAAATGGATAAAATACTGGGACATCCGCACAGGAAATACAGGACGATCCATGTGGCAGGAACCAACGGCAAGGGTTCGACCAGCCATCTGCTGGCTGCTATCCTGCAGTCAGCCGGCTACAAGGTGGGACTGTTCACTTCACCGCATCTGGTGGATTTCAGCGAGCGCATCCGTGTGAATGGCGAAGAGATTGACCACCAGTATGTAGTGGAGTGGACAGAGAAGTGGTTTGGAAAGCTCAATGATGCTAAGTACAGCGGATTGGAGGATCAGATAACGGAGGGGCTGAAACCAAGTTTCTTTGAACTTGCCAATATGATGGCATTCTGCTACTTTGCCGACATGGGAGTGGACGTAGCTGTCATTGAGGTAGGCTTGGGCGGACGGCTCGATTCGACCAACATCATCACCCCTGCCCTCTCGGTGATAACCAACATCTCGATGGATCATACACAGTTCCTCGGCGATACCCTCCCACAGATTGCGGCGGAGAAAGCGGGCATCATGAAGCCAGGTGTAACGTGCGTGATAGGAGAATGTACGGATGAGCGGGTGCATTTCACCTTCGAACAGAATGCTCAGCTGCATCAGGTAAAGAAACTGAGGTTTGCAGATGAACGCCGTCAGATCATGTGGGTGGAGAGCAGAGCTCAAGTTAAAAAGTTAAAGAGTGAAAGAGTGAAAGAGTGCCAGATGGGCAACCGGTATACGACGCTGGACGATGGTGAGCTGTGGTGTCCGCTGACGGGTGACTGCCAGCCGCATAATGCTAATACCGTGGTTACTGCCGTGCAGGAACTGCGCAAGGAGGGCTTCAGCATCAGTCAGGAGGCGATGGAAGCGGGATTCCGCGACGTGATCAGCCTCACTCATCTCCGTGGCCGCTGGGAGACTTTGGCAAAATACGAGGATGGAGCCACACGCGTGCTTTGCGACACCGGACACAATCAAGGTTGTTTTGAATACATCGGGCCTCAACTGCAAAATCTCATTGACGAGGGACATCCGCTGCATGTGGTATTCGGTATGGTGAGCGACAAGGATGTGCGAACGGTGCTCGGACTTCTGCCCAAATCACCGGCTACCTATTATTATTGCAACGCCCCTACTCCACGCGCCCTGCCTGCTGCCGAGCTGGCAAACATGGCAGAAGAGCAAGGCCTCGCGGGAAAGGTGTATTCAAGCATTGACGAGGCGCTGAATGCAGCACTGGCACAGACGCTGGATGCAGAGAAGCTGCCACAGGAAAAGCGCCCGATTGTATTCGTAGGAGGCTCGAACTTCATCGTTTGCGAAGCTATGAAGCGCGAATTATAGGATTTTGCAAAGAAAATTTGGAAAAACAAACAAAATAGAGTATATTTGCAGCAAAATAATATCACCATGTACACGCTTGAAGAAGTAGCCGCTGACAAAAGATACCTGGAACTGCTGGCTGAAAAGTTCCCTACTGTAAGTGCTGCAGCCACCGAGATAATCAACCTGGAGGCAATACTGAGCCTCCCGAAGGGAACCGAACACTTCCTGAGTGACCTCCACGGCGAGGCCACTGCCTTCACGCACGTCCTGAAGAATGCATCGGGTCAGATCAGACGCAAGGTGGATGACATCTTCGGCATGACCATGCGCGAAAACGACAAGCGGGAACTCTGCGCCCTCATCTATTACCCGGAGGAGAAGCTGAACCTGGTGCATGAACAGGAACGACGCCTTCACAAGGAGGCAGGCACCGAAGGACGGCTGAAGGAGGACATGGACGACTGGTACCGCATGACACTGCATCAGGTGGTGGATGTGGCACGATTCGTGACGGTGAAATACACCCGCTCAAAGGTACGCAAGCTGCTACCAAAGGATTTTGCCTACGTGATAGATGAGCTGCTGCACGAGTCGAAGTCAGAGAGCGACCGTCAGGACTACTACAACGCCATCATCAACTCAATTGTGGAGATTGGCAGAAGCGAAGACCTGATCATTGCCATCTGCAACCTGATACATCGCCTGATCATTGACAACCTGCACATCGTGGGCGACATCTTTGACCGCGGACCGGGTGCATGGAAGATCATGAACACGCTGATGGATTACCATAACTTCGATATCCAGTGGGGTAACCATGACATAGAGTGGATGGGTGCGGCTGCGGGTAACCTGGCACTGATTGCCTCGGTGCTCCGCATCTCAATCCGCTACGCTAACGTGGAGACGCTCGAAGAGGGCTACGGCATCAACCTCCTGCCGCTTGCCAACATGGCATACGAAGTGTATGGCGACGATCCGTGCATGCTGTGGCAAACCAAAGACTTTGAAAACAATCCGCGACTGAAGCGCTCGGCACAGCTGATGGCTAAAATGCACAAGGCTATCTCGATCATCCAGTTCAAACTGGAGGGACAGATCATCAAGCGCCATCCGGAATACGGGATGGATGACCGCCTGATGCTCCATCTGATAGACAAAGAGCGCGGCGTGATCACCATCAACGGCAAGGAATACGAGCTGCTGGACAAGGAACTGCCATCGCTCAATCCGGAAGATCCCTACGCACTGTGTCAGCGCGAACAGGAGGTCATGGAACAGCTGGCACACTCCTTCCGCCGCTCTTCGCAGCTGCAGAAACACATCCGTCTGCTCTACCAGAAGGGCGGACTCTTCCTGGTAAGGAACAATATGCTGATGTTCCACGCAGCCATCCCAATGACCGAGCAGGGCACCTTTGAGGAGGTGCTGGTGGATGGCAAGATAGTGAAGGGACGCGAACTGATGGAGCGAGTGGACCGCGTGGTGCGCAAGGCTTACTTCTCACCTTGGGGTTCGGAGGAGCGCAATGACGCACTCGACTACATGCTCTACCTATGGTGCGGACCGCAGTCACCACTCTTCAACAAAGACAAGATGACCACCTTCGAACGCTACTTCATTGCCGACGAAGGATTATATAAGGAGAAGAAAGGCTCCTTCTTCATACTGGCTAACCAGCGTCCTACCTGCGAATTTATCCTGCGGGAGTTCGGACTGGATCCAACCAACAGCCACATCATCAACGGACACGTGCCGGTGCGTACCAACAAGGGCGAGTCACCTATGCGTGCCGAAGGCATCCGACTGGTGATAGACGGAGGCTTCTCAAAGCCTTACCATGAGACTACGGGCATCTCCGGCTACACATTAATATATAATAGCCACGGATTGCAGCTGGTGGAGCATGAATCATTCGAATCAAAGGACAAAGCCATCCGTTCAGGTTCGGACATTCACAGCCGCGTACAGCTGGAGGACTTCAAGTACCACCGAATGCTGGTGCGCGACACAGACCGGGGGCATGAACTCCAGCAGCAGATCTGCAACCTGCAGAAACTGCTGAAGGCATACAGACACGGCATAATCAAGGAGAGATAAATGCTATTCAGAGACATTACCGGACAGACAGAGGCAGCAGAACGGCTGAAGCGGGCTATCGATGATGGCAAGATGCCTCATGCCCTGATGATTTCGGGACGTGAGGGGTCGGGCGCAATGAGTCTGGCGCTGACGGCGGCACAATATATCCTGTGCGAACACCATACGGCTGACGGAGAACCCTGCGAACAGTGTCCGAACTGCCGACAGGTACACCGCTGGCAGCATCCTGACCTGCACTTTGTCTTCCCCGTAGTGAACAAAAGCGGACAGAGCGGCGAAAACTCCGCCGTGAGCGATGACTACCTGCCCGAATGGCGCGATATGCTGACACGCAATCCAGAAATGACTTACTCCACCTGGGTGAAGTATATCAGCGAGGAGGGCAAGACAGCACAGATATACAAAAACGAGGCAGCAAACATCATACGCAAACTCTCCGCCAAGCCCTACGAGAGCGACTACCGCGTGATGATCATCTGGCTGCCGGAGAAAATCAACGAGACGGCTTCGAACAAACTGCTCAAGATCATTGAGGAACCCTATCCGAAGACGCACTTCCTGCTGGTGAGCAACGAACCAGACAAAGTGCTGGGCACCATACAGAGCCGCTGCCAGCGCCTGAACATCCCGCCGCTCTCCCCTACCTGGATGCAGCCGAACTTCGGCGAGGAGGAACGCGAGATGTACTTTGACCGCTTCTGCGCCATGATGCGTCTGAGCTACACACGAAAGATCTTCGAGATGCGCGACTGGAGCCTGGAGATGTCAGCATTGGGCAAACAGCGTCAGCAGAACTTCCTACAGTACGCCCAAAGCCTCATCCGCGAAAACTTCATCATGAACGTACCGCTGAACGGAATGATGGGCGGGACAGACCCGGAGCAGAACCTGAACTATATGGAGGAGGACGAAAGGCAGTTCTCCTCACGCTTCCACCTCTTTGTAAACCACCGCAACGTGGAGGGAATCATGAACGAGCTGGCACAGGCAGAGGCAGATATCGCCCAGAACAGTTCGGCAAAGATTGTATTCTTCGACTTGAGCCTCAAACTCATTATGCTGCTCAAAAATGGCAATCCGAAATAGAATCATCGCAGCTATCTGCTGTGGCTTGCTTGCCCTTCAGCTGCAGGCACAGGATCAGGTAGATTTCTGGACACTGTTCGACAGCTTCGGGTCAGACGGACAGTGGCAGTATGAGTTTGCCCAAAGCGCTGGATGGAACTATCATCCGGGGAATGATCCGATGCACCCTGTATCTGCCGGAGGAACCAGTACGATGGCGCACGATACGGCTGGTTCGCTGGTACGAGCACAGAATCTAGTGAACTATTACCGGGACGAGGAGGTGGATGTAATCTTCTTTGAGAATGTGAATGACATCCATGCCTGTACTGCCCAAAGCAAACCGGCAGGAAGCATCCATGACGCGCCCTGGATGCCCAAGGAGAGCCTGACCATCCATCCGCTGTTCGATTCCTACGAATCAGCGCAACGATGGGCGCAGGATAGCCTGATTACGGCAATCAAAGCTGTGGAAAGCACGCAGCGAGAGAGAGTAAACACACTACTGATCCCCTACAGCACACCAGAGGGATCAGGGATGAGAATGACCTTCCTCACTACAGCCACGCAGGAGGGCAACTGCATCATACGGGTGGCAGACAAATCATACGGCGTACATGTGACGCCGGAAATGTCCATTCAGGAGATTATTGACAAAGTGACCGAGTGGCAATTCGGCGCCGGATGGGTAGATATAGATAATGGTGACGGCTCCGTGACCTTCTCTTTCTGGACTACCACGGAGGAGACGGTGGCCTTTGATGACAACGGAACAGGCATAACCGTTTCGGTCAGCCCCGCTGCCCAAAGCTCTACATTAATATATTATTATAAGCAGAATGATGCGTCGCACTGGGAGGAACGAAGCCAGTGGACCTCAAACATTTCACTCTATTCCACCTATAAGGGTCTGTTCGGCTACCTCAAAGAACAGCTTCCCGATGCACAAGTATTCCTTTTCATCCCCACCTATTATTATCTGGACTTCAGCGATCAGTCGCTGCGAAATGCCGACGGAACCTTTAATGCAGAAGCTGTACAGAAGCTGGAGGTGATGCAAAAATGGCAACACCTTAAAGAGTTTTGGCTGGAAGTATGTGAGGCTTGCGGCATAGAGATACTGGACATAGAGAGCCGGTGCGGCATCCGGCTGGACAACGTGGAGAACTACTACTATTCAAATAACGTCCACCCCAAGCCAGCGGGTTACAGCCAATGGGTAAGCACACTTCTGGAACTGCTTCAGGAGATGGAAATTCTACAAGTTGCAAACCCTAATGATAGAGAGCCGGAAGAGGGGAAAGCATACTCCATTGACGGCAGAACTCTGAAGGAAACACCACGCTCCGGGCTCTACATCAAGGAAAGATTTAAGATCTATAAAATGCCATCTTAAGTTAACAAAACTCAACAAAATAGAAAAATTTGAATTTCTTAACTCATTTTTATACCTGATTTGTTGAATTTTTTACTATCTTTGCGCACTATTTTTCGTAGGGAATTATAGCGCTCGTACCAAAACGGGCAAATTCAGGATCATTATTTTAGTAGAATATGCGCCAAATTAAAATTACACAGAACATCACCCGACGCACAGAGGAGTCGATTGAGTCTTACCTTACCGCTATCAGCAAGGAGCACATGGTGACTCCGGACGAGGAGGTAGATCTGGCTCAACGCATCCATAAGGGCGACCAGCAGGCTTTGGACAAACTGGTGCGTGCCAATCTCCGTTTCGTGGTATCTGTGGCAAAACTCTATCAGAACCAGGGTCTCTCCCTCTCTGACCTTATCTCAGAAGGCAACGTTGGACTTGTGAAGGCTGCAGAGAAGTTTGATGAAACCCGTGGTTTTAAGTTCATCTCTTATGCCGTATGGTGGATCCGCCAGAGCATCATGCAGGCATTGTCAGAGCAGGCCCGAATGGTACGTCTGCCGGGCAACCAGAACAACCTGATCCGCCAGATCCGCGTCATCCAGAACCGCTTTGAGCAGGAGCAGAACCGCCCTGCCACTATTGAAGAAATTGCAGACGAACTGGACGTAGCACCAGAAAAGGTGCGCGAGACAATGGCTGCCAACAACCGTGGCGTCAGCCTCGACTCGCCACTGCAGGATGATGAGGACGGCACACTGCTCGACATCACGCCAGACACTAAACTCGACGCAACAGACTCTTCGCTCAACAACGAGTCACTCCACATTGAACTTGACAACCTGCTCCGCTCGATGCTGAAGGAGCGTGAAGCGCTGATCATCAAGGAGACTTTCGGCATTGACTGCCCAGAAAAGAGCCAGGAAGAGGTGAGCCAGGAGTTGGGCCTGACCCGTGAGCGTGTACGTCAGATTCGTGAGCGTGCGCTCCTTAAAATTCGCAAATCACCTAACGCAAAATTGCTGCTTGCATACCTTTAATGTCCAACAATAGGCATTGAATCATAAATGGAGGATGGCATTCTATGATGCTATCCTCTTTTTTTACGCTTTTGTGGAAGCGAAATTTGTTTATCTCACAAAAAAAACGTAACTTTGCGCGCAAATTTAAATTAGAAATTTAACAAACAACACAAATATGGAAACTTCAGAAGTTACAATCGAGAAGAAAGCCTCAAACTTTGTTGAGGAATTTATCGAGATGGATATGGCTGCCGGAAAGGTAGCTGCGTCGCCAACCAAGATAGTACACACACGCTTCCCACCAGAACCAAACGGCTACCTGCACATCGGTCATGCCAAAGCAATCTGCATGGACTTCGGTGCTGCTGCCAAATATGACGGACAGTGCAACCTCCGCTTTGATGACACCAATCCAAGCCGCGAGGATACCGAGTATGTAGATGCCATCAAGGAGGATATCCACTGGCTGGGCTTCGACTGGGGCGACCGTCTCTACTACGCTTCAGATTACTTTGAGGAGCTCTGGAACCTGGCAGAAGAGATGATCAAGCGCGGCCTTGCCTACGTAGAGGAGCAGACCAGCGAGCAGATTGCTGCACAGAAGGGCACTCCTACACAGCCTGGCGTGGAGTCACCTTTCCGTAACCGTCCGTGGGAGGAGAGCCTGGACCTCTTCCGCCGCATGAACAAGGGAGAGTTTGAGGAGGGAACGCTGACCCTGCGTGCCAAGATCGACATGGCTCATCCAAACATGCACTTCCGCGATCCAATCATGTATCGCATCATCAAGTATCCACATCACCGCACAGGAAACAAGTGGAACGCCTACCCAATGTACGACTTTGCCCACGGCCAGTCAGACTTCCTGGAGGGTATCACCCACTCGATCTGTACACTCGAGTTTGAGATTCACCGTCCACTCTACAACTACTTTGCAACCGTGATGGCACTCATCAAGGAGGGAAAGGACATCCATTACGAGGAGGGACTGGTAGAGAAGCTCGGCGCCAACGAGAAGCCAGAGAATGGCGAGCACGAAAAGACCGATGCCGTAGGTATCACATACAAGCCACGCCAGATTGAGTTCAACCGCCTCAACCTCACCAACACCGTAATGTCAAAGCGCTATCTGCGTGACATGGTGGAGAACAACATCGTACGCGGCTGGGACGATCCTCGTATGCCAACCCTCTGCGGTCTGCGTCGCCGTGGCTACACTGCTCCTGCTATCCGCGACTTCATCACCACCATCGGTTACACCAAGTTCATGGCGCTGAATGACATTGTCCTGCTGGAGAATGCCGGCCGCAATGATTTGAATAAGATTGCTACCCGCGTGATGGGCGTAGTAGATCCTGTGAAACTCACTATCACCAACTGGCCCAAAGGGACAGTCGCTGCCGATGGCAGCAACTGCCCATTTGTAGAGATGTGTGAGATGGATAACAACCCAGAGCAGGAGGGCGCAGGCAAGCATGAGATGCCTTTCTCTGGCGAACTCTACATTGAGCGCGAGGACTTCCAGGAAGTGGCAGAGAAGAAGTTCTTCCGCCTCACCATCGACAAGGAGGTACGTCTGAAGGGCGCCTTCATCATCAAGTGTACCGGTGTAGAGAAGGATGCAGAGGGTAACATCACCAACATCCTCTGTACCTACGACCCAGAATCAAAGAGCGGAATGCCAGGTGCTGACCGCAAGGTGAAGGGTACGCTCCACTGGGTATCTGCCCAGCATGCCGTAAAGGTGGAGGCTCGTCTGTATAACAATCTCTTCCTAGACGAGGAGGCTACTACTGAAAGCGAACGCAATCCTCAGAGCGAGGTGGTAGTGGAGGCTTACGTTGAGCCATTCGCAGCAGAGATGGTACGCAAGCAGCCATTCACTTACGCTGCTGACGGTACGGCACGCGAGGGTCTGAAGTTCCAGTTCCAGCGCATCGGTTACTTCTGCGTGGACAAGGACACCACTGATGACCATATCGTATTCAACCGTACGGTTTCGCTGAAAGCATCAAAATAATTGAAGATAATGACATATAAATCCCGAGCATATTACCAGTACATGCTTGACAAGACCGATGGAAAGATCGGTTACTATAGCACAGACGACATCGAGCAACTCGTATATGACCTACTCGACGAAGGCGATGCGGATGAAGCTATGCGTGCATGTCAGATTGGTCTTGACCAGCATCCAGGAGATGAACTGCTGGAGCTGGTAGAGGCCAAGGTGCTGGTACATCTGCACAGAATATCCGAAGCGGAGCGTCTCATGGAGGGCAAGCCGGAAGCAGCCAGCCCGTTTGACGTCAGCATCCGCTTCGGTATCATGGTAAGTAAAGGAAAACATCAGGAGGCTCTCAATTACCTAACCGAAACATTCATGGCTGACAAGCTGATGACCATTGAGTTTGTGGAAATTATTGACGAAATGTTCTCCTACCTGCCCAAGGCTCCAACAGCAGAGTGCCTCGTTACGGTTGCCAATCACGTAATAGAGAACAGCAAGCAGGGAGAACAGGAGGCAGAAGCCCTGGGACGCATCGGTGCCCAGCTGATGGACTGCAACTGCCATGAGAAGGCAATACCTGTACTGGAAAGGGCGCTGGATCAGGATGCATACGATGTCTATACCTGGCAGGACCTCTCACGCTGCCAGCTTGAACTCGGACAGTTAGATAAATGTGCCAACAGCTGCGAGATGGGTCTTGCCATCGACCCGAACAACCCCCTCTTCAACTTCGCTCTCGGCTACATCTGTTTCAGCCAGAATGAGTTTGAGCGATGTGTGGAACACCTCCTGGTAGCGAAAGACTTCATCGAGGGGAAACTCAAGCACGAAGAGGTACGCATAGACCGGATCGAAGCAGAGCAACAGACAAACTTCACCTACGAGATGCTGGGCAATGCCTACTCAATGCTCGGACAAAACGACAAGGCGATAGAGAATTACACCAAACTGATAGACAGAATGCCAAAGTTTGATGAAATCTACCTGAAACTCGCCACCCTCCATGTGGATCAGGGAAACACGCCGAAAGCGCTTGAGGAAATCGATAAAGCCATCAAGCTCAAGCCGGAAAAACTTGAATACAAGGCTCTGCGCGTAGCAATGCTCACCGACATGCACCAGTTTGACGAGGTGATGAAGGAACTGGATGAACTGATCAGACTGCAACCTAAATCCAAGACTTATCTGCTGGCAAAGGCGCAACTGTCAATGAACCTGAACCGTTATGACGAGGCAGACAAGACTTATCGGAGACTGCTCGAACTGAAACCCAAAGACGATACAAGCAAAGAACTATTGAGAGCCTACTTTGAAAGCATAGGTGACAATGAGGCTCTGAAAAAGATAGAATAATTATATGGAACAGATTTATTACATGGTGGCTGACACCCTGAACTACTGGTGGATCACACTCTTCATGGCAGTGGAAAGTTCGTTTATCCCTTTCCCTTCCGAGATTGTGATTATCCCGGCAGCCTACATTGCAGCCAATCAGGGAACCATGACTTTGCCCATGATCATCCTGGTAGGCACAGTGGGTGCCATCATCGGCGCTCTGGTCAACTACTTCCTCTCTATGTGGCTGGGACGCCCTATCATCCACAAGTTTGCCGACACAAAGGTAGCCCACATGCTGCTCATTGACCGTCCGGGCGTTGAGAAGGCTGAGGATTACTTCAAGGAGCACGGAGCAATAGGCACCCTGATAGGCAGACTGATCCCTGCCATCCGCCAGCTCATCAGCATCCCTGCCGGCCTGGCTCGCATGAAGATGAGCACCTTCCTGCTCTGCACTACCATCGGTGCAGGCATCTGGAATACTATCCTGGCACTGATTGGTTACTTCATCGGACAAACTATGCCAGAGGAGGCACTCATCAGCAAGGTTCAGGAGTACAGCGGATACGTAAAGTTAGGTATTGCCGTAGTGGTGGCACTCGGATTTGCCTACTATATATATAAGGTGATTGCTGCCAACCGTAAGAGTGCCAGCCATAACTGATTGAACGGGTGTAATAATACTTTGCTCTATGACTTTCGAACTACAAGCTACAGATAAGAACTCGTGGGCTCGTGCCGGCGAGATTACCACTGACCACGGCAAGATACAGACACCAATCTTTATGCCTGTAGGTACTGTGGGCTCGGTGAAATGCCTGCACTTCAAGGAACTGAAGGAAGATGTAAAGGCTCAAATCATCCTGGGCAACACCTATCACCTCTATCTGCGTCCGGGTCTGGACGTACTGCAGGAGGCAGGCGGACTGCATAAGTTCAACTCATGGGATCGGCCTATCCTGACCGATTCGGGCGGCTTCCAGGTCTTCTCACTGGCAGAGAACCGTAAGCTCACGGAGGAAGGCGCCATCTTCCGCAGCCACATTGATGGTTCGAAACACCTCTTCACCCCAGAGCGAGTGATGGACATAGAGCGTATCATCGGAGCCGACATCATGATGGCATTTGACGAGTGTCCGCCCGGTGATTCGGACTTCAAGTACGCCGAGAAATCCCTCGGACTGACAGAGCGCTGGCTGGACCGCTGCTTCAAACGTTACAAGGAGACGGAGGACGAACAGGGTAACGGCATGTATGGCTACCATCAGGCTTTATTCCCCATCGTGCAGGGCTGTACCTTCCCTGAACTGCGCAGGCGTGCAGCAGAAAAGATTGCCGCTATGGATGTAGAGGGTAACGCCATAGGTGGACTGGCTGTAGGAGAACCGACAGAGAAGATGTACGAGATGATTGAGGTGGTGAATGAGATTCTGCCACAGAACCGTCCACGATATCTGATGGGCGTGGGCACTCCTGCCAACCTGCTGGAGGGTATTGAGCGCGGCATTGATATGTTTGACTGCGTGATGCCTACCCGCAACGGACGTAATGGTATGCTCTTCACTCGCCACGGTATCATGAACATCAAGAATGCCAAGTGGGCGCATGACTTCTCTCCACTGCAGGAGGATGGTCCAAGCTACGTGGATCAGGTCTATTCAAAGGCTTACGTGCGCCACCTCTTCCACGCCGAAGAATACCTGGCACTCCAGATTGCCTCCATCCACAACCTTGCCTTCTATCTCTGGCTGGTAGGTGAAGCTCGCAAGCATATCCTGGCAGGCGACTTCACGCCATGGAAGGATGAGATGGTAATCAATGTGACAAGACGACTGTAAATATACCTTTGCCTACCAAAGTAAGTAAGCGAAACTTGAGCAAATAACTATAAACTATGCATATCAGAGTAATCTCTCCTGCCGGTTCGATCAAACCAAAAGTGGTTGACAATGGTGTGTTGACACTCAAATCATGGGGACATAAGGTCACCTTGGGAAAACATACGAAAGGAAGCTATGGGCGATTTGCCGGAACACCTGACGAACGGGCACAAGATCTCATTGATGCACTGGAGGACAATGACGTAGAAATCATCTGGTGTACACGCGGCGGTTATGGTTGTATGCAGATCCTTGACATGATCCCGCAGGAACTGATCAGCCGTGTGAACAAGCCAATTGTGGGGTACAGTGACATCACCGCTCTCCATGCCCTGTGGCAGAAATGCGGTGTCAGGAGCGTGCATGCACCCATGATGAAACATCTGGGTGAAGAGCCTCGTCACCGCACCAGCCAGACCATCCGTGAACTGCTGGAGTATTACGCCGCTCACCGCGCCTGGCCACAGAAGCACAATCTGCTGTTCCTGAAAAAAGCCAAGCTCTTCGTGGCTCCACATCAGGGATGGAGCAACGAGGATCTGAATCCAGAAGAGACGGAACTGCTCATAGACGAACTCCTCTCCCATCCGGTACCGATGATTGGCGGTAATCTGGCTGTATTGAGCGGACTGCATGGCTCGCCTTACGATTTTGACTATAAGGATAAGCTGCTCTTCATTGAAGATATAGCCGAAAGCCCTTATAAGATAGACCGTATGCTGATGCAGCTGAAACTTTGCGGTATCCTGGGCGAGATCCGTGGTTTGGTATGCGGACACTTCACGGGTTGCGATGAAGATCCAACGATGCCGGTAAAACTCTGGGATAACATCCGGCAGATAGTAGAACCATTCGGCATCCCGCTCTGGCTCGGCTCTCCTATTGGCCATGAACTGGAGAACTGGCCTGTAATTGAGGGGTAAAAACAATAATTTCGCATTCCTCACGTTATTATTGTAACCCATAACATTATCTATTAAAAATCATTATGATCCAAATAACACGCAGAGCACTGCGACTTCTTCCAATACTGATACTTATTGCTGTCTCGCTCTGTTCCTGTGCCACTCACAGGGACAATATCTCCTATCTGCAGGATGTGATGCAAACTCCTGACTCCTTATGGAACAAGCAATACAGCTATGCGCCCAAGTTGAAGGCAAATGATGAAGTCAGCATCGTGGTCAGCGCTGTGGATCAGGCGGCAGCGGCAGCATTCAATAAGACTCCTTTCGCGCAGCAGAGTTCTGAAAGAAGAGAAATCAGCACAATCCCCTCCATCCATACCTATCGTGTGAATGAGAGAGGCGAGATAGATTTTCCTGTCATTGGCACAATTATGATCAAAGGCAAAACTACGCTCGAAGTGCAAGACTATCTGGTGGAAAAGATCAAGGAATACGTGATGGAACCAATCGTATCAGTAACCATGATCAATGTCACTGCCGTAGTACTTGGAGAAGTAAACAAACCAGGCATCTGTGAGTTTAAAGGCAATCGTGCCACACTGCTTGAGGCTTTAGGACAGGCTGGCGACCTTACTATCTATGGCAGACGTGACAATGTGCTCCTGATACGTGAAGATGAGGGTCGCCGTGAGGCGCATCAGATAGACCTCACTTCAGCCGACTTTGTCAATTCGCCTTATTACTATCTGCAACAAAATGACGTAATCTATGTTTCGCCAAACTCATCGAAGCGTGATTCGTCAAGGTACAACAATCTCAAATCATATAATATATCGCTGGTAGGCACCATAGTGAGCTGCGTCTCTGTGCTTGCTTCACTCGCTATAGCAATTTGGAAATAAATTATGCTTTACATAAAGAAAAACGAACTAAAAAATTACCTCAAGAAGTGCCGTCAGGGATGGTACTGGTTTGCAATCGCCTTCGTAGGCTGTATGCTGCTTGCAGGAGCATTCATCTTTGTTAAGAACAAGAAGTATGAAGTTTATACCTCACTAAAAATTAAAGATGGAAGTGCATCGAGCAGTATGATGGCTACGCTTGCCAAGAACTCCGGATTCGGTGACATCCTGGGCATGGGCGGAACCGAGGTGGACAATGAACTGACCATCATGCAATCACACCACGTGCTCTACAATGCCGTGAAAGAGATTGGCATGAACGTGGATTTCAATACTCGTCCCACACTGAAGCGCCGCATCTTCTGGAAAGATACTCCGATCAGCCTCACATCTGATAGCCCAGCATTCAGCGATACGTTGAGCGACTATCTGAAATGGAAGATCAAGCTGAGTGCTGACGGCAAGACAGCAGACATCTACTGCAAGAGCCACGAATACGGAACGGTATGCGACCTGGACGACGTCAAGCTGCCAGCTCACTTTGACACGAAACTGGGTGGATTCACATTGAGTACGACAGAATTCTTCCAGCCTGGCAAATCCATGAAGATTAAAGTAGGATGGGCAAGCTATACTGCCTGCGCACAGTCACTCATGGAGGACATGGAATTCAGCCTGATCAACAAAAAGGCTGACATCGTACAGATTGCGTACAAAGATGCCAATCCAAACAGAACGATTGATCTGCTGAATGCCGTGGTGCGCAATTACGAACGCTATTCCGTTGATGCCAAGAACCAATCCACACTCTTGAGCAGCGAGATGCTGCAGAGTCACATTGATACCGTAGCACAACAGCTCTCTGCCCTGGAGTATCAGGTAGAGAACTACAAGCGTTCACATGACCTTGCCTACCCAGAGCTGGAGGCAAAGATTGCCATGGAACAGATGGTTGACCTCAAGCAGCAACTGCTCGAACTGGAGGTTCAGGGCAATCATATCAAGATGCTGCAGCAATACGTCAACGATCCTGCCCATAAGTTTGAACCGCTGCCACTCATCGCTTCAGTAGGATCATCATCAAAGGATAAACCTGCTTTGGCTGAATACAACGAAGCAATCCTCTATTATCAGAATCTGAAGCGATCAGCCATCGGCAACAACCCTGCCTTGGTACGCGCCGAGGAGAATCTTGAGACTCTGCGCCAGTCAGTCATCCTGACACTCCATAGCATGCAGAACTCCATTGAGAAGGCTCAGAAAGAGGCACGCAAGGAGGAGAGCAAAGTGCTCAACCTGAAGAGTAATGCTCCCGTCATGGAGCGTGAATACGTGGAACTGGTACGCCAGCAGGAGCTGAAGCAGAAGGTTCTGCTCATGCTGCAGGCTCAACAGGAACAAAACGCCCTGACCATCAATCAGGATACTCCTATCGGCCAGCAGGTGGATGAAGCATACGTCAATGTGCTTCCTTCCGGACCAAAGACTTCGGTCATCCTGCTTATCGCACTCTTCTTCTCCATCTTCCTGCCTATGGTGTGGCTGCGCATCCTCGACATGCTCTGCCGAACCATTCAATCCCCAGAGCAGCTGAAAGACCTGGAGGGATTCAGTGGCGACATCCACATCTACCATCCAGGCAACCAGGATGACTTGCGCCTGATAGTGCTTGCCCTTGACGGAATGGTGGAGACGGTTGACCAGCGGATGGTATTCGTTACCATGCAGGGCGATGAAGAGATGGGAACACTGACGGAAGACCTTGAGAAAGCCATCAGCGAGTACACGACAACAGAGCTCGACAATGAATTAGTAGAGACACCTGCCTTCACACAGAAGGCTGACGTCATGTATCTGTTAAGGAAGTCAGACGTAGTCCTGCTGGTTGTGAAGGAAGGGGTAACGCTCAAGGAGAACCTGACCTACATTGAGACGCTCATTGACAGGCTGCAGATGGAGAATCTCCTTACTATATATATAAAGGAGGAGACCAACGAATAAACACCAACTACATGGAGGGAAAGGAACGCACCTCATTGCTCAAAAAAAACATACTGATGGCACTGGCTGTTAAGGCTGGTTCCATCTGTTGTACTATGGTGCTTGTTCCGATGACCATCAACTTTGTCAACGCAACACAATACGGCATCTGGCTCACCATCTCAAGCGTTGTGATGTGGATGCAGTTTTTTGATGTTGGATTCAGCAACGGACTGCGCAATAAGCTGACAGAGGCTTTGGCTCATGGTAACGTCAAGCAGGGACAATCGTATGTCAGCACAACATACGCCATGCTTTCCATCATCTTCGGCATCCTGCTGCTGGTACTGGCAAGCCTATCGTGGCTGATTGACCTGACGCCAATCTTCGGCATCGAAGAGGCATACGAACCTGATCTGAAACGTGCCATGACCATCCTGACCAGTTACTTCTGCCTTAACATGGTGGTGCGAACGCTCAGCTTTGTCCTGATGGCCAAACAAAGGGCGGCAATCTCTTCCCTCTTTGACTTCATCGGACAGTTAGGCGTATTGATCACCATCTGGATACTGGATGGCGCGGTAGAGGGATCTCTTACCGTACTGGCATTTGCGCTCTGCCTGCCTCCATTGGCTGTGTGGGTAATTGCATCTGCCATTCTCTATCTCGGCCCTTACAGAGAGCTGCGTCCTCGGATTGCCTTGGCAAAAAAGAGCGACACACGCACACTGCTCAATCTGGGCATCAAGTTCTTTGTCATACAGATTGCCTTCATTATACAGTTCCAGACTTCGACGTTCCTGATCGGACGACTCTTCTCGATGCTTCAGGTTACGTCATACAATCTGGCTTATCGCTACTTCAATGTACTCTACATGACATTCTTCCTGATGATAGAACCCTTGTGGAGTGCCGTGACAGATGCCTGGAGCCGTGATGACAGAGAGTGGATCATGAAATGTATTAAGAAATACACATTGACTGCCTGTCTCTGTGTGGCAGGAGGATTAATGATGCTTGCACTCTCTGACTGGTTCTATGACTTTTGGGTCAACAGACACATTGATGAGCAGGTAGAGATGCAGTTCTCGCTCTCGGCATGGATGCTTGTGTACGTTTCGACCATGATGATCGGACAGGTATTCTGTACTTTTGTCAATGGCATTGGAGCACTGAAGATACAGTTCTGTTCGAGCCTCATCTCTCCTACTATATTCATTGCCGCTACGCTGCTGCTTGCAGATGTGTTTGGTATGGGAATGGAATGCGTACTTATTGCCTCCATCCTGGCAAACTTCAATGGATTGATCCTGGCACCAATGCAATACTGGATGGTGATACACCGTAATAAAAGAGGAATATGGACCGCATAATCAAACACAACACTTTTGCTGACCGTCTGGGGCTCCTTTGGATAGGCTTGGGCATCTATTGTATTGGCTATGCACAGACAGACTACGTGATGCTGGGTATGATAGGAAATCTGCTCAACCACATCATGCCCATTGGCACGCTGCTGATCTTTTTAAGCCTCTTTACATCGCTCCGACCCTCGCAGATCCAGCGGACGCGGGTTTCGTGGATTCTCATTGGATGTCTGCTCTTCTGGCACATCTTTATGGTATTCCGCTACGATCCGGAAGATATGCTGGCACCGATTGTGTATGCTGATCCATACAGCTACACCGTTTATTTGTTTGCCCTCGTTCTGCTGATACCGCCCGTGCCACTTGTACAAAGCTATTTCAGGATCAGCCGCTGGCTCATCCTGATTGGAATACCGCTAATGCTGATACCGCTGGTACTGTATGCCACTCACGGAGCTTTGCAATTCTGCTTCGAAGGTTATCTGGCTGCAGGAGGCTTGATACTGATGACCAGCAAATATCATAAGAAGCAATTGCTGTGGCTTGCTTTTGCCGGGCTGTTTGTGGCATTTTTGATTGCCACCATCAAAGCCCGACGGAACCTGATGGCTACCTCATTGCTCTATCTGCTGGGAGGCGCCTACATGATGATATTCCGCGGAAAGAAGATGAATAGATCAACGCAGATTCTGCTGATCATGTCGGGCATCAGCTGCGCACTGATTGCTGCTGCCGTCTTCATGCTTAACCAGAACGGCATCTTCTCCACCATCTCCGAACGTGCAGGTGACAATACGCGTGACTACGTATTCCTCCTCTTCTTCTGGGATATGCTGAAGACTCCGCTTGATATGATCATTGGCAGAGGAATCCGTGGCGGCTACGAATGCCGCGGCGTAGATGAATCAGGTGATGGCATACGATATGCTGTAGAGAATGGGTATCTGCAAATGATGCTCAAAGGCGGAATGATTTATATTATTCTAATCTTGTCCATACTCTTTACTGCCATAAAAAGAGCTTGGAACAGTAAAAACCAATTATGCCAGGCAGCCATTATCATTATAGCTATTCAGGTATTTGATATGCTACCTTTCGGACTCCATGCCGTAAGTGCCAAGACATTCATCATCTGGATGTGCGTCAGCCTCTGCCTCTACCCCAATCTCTGCTCGATGAATGATGATGAACTCCTTGATGAATTAACAGAAAAGAAACCTAAGCTTCCAAAATGGGAATGAAAATTCTTTGGATAGTTAATATCATGATGCCAGAAGCCTGTCAGTTGCTAAACCTGCCTATATCTAAAGTTGGAGGATGGCTCTCTGGCTACCAAACAGCAATTCTCAATGCCCATCCGGACATTGAGCTTCACATCGTGCAACCCGGAGACAGGAAAGCAGATGTCAGACAGGGTCAAACTATCCATCACATATTCCCCCAGCGCTGGATAGAAACCGGTTCTTCGTTTGCTTCTGCCAAAAGATCCCGATTATCAGCCATCAGCAACCAACTGCCTACCTATTTTGATTCATTGAAGCAAGATATACAACCAGATGTCATCCACATCCATGGTACAGAATTTGCCCATTCATTGGTATGGATAGAAACGTGCGGTTGCGAGCATACTATGGTTTCAATACAAGGTCTTGCAAGTGTTTGTGCACGGTACTACATGGGAGGACTGACCCAAGAAGACAAAAAAGGATGCTGGTCATTCAATGACTGGAGATTCAACCGTACGCTGGGTAAAGAGCAACATCGCCTTTCTCAACGGGGAGAATTGGAGACTCAGTTACTTAAGAAAGTAGAACATATTGCAGGTCGTACAGCCTGGGATAAAGCTCATGCACAAGTCCTCGCTCCTCAAGCGCAATATCATACTTTACAAGAAGTGCTGCGTGAGCCTTTCTATAATCCAGCCAACGCATGGACATTGAGCAAGTGTCAGCGTCACTCTATTTTCGTGAGTCAAAGCCATTATCCGCTCAAAGGACTCCATCAGGTACTCAAGGCTTTGCCATATATTCTCAAGGAATATCCTGACACACAACTCTACGTGGTAGGTGAAGATAGAATTGACCAGCACTGGCGACATCGTTCGACCTATGTTAATGTACTCCGTAAGATCATCTATCAGAACAATCTGCGTAGATGTGTTCACTTCTTAGGCACTCTAACTGCAGAGAAGATGATCGAACAATACCAAAGAGCGAACCTCTATATCTGTCCCTCATCCATTGAGAACAGCAGTAATTCTCTTTGCGAAGCACAGATTATCGGCACACCTGTTATAGCAAGTTATGTGGGCGGATTACCGGATTTGGTGGAACAGGGAACAAGCGGATTACTTTATCGATTTGAAGAGGTCGAGATGCTAGCTCAATATGTCTGCCAACTATTTGCAGATGATCAGCTAGCCATGATATTAAGTAATTCAGGCAGGACATCCGCATTGAGACGGCATGACCGAGAAGCCATTTCTAATACATTATTTAAATTATACTCATGGATTTGAGAGGTAGTATTTTCTTTCACCTTAATAAGGTATTGTATGCGATACACAGATGGTCTTCATCTTTGATCTCCCTCTGTATTGCTTATGCCAAAGGTGTGCGAATAGGATGCCGGTTCCACGCTTGTGGTATTCCTTATTTCTATCGCGTTCCACATTCTACCATCTCATTAGGTGAAGGATGTACCATACTCAGTTCCTATAGGAGTAACAATATAGGTTCTATGTCGCGCTCACGTATTTGTACAATGACTCCTAAAGCAAGGATTACAATCGGCCATCATATAGGAATGAGTGCCGTGACCATTACGGCTCATGAATCAATTACCATTGGAGATGACACACAAATCGGTGCGGGAACCGTAATTATTGATGCAGATTTCCATGATATCAGAAGCAGCGATCCTGTAATGAGACGCACAGCACTGGGATTAGTAAAACCTGTTACAATAGGCAAGAATGTTTTTATTGGCACGCAATGCATCATCCTAAAAGGTGTCACAATAGGTGACAACGCTGTAATTGGTGCAGGATCTGTTGTATCAAAAGATGTCCCAGCAAATGCCGTCGCTGTCGGCAATCCAGTCCGAATAACATCTATGCAACAGTAACTACAGCTTTCAATATGATCCATTCAAATGAATAAGTTACTTACTATCATCACGGTTACCTTCAATGCAGAGCAATGTATTGAACGTACACTCCGTTCAGTCATCGGACAAAGCGTTTTCGATGACCAGATAGAGTATATCATTATAGATGGTTCATCCAAGGATAAAACGCTTGAGTGCATCTCCGCCCATAGAAGACATATTGCACATTTGGTCAGCGAACCTGATCATGGAATCTATGATGCTATGAACAAAGGTGTCATGTTATCATCTTCGCCATGGGTAATGTTCATGAATGCGGGTGACACATTTTATGACGATAATACGGTTGCATCACTTCATCTGGAGAATCGCAAAGCAGACCACATCATCTATGGTGACTGCGTTCGGGTAATGCCTGATGGCGAGGAGGTATTCCGTAAGGCTTTACCCTGGTGGGAACAATCTGGTGTACCCGGCATCGGTATTTGTCACCAGAGTATTTACATGCCAGCAGAATGGATAAAGGAACATCCGTTCAACTGGAAGGAATACCCACATTGTGCAGATTTTGAATTAGTATATTTACTTCGCTCCCAAGGAAAAGAAATGCAATACGAGGCACGCAGCCTCTGCCGATATCAATATGGAGAGGGTTTCTCCAGTTGCAAAGCAAATAACAAGAAAGTGCTGAATGAGAATGCCAGAATTTTGGGACTCAATCATTCAGTCGTTTATTATAAGCTTGTAGTCAGGGAATGGATACATTCACTGATAAAAGACTAACCCCATTAACAGATATCTTTATGCCTTTAATCACTCGTCTGTTATTTTATCTTAACTGCCTTCGTCTTCTGCCTCTATACGTATTGATGAAGGTTCATTCCCGCCGCCGTTTCTTTGATGAAGAAAGGGCGAACTGGTATCGTGCAGTACTTAATAAAGACGGACAGCGCCAGAATATCTCTGACACATTATTTCTTTTGACCCTGCATGAATACCGTTCAGTACTCTATTGGCGAATGGGTGGACTCCGATACTTTGTCTCATGGTGGGCATCCGGAGAAAAGACATTTCATTCAGAAGGCACAAATTATAGGAACGCAAAGAGTGGTCTGGTAGTTCATCATGGTCATTCCACTCGCATTGCATGTCGCAGCATTGGCCATGACTGTGAAGTATGGCAGAATGTGACTATCGGTACTGCACGCTCTTTCTCGGATGAATTTCCTACTTTAGGCAACCACGTAAAAGTTTGTGCGGGTGCTATCGTGCTGGGAGGCATTACCATTGGTGATTACACCACTATTGCCGCCGGTACTGTAGTTACCAAAGATGTACCCGCTCATGCTGTAGTAGCTGGCAATCCGGCTCGTATTGTCAAATTAAATGGAGAAAAAGTAACTACCCCTGAACCGTTATGAAACGACTTGAGATGACATTCATACTGGCATTACTTATCCTTATCTCAGCCTCATCACAGCAACAGAAGTTGCGCATCTTCGGGCTGGGAAATAGTTTTATGGAGGATATGCTATTTCAGGTGCCTGAATTATTGGAACAAGATACCAGTCTCGTTGATCTGTCATACTTACACATCAACGGAGGCAGCCTGAGTGATCATCTCAAACTGATAACGAGTGACGAACCCGAATACACTTTTTCCCACTATGACAATAGTGAGATGCAATGGGTAAAAGACACTGTAAGATTTAGCGATGTCATAAATCTCCACAAATGGGATGTCATCATCTTGCAACAGTCTTCACAATATTCCGGGAAACAAGATAAGACAATCTCTGATCTTGAAAAACTGATAAAAACTCTGGAAGAATATCATCGTGATGCTGCCTATTATTGGCACATTACATGGGCTTATGCTTCTGACAGTAATCATCCGGGGTTTTCGTTTTATGATCATTCTCAACTCAGGATGAATTATGACATAACCAAATTGAGTTTTCAAATAATATGTGAGAAGTTCAAATCCTTCTTTGATGGTTCCATTCCATCCTGTGCTGTCATACAACTGTTACGTGAAAGTTATTTAGAGGAGGAAAATGACTTCTGTTATGATACCTATCACATTGACAGAATCCTAGGCAGATATGCACTTGCATGTACTTTTTACGAGTCTGTATTGTCACCGCTTTTACATAAATCCTTACTTTCAGACGTGACCGCGATACCGTCGGATGACTCAATGCATGGAACAGATGACTTTCTGTTCATCCGTCAGATCGTTGACAGTGTTGTTCATAACGAGCAGCTGAAATGGAGAGAACTCCTTGCTGACAAAATATACAGGACTGACTATTATGATCTGCAAGGAAACCCTCAAATACATACACCAGCCAACAGTGTATCCATAACCAGATCTATCCATCTGTCAGGGACAATAAGCTATAAGAAAATCTATCTTACTGACCATTAATTATTATGACAATCCTCTTTCTCAGTCATGAAGATGACAAGCTGATGGGATCTACCCTATCTCTGGCCAACATGATTCACGCCCTGCAAGGACTGGGGTGTGAAGTTCTTGTCACATTGCCTGGGGAAGGTGTAGCCAAAGAATTCTTTGAGAAAAGTGGAATCAGATGCATTGTGGCAAAGTACCATGTTGACTTTGTGGGTATCCAGTCAAAGTTCAAACGGTATCTTTCCTTTCCTTATCGCCTGATACGAGACTGGCATGACCACCGGGAAGCCATTGATTCCATCATCCGGCAACTCAATGGAAAACGTATCGATATCGTTCATACCAATACTGCTGTTCTGGACTTTGGACCCACCTTAGCCCAACGTCTGGGTGCACCCCATATATGGCACCTCAGAGAATTCATTGATCTTGACATGGGTTATCGTCCATTCCGTGGATGGAAAAGATTGAGGAAGATGATCCAGCAAGCTGATGCCACCATAAGTATCACCCGTTCCATTGCTCAGCATTATGGTGTGGATTCTTCAGAGGAACCTCATAGGCATTATGTGATGTTCGATGCGGTCCGTTCAAGTCAGTCACTATATCATATAGAGAAGAAACTGCCGCAGATGGTCTTCTGTGGACAGTTGTTACCCCACAAAGCGCCTGACGTTGCCATCCGAGTCTTCTGCCGATTTGCAGAGAAACATCCTGAGTACCAGCTACTGCTCATGGGCACTACATGGGATTCCACCTATCAGGAGTCACTCCACAAGATGGTGCCTGAAATTCACAAGGATAAAGTGCAATTTATGGGATATGTAGATAATCCAGATGAGATCATTGCTAAATCAGCAGCATTACTCATGTGCAGCCACAATGAAGCTCAAGGGCGTGTTACAGTAGAGGCAATGCTGCAAGGGTGTCCCGTCATCGGTTTTGATCAAGGTGGCACGCATGAGATCATACAACACAAAGTGACCGGATGGCTTTTCACTACTGAAGAGCAACTACTCTCCTATATGGAAGAGACAGTTAACAATCCTGAGATGACTCATCGTATTGCAAAGGCAGCAGAGGAGTTTGCAACGGAGCATTTCCTGGAGGAGAAGTATGGTAAATCCATTCTAAGTATTTACCAGAAGGTTCATCCGCTTTGACCATAAACAGCTACATTTATTATATTATAGGTATTCATTAACAGTCATGACAGAACTAGCCATCGTATTACCCATATATAAACCTGATTTCCTTCGAGAAACCCTGGAGTCAATTGCATCACAAAGCAATCATGATTTCATGGCATATCTCTGCGATGACTGTTCGCCACATGATCTTGCCCCTATCATACGCCAATTCGAAGGACGATTTCCCTTCAAATACATACGCTTTGAAGAAAATCTGGGAGGAAAAGATCTCGTGTCTCATTGGGAAAGATGTATTGCACAGACCCAAGGAGAACATTGGCTATGGATATTCAGTGATGATGACATGATGGATCCCGATTGCGTTGATTCCTTTTATCAGGCAAGGGAACAGAACCCTTCCCTATCTCTTTTCCACTTCAACGTACAGGTGATAGATTCATTCGGGAAACCTACTACTGATAAGCATTACATCAAAGAAGACTTTCCTTCAATCATGTCTGCTCAGCAATTCCTTCACGGAAGGCTCTCGTACCGTCTCAACAGTTTTATTGTAGACTATATTTTCAGTCGTGATCATTTCATGATGTGCGGAGGATTCGTGCATTATGATCTTGCCTGGTGTAGCGACGATGCCACTTGGTATCGTCTGGCAATACATACCCCCGGAATCGCGACCATACCCCATGTGCATGTCCATTGGCGCAAGAGTGACAGTAATATCACTCCGGATCACTCATCTAACACCATGCTGCGCAAACTGAAAGCCACCCGTCAGCACCTTCACTTTTGTAAGCAGCACCTTCCTTACAGCACGATGATTCGGTTGAATTATTACCTGCATGCATTATATAATGCCCGATGTTTGGGAACTCGTACAATATGTTACGACTTTTTACGTTATATGCTATATAACGAAGCATAATATGAGATTGATTCAATATATTAATAGACTGCTCCTCTTTCTGATTATACTTTTCCCCTCCACACTATTGGCTATTGGAGAGTGGAACATCTATAATTCAGTCATCAATATTTCACAGATACAGCTTTTCAATGGTCGTATCTACGGCATAGCAGGACCAAGTTTAGTCAGTTTTTCTACAGACCCTCTTTGTCCTGATTATGTACAGCACTCCCGCAACAACGGACTGACAGGCAAACAAGCCCAGTTAATTGCTGCATCCATAGAGGCGGAATGCCTCGCTATCGTTTATAAAGATTGTAATATCGACATTATTTATACCGATGGCACCATTGTAGGCGTTCCTGATATTGCCAACAAAGCTCTAGCCGGAGATAAGACTATCAATTCGATACAAGAAATTGATGGTATGCTATATCTTGCATGTTCATTTGGCGTACAGGTGTTAGATCTCAAGGCACAAAGCATTCCTGTTTCTATCAACACTCCATATAGCATTGACTTTGCCTTCTCCTTTGGCAACAATCTCTATCGTTACTCTTCGAAGAAAAAGTTGGAGTATTGTCCTTTGTCCGATAATGTTGCCGATAATACCCACTGGAAACAGGTCATAACCCAAGACCTGAGTCAAGCCTCACTTATCCCAGCTTCTGATCATAACCTATGCTGGCTTTTATCTCAAGAAGGAAAACTGCTGCAGCTTCATGAGGACAACACAACGGAGTCGCTCCTTTCAGAACAAAGATTCAAGACTATCCACAGACTAACATCAGGAGCAATCCTTGCTTCTGACGGTTACATTTTGTTGGCTGATACAGAATCTGGCACCTTTACACCGAATACGAATTCTCCTATTAATGCCGGAAATGGCTATGCATATTGTTATGAAGATGACTGCTATTTCTTGCTTCATCCCAATGGCGGCATCTACTATATGACCATTGAACAGAATGATCCTGACAGATATGTCGCTTTCAAGGTGGATTTCGACCATGTAATGAAGGTTAGCGGAATCAATACGCTGTATATGGGCGAGATGCAACTGACTCCCTCCGGAATCATAGGCATTTCACGTCTCCCCTATACATCTGGGCAATCTGCAGCACATGCATTAAGTGGTTCCATCTGCCGATATGATATAGTGGTGGATGATTGGAATAGCCTAAATATTGCTGAAGCAATCGCCTCCCGTCTGCAGGAAAGAACCACATTCATCGGACTCACTGGAATTGCCGTTGATCCTACAGACCCCTCCAATTATGCCATCAGCACTGCTCTTCATGGTCTTTATATCATGAATAATGACACCTTAGTTCATCGATATGATGATTTGGCAGAAGATGGCATTGTTCAGGCATTTGGCGAGGATTTTTTATCTGCTCGTGTATCAGCAGTTGCGTACGATGATGCCGGACGTCTTTTCTACACAAATTCTGTACAAGACACAGTATTGAGATGCTTGCTCCCCGACGGAAGTTGTATCAAATACCCTAATGAAGGCATGGCTCAGGTTCCTGATGCCCGTCGGATTCTGTTAAGCAGACATGATCCGTATAACATAAAGTGGGTGCTCAATGATTATGGCTACCAGAAGTCGAGAGTCGGCATGTACTACGACAAGGGCAATCCTGCCAATGTAGGCAAATCCGACTACCAGACAGCATGGTTCTCCACTCTTGTAGATCAGGATGGCAACGAATACGTACCTTATTATATCTATGACCTTTGTGAAGACCTTGACGGAAAAGTCTGGGTACTTACCAACCTCGGTCCTTTCGTCATTGAGAATCAGGCTACCACTTTTGATTATGCCCAAAAGAATCCAGGAAAGGGCAAAGTTCGTCGCGTCAAGATTCCACGCAATGACGGAACGAATCTAGCTGACTATCTGATGCAATCCACCGTCTGCAGCTGTATGGCAATAGATAACTTTAACCGTAAATGGATTGGCACTTCAGGAGCGGGTCTCTATCTCCTTTCCGAGGATTGTATTACAGAGATTGAACACTTTTCTTCCGATAATTCGCCATTGCTTTCTGATGATATCCTGAACCTCTGTTACGATGCAGAGACGGGAATCCTGTTTATCTCCTGTGAGGGTGGCGTACTCACTTATCAGACGGATGCCATCGAGGGCGAAGAGGACTTCTCGAGCCTTCACTGCTATCCTAACCCAGTGCGTCCTGAATACAGTGGCGAACTGCGCATTATGGGATTGATGAATGACAGCCACGTGAGCATCACCGCAGCCAACGGAGACCTTATCTTCCAGACACGGAGCCAGGGAGCCACAGCCACTTGGGATCTGCACCTGCCTTCAGGCGCTCGTGTCAAACCCGGCATCTACCTCATCCACGGTGTAGATGAAGAGGGCAAGAATGGAAAAATTTGTAAAGTATTAGTTTTATGATTTACCTCATTGACAGCGTAGGTCATGAGACAGGCATGCATCTCTATGACCAGTCGTTCAAGCAGACATTGGCATCGAAGGGGTTGGACGTCACCATCCTCTCTAACTTCGATACTGATGGACAGAAGGCGCTCTTCCCTAATTTCTATCACGGGAACCGCCTCGCCAAGCTGCTCCGTTTCGCCTGGGCACTCTTCAGGATGCTCTGTTTCCGCCTCACTCATCATGATGCCAGCGACATATATGTTTATCAATCCTTCGGCCTTCGCAAAGCCGACCAGCTCTTCATCCGCTGTCTGTTGGGCTGGAAGAATCTGTATGTCATCGTGCACGACATCTTTGAGATACATGGTGCACAGGGTGTTGACACTCATCAGGCATCCAAGCTTCACTTCTACTTCAAGCACGTACCAGCGGTCATCTGCCATAGCCACGATACAGAGAGCCGACTGAAGGCTTTAGGCTTTGAGGGACGAACCTGCTACTTTCCCCACTTCAGTTACGAATTCTCCAAGGAGGTAATTGAAGACAGAGTGGCTCCTGAAGTACGAAGCGCCATCCATCCGGACAAGGTCAATTTTCTCTTCTTCGGTCAGATACGAGAGACGAAGGGCATCCACATCCTGCAGGAGGCTATCCATCTGCTTGATAGGCAGCACCCAGAGTTTGCCCAGCGTGCTCATATTGTCATTGCCGGTATGGACAAAGGCAATCTGATAGCTGACCAGCCGCAACCTGCCTTTGTCACCACTATACTGCGTCACATGGACGATTCGGAGCTGAATTTCCTTTTTGAGCATCGCCCTGTGGTGCTGCTTCCCTATACGGAGATCTATCAGAGCGGTGTACTTGAGGTGGTTATCTACTTCCAGTGCCCTGCCATTATGTCTGATATTCCCTTCTTCCATCAGATGGTGGAGCGCTATCCGTCGTTTGGCAAAACCTATGCGCCTAACACCCCTACAGCCCTTTCACAGGTACTGCTGCAGGCTTGCCAGCAGTCACAGGAGAAGTTCTTTGAGCCGGCTGACATCCAGCGCTACGAGGCCGATCATGACTGTACTGCCTTATGTCAATTCTTGACTTCCGGAATATGAGCAAAGCCAAGCGAGACGTTATAGTCACCCACATGGCCGAAGACGATCAGTGGCCCTACTGCCGCAAGATGTCAGAGGAGACGGGGCGTGAGTTCCATGTCGAATCCATGTCCATCGGCGACGGCAGCAGCCGTCTCCGATGCCTGTTCTGCTACGTGGTATTTCCGCTACTGCTCTTCTTCCGCCGCAAGCGGTACGGTGTCATCGTGGCTCATCAGCAGTTCTATGGGTTGCTGTTTGCTTTCTACTGCAGGCTTTTCCACGTCAGTAAGCATTTCCGGCTGGTGATACTTACTTTCATCTACCTTCCCAAGCAAGGGCTCATCGGCAAGCTATATCACCGGTTCATGCAGTATGTTGTACAAAGCCCCTACATTGACGCCTACACGGTGCACAGTTCCTCCGAACCGCAGCGCTATGCCTCGCAGCTGGGTGTTGACGCCAGCCGCTTCCACTTTGTTCCGCTGGGGATGAACAGCTTCCCACCGCAGCCATCAGTACCTGACATGCAGAGCCGCAAGTACATCCTTGCCGTGGGCAGAAGCAACCGTGATTATGATTTCCTCACGCAGGCATTGGGGGGCACGGAATATGAGGTGGAGATCATCTGTGACAGTTACCACAACACCAAGGTTCCTGCCAACATTCATATCCACAATGACATTTTCAGCGAGATGTCGCTTTGGCTTCATAACTGTTACTGTGTGGTTATTCCCCTGCGTGATCCTGAAGTCAGTTCAGGACAGCTGGTGCTGCTTCAGGCGCAGCAGATGGGCAAACCTGTCATCGTAACCCGTTCAAATGCCCTGAAAGATTATATTAAGGAGGGTGTCACCGGCTTGACCATCCAGAATGAACGCAGCCAGCTACTGGATGCACTCCATCAGCTGTATCATGACCAGGTGCTTTATCAACATCTGTCAGACAATGCTTCAGGCAACTTCCAGCAGCGGCATTCCGCCGAACGCCAGGTGGAGAATACCGCTCGCGTCATCAGAAGCATTTGCTAACTAGACACTCCGCGTGTGTGCTGTGGTTATTCACGGCAAAAACTAAATCGTGTACTGCGGTTATCCATGGTAAAAACTATATCGAATGAATCGTAACCTGCTACTATCCCTGTTCAGTACCCTAACCGTTACTGCTTCCGCCCAGTGGAGCCAGACGCTCGACCTCTCGGCAGAAGCGGCTGCAGGCAATGGTGCCTATACTGCCTACTTCCTGACCGCCAACCGCCACGGAATACTCTCATCACGCACCAATACCGGCTATCTGCGGGCAGCTTATCAGGCAGAAAAGGATTGCGGCGACTGGAAGCTCTCTGGCGCCGCTGACGTGCAGCTCTCCATCCGTCCGAGCGAACACACTCCGCTCTACCTGCAGCAGCTCTACCTTCAGGCACAGTGGCAGTGGCTGGATCTGCGGATAGGCAGCCGTGAGATTGCGCCGCTCTTCCGTGATCAGTTGCTCTCTTCGGGCAGCACGGTTTGGAGTGGCAACGCCCGTCCCATCCCGGGTGCCTACATCGGCACGCATCAGTTTGTAGATATCCCCGGCACCCGCCAGTGGATTCAGTTCTATATGGATGCCAGCTATGGTTATTATCTTGACTCTGATTATCTTGAGGAGGAATATGAGCAATATCTCATAGGCAAGACGGGATACGGCCGCTCCTACTGCACCACGCATGTCTGGTCACATCAGAAACGTGCTGCCCTGCGCACCCGTCCTGACAAGCCGCTGGTTTTCACCTTCAGCTGTGACCATGCTGTCCAGTTCGGTGGTAAGTCAGTCAACTATATTGACCCCACGCTCTGCGGTGACTTCTCGCCCGCCTTCAAGGATCTCTTCACGGTGCTCCTCCCCCTTCATGGTGACGACACCTCCACCTCGGGTGATCAGGCATTTGTCTATGGCAATCACATCGGCAATCTCCAGGCAATGCTCGAATACCAGTGGGGAAAGGATTACAGCCGAAAGGTGGCACTCTACTGCGAAGATCCTTTTGAAGATGGTTCCGGCATCCGCAAGGGCAACCGCATGGATGGTCTTTGGGGTATCGAATACCAGAACAAGGCTGGCAACGCCCTCATTCAGGGCATTGTGCTGGAGTATCTGCAAACTACGGATCAGTCAGGACCTATCCACTGGGCGCCAGGCGATTTTGCAGGGCAGGCAATCTCCGACGTGGCGCATAGTGCGCAGGGCGCTGACAATTATTACAATAACTATTTCTACAACGGTTATTCGCACTTCGGACAAGCCTGTGGTTCGCCCCTGCTGAAATCGCCTGCCTATAATGCAGATCATTTCCTCTGCTTCACAGACAATCGCATCCTCGCTTGGCATCTGGGTGTACGAGGCCATCTCTGGTCGGCTACTGAACCGAAGGGCGGAAGCCTCTCCTACCGACTGCTGGCAAGTCACCGCCGCTCCTGGGGCACCTATTTCGAGCCAGCTCCCGCTATCCGTCTTTCTACTTCGGCAATGGCGGAGGTCACATACGCGGTTGGCAAGTGGCAAGGCACCTTTGCCTACGCCTTTGATGAAGGCGACCTCATGGGACACAATCACACGCTCAATGTACGAATCAATTATCACCTGCCTATCTGATGAAGACCCTTATACGAATTCTTTCCATTCTGACCCTCTGCCTGCTGACGTCTGTCTCCTGCCAGGAGAACGGCAATATTGGTGACCTCTACGGACAATGGCAGCTGACCTCCATCCAGCAGGAGCAGCAAACCTTCTATCCTAACCAGCTCTATCTGGCTTTCCAGAATGACTGTGTCTTTGCCCGAATCACCGGAACGGATCATCACTACTCTTACCAGCTGACGGGTGGTTTCATCCACACCGGCAATACTCTTCAGCTGAACCTCTACATTGATGATGAGGCAGAAGGTGCTGATGTGATGCATCAGTATCTCAACACTTTATTCTGCTTTCCCGAACCGCACTCGGATATCCGACTGCAGATAGAGAAGCTTGACGGTAAGAACCTTGTGCTCAAGCTGGGCAACACTTGCTGGAGGTTTCGGTCATATTAGAAATCCTTAATGACCTTATTGACCTTAATGACCATGACAAATGACATTGCACGCTCCCGACCGCAAAAATCCCGCCTCCTTCACAATAAATATTATTAATGTGCGTTTTATGATTATTATATGGCACAGAATTCGATAATACAACCCACAGATGCCAGCATCATCCTGACCTATCGCTGCCCTATGCGCTGCGTGATGTGCAACATCTGGAAGAATCCTACCCGTAAGGAGGAAGAGATCAAGGCCACTGACCTTAAGAGCCTCCCAAAGCTGAAGTTCATCATCCTCACGGGTGGTGAACCTTTCATACGTGAGGATCTTCCTGAAATCGTTGAGGAGTGTTACCGCCACACGGATCGCATCGTCATCTCCACCTCCGGCTGGTTTGATGACCGCGTGATTGCCTTGGCTCGTCAGTTCCCCAACATCGGCATTCGCATCAGCATTGAAGGTCTGCAACAGAAGAATGATGAGTTGCGTGGGCGCGAAGGCGGCTTTGAGAAGGGGCTTCGCACCCTCAAGACACTTCAGGAGATGGGCTTGAAGGACATCGGATTCGGCTGCACTGTATCGAACAACAACTCTGCTGACATGCTCGAACTCTACAAGCTCTCCTTAAGTATGGGGCTTGAGTTTGCCACCGCTGCTTTCCACAACAGCTACTACTTCCACAAGGACGATAATGTCATTACGAACCGCGAAGAGGTTTGCGGCAACTTTGAGCGCCTCGTTAACCTGCAGCTGAAGGAGAACAGCCCTAAATCATGGTTCCGCGCATGGTTCAACATGGGTTTGATCAACTATATCGAAGGCGGACGCCGCATGCTTCCTTGCGAAGCCGGATCTGCCAATTTCTTCATTGACCCATGGGGTGACGTCTATCCCTGCAACGGCCTTGAGGAGAAATACTGGAAGCAGTCAATGGGTAATATCCACAAGTCTGACTTCATGACTATCTGGTGCAGCCAGGAGGCTGAAGCCGTACGCCAGAAGGTTCGCACCTGTGCCAAGAACTGCTGGATGGTAGGCACCGCCTCGCCAGTCATGCACAAGTACATCAAGTATCCGCTCGGCTGGGCTTTGCACAATAAGTGCCGCTCACTCTTTGGCAAGCCAGCCATTCTTGACAAGAAGTGGTGCGATGTAGGTCAGGATCCCTGTCAGGGCGACCTCCGTCAGCATGGTTGCTGATGAACCTCAACCAATCCCATTTCTTAACCATTACACACACCAAAACAACGAAAGTGAAGATTAATAAAAATAGAATAGTAGTCACCGGCACTCGCGGCATCCCCAACATCATGGGTGGCGTTGAGACGCACTGCGAGGAGCTTTTCCCACGTCTGGCTGACAAGGATTCTGACGTCACCGTCATCCGTCGTGCAAGCTATGCCCATGACCATCTGCTACGCTGGAAGGGCGTCAAGCTCATTGACATTGATGCCCCCCGAAGCAAGAGCTTTGAAGCTATCATCCATACCTGGCGTGCCGTCTGGAAGGCGAAGAGGCTCAATGCCCAGATTCTGCACATCCACGCCTGTGGTCCCGCCATACTGACTCCTATTGCCCGAATGATGGGCATGAAGGTGGTATTCACCCATCATGGTCAGGATTATGACCGCGCCAAATGGGGATGGATGGCAAAGCTTGTGCTCCGCTTCGGAGAGGCAATGGGTGCCACCTTTGCCAATAAGGTGATTGTCATCAGCGAGGGCATCCAGGAGCTCCTGCGCAAAAAGTACCACATTAACTACAAGATGCACCTCATCTACAACGGTGTACCCGCTGCGCATGACATCTCTGACCCTGCCTATTTCAGCCATCTGGGCATCGAACCCGGCAAATACATTCTCGGTATGTGCCGCTTCTCGCCCGAAAAGAACCTCCATCAACTGATTCAGGCATTCTCCAAGATTGATAATCACGGCTGCAAGCTAGTCATTGCCGGCGATTCGGATTTTGAGGACAGTTACTCTAACCAGCTCAAGGCACTGGCTAAAGAGAATAACGTCATCCTGACCGGATTCATCAAAGGACGACGCCTGCAGTCACTCCTCAATCACACCTGCTGCTACGTGCTCCCATCCTCCCATGAGGGCCTACCCATTGCGCTGCTTGAGGCAATGTCATACGGAGCTCCTACCCTGGTAAGCGACATTCCTGCCAACCTTGAGGTGGGACTTCCTGCCCGCAACTATTTCCATTGTGGCGACGTGCTCGAACTCACAGCCCGCCTGCAGGCAATTGTGGACAATCCGTACCACAAGCTCAAGTACGATATGGAAAAGTACAACTGGGACGTCATTGCCGAACAAGTAGCCAACGTTTACCATAGCCTTTAAATAAACACACCTCCATCCATCATGTCCATTGGCCGATACCTTTCTCTCGCGCTGCTTTCCCTACTTTCACTCGGAAACATGCAAGCTGGCAGTTGGCAGTACTTTCCGTATGCCGACCAGTATCGGCGCGTGCAGTGTTCGGGTGATAACATCTTTATGCTCAAAGGAAACCGACTGGTTCTTGCAAACGGGAAGACATGGCAGTTTGAGCGCGAATATGACAGAATGGATGGACTATCAGGCTTTGAAATCACCGACATTGCCTACTCCGAAAAGGCACATAAGCTCGCCATTGTCTATACCAATGGCATCATTGACCTGCTGCATCAGGATGGTTCACTAACTACACTTTCTGACCTGCATGATACACCTATGGAGGGTCAGAGCAAGCACATCAACAGTATTTATGAGGGTGGTGACGGACAGCTCTTCATCAGCACTCGCTACGGATTTCTCATCGTTGACCTGGAGCAGGAGATAATCCGCCATTCCATCAATGTGGGTCAATCGGTCAAGATGGCGTGGAAGACCGAATCGCACTACTATTACACACTACAGTCAGGACAGACGTTCAAATGCCCTGTCAGCCGCAATCTGTACCATCCCAACAGCTGGACTTCCAGCAGCGCTACTCCTCCCACCCACTCCATCCCATCCGGTGCAGTGGATCAGTGCCGTTCGGTCACTGGCGATACTATCTACACCCTCTTCCCGGATGAGGGTCTTACCAGCACGGCGCAGGAGAGTGCGCTTCAGGTCACTGAATACCAGCACGGCAGCTCTAATAACCGGCTCTTCTTCCAGGATGGAATCCTTGCCACCTGCCATGTATCCGACCTTACCTTCTATGACTATCTGACCAATATGAATGCACAGGGTTATCTCTCCGAATACGACCCTTCTGCTTCCGAATGGTCATTCATGGGACACCGCACAGTTACTGACCATCTTGCTGACCGACAGACTTTTGGCGGCATAATGGATATGATTCCAGATCCATCAGTACCCCACCGTTACTATTATTCCTCGCTTGAGAATGGCATCTATGTCATTCAGGATGGCGCGCTGGAGACGCGTTGGGATAATTTCAACGAATCGGATCACATTGAGCCGTTTACCGGCAATTCAGCACGAGTGGGAGGACTTGCTATCTCTCCGAAGGGCGACCTTTGGTACATCAATGAAGGCGTGGAGAAAATACTCCGTGTACGCACGCATGATGGCAAATGGTATAAGTACACCGTCAGCGGTGCAGATGGTCAGGTGAGCATGCCGCACCTGATTCACTCCAAAAAGAACAATATGCTGTGGGGGTGCCGCACCACGGGTCATCAGAAGTGCGTCATCTTTGCCTATGATCATGCCGGAACCCTCTCACGCACCAATGATGACCGAAGTGTCTCCTTCCTGAAGCTTATTGACCAGCACGGCACTGAGATTCTTCCTTTCTATATCAAGAACATCATCGAAGGGCCGGATGGCGCCATCTGGATTCTCTCCACCAGCGGCATTCACGTCATTGATCATCCCGAAGAGGTATTTGACCACCCCGGTGCAGTCAGGACGGTAATCAGCTCGCTTGAAGCAAACACGATGGTATTTGACACCGAAGGAAACCTCTGGATTGGAACCACCGGCAAGGGAATCCTCCTCTATGACCTTACAGGAAGCGGACAGCTGCAGCAGTTCACTACTGACAACTGTATGCTTACCTCCAACGAGATCCTGGCGCTCGCCTTTGACCACACCAGCCACACCCTTTGGGCATCATGCATCGGCTCAATCCTCTCCTATCAGTATGATGCTGACGAATACCGTCCTGCCTTGTCAAATACCGCTTACTGCTATCCAAGCAGCCTCCCGGCAGGGAGCATTCATCCGGTCAATGTGGTAGGAATGGCTGACGGAAGCCTCGTCACCGTGACCGACTCCGAGCAGCAGACGGTGTTCTCTACCACTGCCATTGGCGGTTCTGCCTCCATCAATGTAGAGGATTTTGCCCCTGGCACCTATCACATTCAAGGCACAAACAGTGAGGGAGAAGCAGGAATTTCGCTCTTATTTACCATCGAAAAGTAGTTTTTTTGTAAATTTCGACCCAAATAAAGCGATATGATTCAAAAAAATGAGACATTATTCAAAAATAATTGCTAAAAAATTTGGATTTAAACAAAAAAGTCCCTATCTTTGCACCCGCAAACAAGGATAAAAGTCCAGTTTAGCAATAGCTGAAACAGCAATACGGTGAGCGCTTTTGTTCTCACATGTCTACTTCCAGAAACACGCCCGGGTGGCGAAATTGGTAGACGCGTACGTTTCAGGTGCGTATGGTGCATGCCATGCGGGTTCGAGTCCCGCCTCGGGCACTAAAAGTAGATTTATTTCTGCTTCAGCCAGCCTCCAAGATCGAAAGATTTTGGAGGTTTTTTCTTTTCTGTATATCAGGAATTTAGCTCTTGGTAAAATTCTCTCTTAAAACTTAAAAAGAGCATCATCTTTTAATCCTAAAAATGAGAGTTGCGGACTATTTGCGGATTTATTTTGATTTTTTTAGCGGATTTTTCAGTTTGCAAACTGCGGTTTACGTTTTATTATCTCTTCAATTATTTTCTGATGACTACTGCCAGGCATAGAAAAGGCACTATAATATACATTTAATTTGCATACATATACCAAAGAGATATATTTTGATAGAAAAGATGTATCTATCTCTAATTTTCTCTGCATATCCAGGTTGGTTTAAAACTCAAAGAGACCTCGGTTAACCAAGATAATCACCATTAACCAT
>JAZLJN010000107.1:0-3271 GCA_045617885.1 Bacteroidales bacterium | reverse complement strand
ACATATATCCACTTGCCGCCTGTCTTCTGGAAGAAGCTGCCGCGAGGGATGAGCACTGCGTCTTCTGGTGAGCCGAGCTGGAGATTGAGGTAATAGGTCTGGCCGCTGCGGATGTTCTCGGGCACCTCTCCCTCAAACTTGAAATCAGCCTTGAACTTGCCGTCACGCACCTCTGGATAGACCTTGCGCAGCGATGCGTTGAAGGTCGCACTCTGGCGCTCGAAGGTGGCTGCAAGACCAGGAGTCACGCGGTCGATGTAATGCTCATCAATCTGCGCCTCGATCTTGTAGCTGCACATATCGCTTATCTGGCCGATCTTTGTTCCTGCGCCGATGTTCTCGCCGAGCACAGCGTCAAGTATGCCGAGCTGGCCGTCGATAGGAGCCTTGATGGTGAGGTTGTCCTTACGCTTGCGGATCATGCGTATATTTATCTGCATGTTCTCCAGACTCTCACGCATGCGCTCCACCTGAGTCGAGCGGAAGAGACTGTCCTGAACTTCCTTGTCAATGATGATCTGAAGCTTATCCATTGCTAGGTCATAATCCTCCTTAGCCTTGAGATACTCTTCCTTGGCAATAAGCTTATCTTCGTACAAAGCCTTCTGCTGCTCATAGGCTCTCTTGAGTCGTTTGGTGTTCAGCAGATACTCTGCCTTGGACTGCTTCACATTCAGCCTGTCCTGCTCCATCTGAATCTGGGTATTGCGAAGGATGTTCTCCTTCTCAGCCAGTTCAGCCTCAGAGTTAAGGATCTGCAAATCCAGGTTGTCATTGGAGAGGCGAAGGATTTCATCTCCCTTCTTTACCATCGAGCCCTCCTCGATAAGAATCTCATCAACAATACCACCTTCAATCGGGCTGATCTGAATGGTCACCAGCGGCTGCACCGATCCACTCAAACGGATATAGTCGTTGAACTCACCTGCCTTCACCTCGCTAACCGAGATGGTATCACCACTGACTCTGAGCGTGCTGTGGCTAGGCTTGACAATAAGGTAGAGCACTAGGACAGCAAGTGCTGCTCCAATCCACCACGGAAGAGCCTTCCTGGTGAATGCCACCCTCCAGCCGGTCTTCTTTTCTATTATCTTATCCATAATGTAACTTGTTTACTGATTTATATATGACTCACCATTATAATAACGCACGACGGCGTCCTTTATTCTAAGTTTCAGAAGAGAGTTCATCCTTTCTGCCATAGCATTGAGGTATGTCTGCGTTGCGGTCTGATACTCGATAGCTGAAATGAGGCCTGTCTCAAACTGCTTCGTGCTGAGCTGGAAAGCTTCCTTCTGAACTTCTGCAAGCCTGTCAGCCTGATGGAAAGCGGCCTGAGCTCCATCTCGGTCACTTACGGCACGAACCACTTCGTTCTCTATGTCTCGCATCTTCTGATCAAACTCTGCTTCAGCACGGACAAGCGCATTCTTCTTCATGTGAAGAGTTGTACGGCGTCTGAACTGGTCGAAGATCGGTATGCTCAGTGAAAGCTGGATATATTCACCTCCGTTGTTCTTGAACTGTTCTCCGAAAGGTATCGGCGTGTAGTCTGCCCTACCCGGATAGGTATAATATGTAGTCGACCATCCTCCATAAAGGCCCAAGGTCGGTGAATAGGCTCCACGCGCAGATTTCAGGTCCAGCTTTGCCTGCTTGACGTTCATCAGTGCGATCTCAGCATCCGGAAGAAACGCCTTTGCTGTAGAGGACAGCTCTGAAGCCTGTGCAAGGGTCAATACTGGTTCAGAAACCTCTATCTCAATAGAGAGTTCATCCTCAATAGGCCAGAACATGACATCCTTCAGGGTAATCATTGCATCATTCTTCTGATTGCCGGCAGTAATGAGTTGGTACTGCTTCTGGGCCAGTTCCGATTCCATCTGCAACACATCTGCATGTCCCTTCTGTCCAAGCTCCTCCTGACGAACAGCCTTGTCCCTGGCTGTCTGTGCAGTCTCAACCTGTCCTTTAAGCACCGATTCCAGCTCTGTATAGTAAATGACATTGTAATATGCCTCCATAGTAGCCAGACAGATTTCGTCTTGTGTCTGCTGTTCCTTGCTCAGTCCCATCTTTGCAGCTGTCGTTGCCATTCTCATGTTGTTGACAGACTGGAAGCCATCAAAGAGTGTTATGCCTGCGCTTACACTGTATCCGTTGTGGAAGGTTGTCACATTATTATAAGTGTTGGTCTCCGGATCAAGGTTACGGCCGTATTGGTTGTATGCATAGGTCTGTGCTTCGACGCTTGGCGTAAATACACGCATGATTGCCTGTCTCCTCTGCCACTGCTCATCCTTACGGTCTGCAGACTGGATTCTCATTCTGGTGGAATTGCTCACCGCATATTCCATACAGTCATGCAGAGACAGCACCCTCGGGGATCCAGTCTCCTGTGCATTTCCAATTAGTGGGAACAGCACGGAAAACGCAATGACAAGTATAGAATTCTGAACATGTATCATTCTCATAGCTGATAATCATTAATCATTTTACACTTATTATATAGCATTTGCCGTGCCAAATAGCATATATAACTGATTATCAATATTATTCAAATTTCATTACATTGTAAAAGTGTAAAGTTTCTTAACACCTACTGTAAAGAGACTTTACACTTGACAACAGAAATCCGATCATTCGGGTTAAAAGAAAAAAAATAAGTTCTACGAGAATGAGGATCTGAGGGAAATAAAACCATCTCTAGAAGAATACACGGACAAGCAATCGGACCAGACCAATCCTTTGTGTATATATCCAAACCTTCTTGTCCTTCTATATTTTGTGAGCACAACAAACGGAAACATATCTCAAACTGATATCCTCACATTGCAAAAAGGTGTTGCAAACGGAAACAAGCCGTACATTACGGAAACAAGCGCAAACTCACACAAACCTAGCTGAGAAAGTTCACCGAAAAGTAGTATCTTTGCACCACCAAACGCACACAAGCCGTACACAACGGAAGGTAAACTTTTTCTCTTTTTACCCGAGCTATGATAGGTTTGAGCTTGTTTCCGTTTGGTGAGAGTGTTTTTCAGATTGAAAAATCTGGCACACGTCTTGGCACACGACACCCCTCTGGTGGTAAACTTTTTAAAAGGAAATGTGCTATAAATAATTGTGGTTCAATAAATTAAGACAAATAATAAAAATACGAACCACATAACCTGCATCGGAAAATAAGCGCTATAACCCCATCATAATGAATACTTTTTGCAAAGAAAGCACAGAAACATCAGTTTTTTGCACAGAAAACGGAATTTAA
>JAZLJN010000106.1:0-6503 GCA_045617885.1 Bacteroidales bacterium | reverse complement strand
ACTTTTTAACTTTTAACTTTCCATGCTCCCCACCGATACCCCCACCCCCCAGTCCCCCAAGACCCCCGTCGAGCAGCCCGGTCTCAAACCCATGGATATCGTCATCCTCTTGGTGTCCAACTGGCCCTGGATTCTCCTCTGCCTGCTCCTTTCATACGGTGTGGCAGAATACATCATCCGCGTATCGCGCCCTATCTATACCCGTACGGCATCCATCTTGATCAAAGATATCACCAAGAACAATGCCCTTGCCGGCGGTGGTCAGTTCGCAGATGCAGTGATGATGGGTCAGTCCGTCGATCTCAACAATGAGATCTTCATGCTGCGCAGTCCATCCCTGATGACCGATGTTATCAAGCGCCTTGACCTGCAGATGGATTATGAGGTGGACGGTCGTTTCCATCAGGCAACGCTCTATGGCAGTGGTCTTCCTATCTCAGTTGAGCTCCTTGATATTACGGACAAAGAGTCCGCCAGTCTCACCATTGAGATGAAGTCTGATTCCTCTTATGTCATCAGTGACCTTCTTCGCAATGGAGCCCCCGCATCCGACAAGCGTTTCATCGGTCAGTTGGGCAGGACCATCAAGACCCCGCTCGGACGTCTGTGCATCAATCGTTCCGCCTTCTATTACGTGTCAGAGCGTCCAATTGTCGTAACGCGTCATAGCCTGCAGAGCACCCTTGCCCGTTTTTCATCCGAGCTGATTGTCAATTCCAGTGAGAATTCCACGATTATCAACCTCCAGCTTGACGATTATGATCAGCAGCGCGCCGAGGATATCCTCTACAGCGTCATCGCTATCTATAATGAGCAGTGGATGAAGGACCGCAACCAGGTCTCTATCAGTACCAACGACTTTATCAATGAGCGTCTGCAGGTCATCGAGGGTGAGTTGGGCAATGTGGAGGGTGATATCACCACCTTCAAGTCTGAAAATCTCATCCTTGGTACTGCCGAAGCTACCGCCGGTGCCTATCTCGGACAGGCGCAGACAGCCCGCGCTCAGCAGGTTGAGCTCAACAATCAGCTCTACATGGCGCGTTCCGTACGCGGCTATCTTACCAACGAGCAGAACTTCAGTCAGCTCCTTCCTGCCAGCCAGGGCATGAGCAACAGTGGCATTGCCAGCCAGATCTCCGAGTATAATGCACTTCTGCTGCGTCGCAACAATCTCGTTTCAGCCTCTTCGCTCCAGAACCCTCTGGTGCAGGATCTGGATGGACAGCTTGCCGTCCTTCGCCAGAACCTTATCGGTACCATTGATGCGCATATTGATGAGATCAACCTGCTCATCCGCAGTGCGCAGTCCGTACAGGCCACAGGCAACAGCAAGGTAGCCTCTGCGCCAACACAGTCGCGTCACCTGCTTTCCTTCGAACGTCAGCAGAAGGTCAAGGAGTCCCTTTACCTCTTCCTGCTCCAGAAGCGTGAGGAGAACGAGCTCTCACAGGCATTCACCGCCTACAACAACCGCGTCGTTACCCCACCTTCAGGTTCCAGCATCCCTACCTCGCCAGTTACCAAGCTCATCTATATGTATTGCCTCCTCGCAGGTCTGCTGATTCCAGTCGGCATCATCTTGCTCAACGAGTTGGCAAATACATCTGTGCGTGGTCGCAAGGATCTGGATGTGCTCAACATTCCTTTCCTCGGAGAGATTCCGCTCAACAACCCAGGCAGTCGCCTCTCTCGTTTCTTCAAGCGACTCTCTGAGCGGTTCACCCGTGGCAAGCGTCGCAAGGAGGACAAGACCCTTCATATCCTCGTCAAGGAGGGTAAGACCGATATTATGAACGAAGCCTTCCGCGTAGTTCGTACAAACCTTGAGTTCGTAGCCGGTCGCACTGATGGCGCCCATGCCATCATGCTCACTTCATTCAATCCGAACTCCGGTAAGACCTTCATCGTCACCAACGTTGCCCTCTCCCTGGCACTCAAAAACAAGCGCGTTCTTGCCATCGACTTGGATATGCGTAAGCGTTCCCTCTCTGCTATGGTCAATAAGCATAGTGAGGGTCTCTCTAACTATCTTGCAGGTCACGTGGATGATTTCCATACCCTTATTAAGAAGTCTCCTCTCCACGAGCTCTTTGATGTGCTCCCGGCAGGCAAGGTTCCGCCTAACCCAACCGAGCTCCTTTACGAGCAGCGTCTGGATGACATGCTGGCACAGTTACGTCAGGAGTATGATTTCATCTTCCTGGATTGTCCTCCGCTTGAGATCGTCGCTGATGCCACTATCGTCTCACGTCTCGCCACTATGTCTATCTTCGTGGTACGTGCCGAGGGTCTGCAGCGAACCGCATTGCCTGACGTCCAGAAGCTCTATGATGAGAAGCGCATTCCAAAGATGACCATTCTCCTCAACGGTACCACCGATGCCTTCTCTCGTTACGGTTACCACCGCTATGGCAGCCGCTACGGTTACTCCTACGGCTACGGCCGCAGCTACTCCTACGGCTATGGTTATACTGACGAAGAGCGCGAATCCAAAGACAAGTAAATCACATTATACCTCACAAAATAAGCATGTTTCCGTATCGAAACATGCTTATTTTCATTTTAGACTCACTTTTTTACACTCAAATTTGCATATTACGCCAAAACTACTTATATTTGCGCGCATCTTATAGTCATCCCATCCGTATTGAGCGTGCATCCCCGTGCATAGCCCAAGCGTAGCTTTACGCCATTCAGTGACAGCATACATATACGTGTCAGATAAAGCAAGTCAAAGGTTTATGCAGCAGCATATAATCACCCCCCACCGAGGACTCCTGGACATCGACATCAAAGGACTGTGGCACTATCGTGATTTGTGTTATATGTACATCAAGCGCGATATCGTCACCCAGTACAAGCAGACCATCCTCGGTCCCCTTTGGTATCTGATCCAGCCCCTCTTCACCACCCTCATCTATATGTTCGTGTTCGGAGGTTTGGCAGGCATCAGCACCGATGGCGTTCCGCAGCCCTTGTTTTACATGTCAGGCATCCTCCTCTGGAACTATTTTTCCGAATGTTTTAATCGTTGCAGTGACGTCTTCACCGATAACGCCTCCGTCTTCGGCAAAGTCTATTTCCCCCGCCTGATAGTTCCCATCAGCTCCATCATCAGCAACCTCTTGAAGTTCCTCATCCAGTTCCTCCTCTTCCTCGCCATCTATCTCTACTACAAATTTTTTACCCCCGCCGGCACATTGTCGACTTTTAACTCCACACTCCTCATTGCCCCCCTGTTGGTAGCATTACTCGCCCTCCACTCCCTCAGCTGGGGCTTATTCTTCACCAGCCTCACCACCAAATACCGCGACCTCAAGTTTCTCCTTCAGTTCGGCATCCAGCTCCTCATGTACGCCACCCCCGTCATCTATCCCCTGAGTGCCGCCCCCGAGAAGTACCGTGACATCATCGCCCTCAATCCCCTGACCCCAATCTTCGAAGCCTTCAAATACAGCACCCTCTCCTGTGGCTCCCTTGATTGGTCCGGCCTCCTTTACAGCACCCTCTTCATGCTCGTCACCCTCATCCTCAGCGTCATCATCTTCTCCCGCACCGAGCGCAACTTCATGGATACGGTATAAAGTAAATCTTAATTATCCAAACCAATATGGGTGTAACTTATAACTCCGATCAGAATCTCTTCGTGTTCGACTTTGAGCATGATGGGCAGAATGATATCATACAATTGACAGGAAGTGGATACGATGTAACTGCCTTCAGTCATTGCTTCTACTACGGATACGAATTTTCTGAAGAGATTGATGGGTCAGTCCGTTCTGCCTTTATCAAGTATATCAAATTTACAGACAACCTGAAGGAGAATCCCGAAATCACCCATTTCATACGTAAAGCCATAGATGACCTGAGCAGGAAGATAAACCTGTACGATTACGACCTTGTAGTTATGCCAGAATCATCCAGCAAGGTAAATCAGTATATGCTTCGTTATATCTATCGCTTTGCACAGCCTATGCTTCGTCAGATGGAACTGGTTAAGTCTTTGCCTGCAAATGTCTCTTTTGATATGGATGCTTACCAGGAAACTTATCTTGATGCGAAATTAGAGAATGGAAGACCAAGATATACCGAGCAGCAGAAAGAACAAGTAAAGGAGTCAATCAACGCCATGATGGATTTAATCCATAAAAAAGACTATTTCACCATAGCCAAGGATGTCAAAAAAAACCGCATGCGCCCATTCATTACAGACTTCCTTAAGTTTGCGAACGAGAAAGATGAATTACTCTGTAAGACCATACGTCAGCAGAACGTACTCGTGATAGATGACATTGCGACCAGTGGCTCAACCCTTAACGAGGTATTAAGAGCCCTTCGAATTCTCAACGAAGATAACAAAATCACCATCTTCTCCCTCATTGGCCGCAAAGATCTCACCATCGAATCCATGGACTAATCTTCACCCATCATCCACGATTTCGTCCAATAGCATTATTATTTATTTGTGAACAAAATTAGTTCGCATTACGCGAATTAGTTTCAGTTCAGAGCGCGCAGCCGCTCGTAAGACCTCCCCATGCAAGAGCACTTCCGACCCTGCTCGCGTGGAGTTTACGGAACAATAAATGGAGGAGTTATCTCAGTCAGGATGAGTTCGAACGATATCCCGAATATTAAATTGGAGGTCAACGGAACCTGTACCTGAGACCTGACTTATTAGACAAACTAAAAACGTATCATAATGAATCAGTTTCGAGAAATAAATATCAAGAACTACAAGTCAGTGAATGATGTGACACTGCGCGACTGTCGCAGGTATAACATTCTCATTGGTAAGCCAAATGTGGGCAAAAGCAATATTCTTGAGGCGTTGGCATTATTCCAATCACCCTATTTTTCAGGATGGAAACTGGACATAAACAATGTACTCCGAATTGATTACGTTTCAGCATTATTCTACCTCGGAGATGTATCCAATCCTATAGAAGTCACTACAGATACACACTCCCTTGAGATAACCTATCGCAATCAGAAGAATCTGGATATTTCTCTAAAGAGTGTCGATGGCAAAACCACAACCAGGCTTCGTTCAATGACACCAGAAGAGGAACTATCGGGTTATCCGATTGTACGCACCTACAACTACACTCATATCTGTGACCACGATGATGAGGTTGAATTGCCATTCTTGTGTCCGGTTACAGCGAGCAATCTGTCTGAGATTATTAAGAAGAGCCCCAAACTATACGATTTTGTTTCTGAACTACTATCGCAAGATGCGCTATCGCTTATCTTCGATGCAGGAAAGCAGGAGTATGCTGTAATGAAGACAGAAGGTGGCAATCGTAGTATGATGTTGCCATTGAAAGCCCTGGCCGATTCTCTTCTTCGCCTGATTTATTATAAGGCTGCCATTGTCAGCAACAAGGATGCTGTCCTTGTAATGGAAGAACCAGAAGCTCATACCTATCCTCCATATATTTCCCGTATAGTACAAGACATCATCGCCTCAAAGGATAATCAATTTTTCATCGCCACCCATAGTCCATACGTTGTCAATGAGTTTCTGCAAGAAAATGCAGATGTAGCTATATATATCATTGACGCAGAAGAAGGAAAGACAAAAGTCACTCGTCTCTCTGACGATGAACTATCAGAGGTTTACGAATACGGCATCGATTTGTTCTTCAACACAGATTCATTTACACGCAGATAAAAGATGGAACGAGAAAACCTTGTACTTCCAGAATGCTATATTGACACCAATCTGGTCAACACCATCCTGGGAAGATCATGCAACCATCAGAAAGGATGCCCAACAGTGTTTAAGGTGATGGACGAACGTTTGAAGGATTCCTTTGCCGTTGGAGTTATTGATAAGGACAAGCGGGAACCGAAAGCGATGGGCGACTATCGCCTCATTTGCAATGATGAGTATCTTTATGTTTACAAGCACCAATTGCGCCATCACTACATCCTTCAAGTAGCACCAGCCGAGGAAGTCTTTATTCTCCACGCAGCCCAGGAACTCGGAATAGACCTCGCGGATTTTGGCCTTCCTACAGAGATTGATGTTCTTAAATCATATTCAAAGAAGACGGATGCAAAGAACAGTAGCGTCTTTCAGTCTTTATTCTATGTTTTGAAAGATTCCCCAAGCATATCAAAGATGAGCAATCTTCTGAACTACTTAGTAAACAACCAATACAGCGTTGATCGAGAAGAAATCATAAGAATATTCCAGCAATAGATATTTCGAGAGTGCAGTGGAGAGGTTCTCACTGCTTGGATTTACAGCAGAGGATTGGAAGAATGGCAGGTATCGGTTTGTCCAATGTCATTAGGATGAGTTATCTCAGTCAGGATGTGTTCGAACGATATCCCGAATATTAAATTGTGAGGTCAACGGTACCTCTTACCTTTGCACTCGATTATAGATTGTTCCCAATAGCCGAATAATTTTCTTTCGTCTATTGTTTGCAATATGGAAATAATTGTGTAGCTTTGCTAGCGATTATGACCATGGGAGTGAGAACAGA
>JAZLJN010000105.1:0-4980 GCA_045617885.1 Bacteroidales bacterium | reverse complement strand
GGCCGAAGCAGAAGAAGATGACGTCGACCTGCTCAAAAGGCATCTGATCTGTAAAACACAACTCAGTGTCGCCCAGCAGACCTTCATGCACATCACAGATGCGGTTGCCGGCATTCGACCCACTGTTAGCGAACACAATTTCCACCTCAGGGTGGTTAAGTAAAATGCGAAGCAGCTCACCACCTGTGTAGCCAGCTGCTCCCAATATTCCTACTCGAAGCCCCCCTCTGTCCCCCCTAAAGGGGGATGACTGGAAGTTACTATCTTGTATTGGATTCATCTATTATTGTCTTTGAATTATGTATGATTCTTACTCTGTCAAATATGGAGCATCTTCGGTCCCGTCTTCCCCCCCTTTGGGGGGATTGAGGGGGGCTTTACCTCTCTTCCTCCGGATGAACCGAATAGTAAGCACGCAGCGGTGTTGAAGTCACCTTGATGAAGCCCTTGGCATCCTCAGAGGTCCATGCCTTGGCAGTCTCGCCATACTCACCGAGCTTATTATGCACGAGATCATCAGGAGTATCTGCGCCAACTGTCTGGAAGCTGTATGGACGGAGCTCCAGAGTAACTGTACCGTTGACGTTGCGCTGTGAGCTCTCAAGCATTGCCTCCATATCAGGCATTACTGGCTCAAGATACTGGCTCTCATGCAGGAACATGCCATACCAGTTGCTCACCTGATCCTTCCAGTACTGCTGCCACTTAGAGAGCGTGTACTTCTCAAGGAAGCGGTGGGCTGCGATGATGAGCATTGGAGCCGCAGCCTCAAAACCTACGCGACCCTTGATGCCGATGATGGTGTCTCCCACATGGCAGTCACGGCCGATGGCGTATGCTGCGCCGATCTTCTCTACCTCCTGAATGGCCTTGATTTTATCATCAAATTCCACACCATTTACGCTGCAGATCTCACCCTTCTTGAAGCCGATGCTCAAAATCTCTGAACCCTCTTTGGTAGGATGCTTCAAATATGCGCTCTCTGGGAGACCCTGCTTTGAATCAAGAATCTCACCACCGCAGATTGAGGTACCCCAGATACCGACATTGTACGAATATTTGAGCTTAGTGAAATCAGCAAAGTAGCCATTGGCGTTGAGGTAATCCACCTCTTCCTGACGAGAGAGGTTGCGGTCACGAGTCAGGGTGATGATCTCCACGCCTGGAGCCATAACAAGGAATGTCATATCGAAACGAATCTGATCATTACCTGCACCCGTTGAACCATGAGCGATGGCATCAGCACCGATTTCCTTGGCGTAGCGGGCAATAGCCAGCGCCTGGAAGATGCGTTCAGAAGAAACAGAGATAGGATAGCAGTTGTTGCGGAGCACGTTGCCATACACCATATAGCGCAGAGACTTCTCGTAATACTCCTTGGTGACATCCAAAGTCACATACTTCACAGCGCCGAGCTTGTAAGCATTCTCCTCATTCGTCTTGAGCTGTTCCTCGCTGAAACCGCCGGTGTTAGCACATGCTGCATAAACTTCATATCCCAATTCCTTGGTGAGATACATCACATTGTAACTTGTATCAAGGCCGCCAGAGAAGGCGACAACAACTTTCTTCTTGCGGCCCCCCTCATTCCCCCCAAGGGGGGATGACTGTGCGGCGGAATTATTCTGACTCATATTATATATTTTTTTATTTTATTTATTACTTCATTCAAGTTACAAATAATCTCTTCGTTTGAGAATCTTATAACGGAGAATCCATGAGAGCCTAGCCATGCAGTACGCTCTGAATCTCTTGTCTGCTGTTCTGGAATTTGATGATACCCTCCATCAAGTTCAATTATCAGGCGAGTCTCAATACAGCAGAAATCTGCAATAAAAGCCCCTATGATATGTTGACGACGAAACTTAACTCCTAACTTCTTATTTCTCAAACAATCCCATAAGATTGTTTCTGCTTCTGTCGGTCTTCGAAGTCTCAATTCCTTTACAAACGCCTTCAATTTACCATAAAGCAAAGGATCTGCGGTTGCATAACTAAATCCTTCCATTGCAATATAATTTTTGGCCCTCTGGTCATCCCCCCTTGGGGGGATCGAGGGGGGCTGTTATATCTTATCCAAATCCTCCAGCACCTCATCCGGATGCTCTTTCGGATCATAGAGCATTGCTGTACAGATACAGCGCTTGAAGTCAGTACGCTGCAGGACGTCATAGTTGACGCATGTCTGGCAACCTCTCCAGAAGGCAGGATCGTCCGTAAGCTGCTCGAAGGTAACTGGGCGGTATCCAAGCTCATTGTTGATCTTCAGGACAGCAGCACCAGAAGTGATGCCGAAGAGCTTTGCCTCTGGGAAAAGGCGGCGGCTGTAGGAGAAAGAGAATCGTTTGATTCGCTTTGCCAATCCAAAACCACGGTATTTAGGCTTAACAATCAAGCCTGAATTAACAACGTATGCCTTATTGCTCCACGACTCGATATAGCAGAAACCTGCAAAGTCATCTCCACAGAGGGCGATGATGGCTTTGCCCTCAATCATCTTTTGAGATACGTAGTCAGGTGAACGGCGTGCAATACCTGTGCCTCGTGCCTTACTTGACTCCTCGATGACGTCAAGGATCTCCTCAACGTATTTGATGTGTTGCTTGCCAGCAACGAAAATCCTGATTAATGGCTGCTGAGCAGTATCAGGAACTGTATTTTCTTCCATTATTACTTATAAAATTTCTTTGGAACCTTATTAAAGGCTTTTGGGCAATGCATAGCACAGAGCTTCTGCCACCTGAGTGGTGGTGTAGCCTGCGCGTGGGATAATAAGTACGGTATCGTCGCCCGCCAAAGTGCCCATAACCTCGGGAAGCGAACTCATATCAATATCATAGGCGATGCTGCTTGCATAGCCTGGCTTGGTACGGAGCACGATGAGTACCTGACTACATTCAATGCTTACCACTCCTGCTACCGTCTTTGGCGGAATGAAGTGTGGCGAAACCTTGCTCTTTGCAGAAGCGGCAACATCTGGCATAACATACATATAACCGCCTTCACGTGTTGCAATCTTGGCAATCTGCATCTGTTTGAGGTCTCGGCTGAGTGTGGCTTGAGTTACCTCAAACCCTTTGGTCTGAAGAACCCTGAGTAACTCATCCTGGCTCCCAATATTCTGGCTTTGGATAACATCGCGTATTGCGGCTATTCTGTCTTTCTTATTTTTCATCGCCTGATTAATATACAAAAAGTACAATAAAACGGCTGCAAAGATAGACGATTTATGCATAAATGCAAAATAATTGCAACAAAAACCACTGTTTAGAGGTGATTATTTGCTTGAATTGCCATTTTTATAATGCATTTATGCAAGAGTTTGCCGCGATATACGTATAAACATCCTAAATTTTAAAGGGCTGCAATAGCTTCTCCTATGACACGTGGGAAGTGTGCATATTCGAGTGCATGAACCTTTGTGGCTACTGCATGCGCGTCATCACTTGGCGCAACTGGACAGGTTGCCTGGAAGATGATATCTCCATTGTCAAAGAACTCATTGACATAATGGATGGTGATGCCAGATTCCTTGTCTCCGCAGCGGATGACATCTTCATGGACACGGTCGCCGTACATTCCCTTACCACAATGGAGCGGGATTAGTGCCGGATGGATATTGACGATGGCACGCGGATAAGCATCCACCAGGTATTTAGGAACGAGAAGCAGGTAGCCAGCGAGTACGATGAAATCAATCTGATGCTCCTGAAGAATTGAGAGAACACGACCTTCGTCCGCCATGTCAGCCTTGGTAAGAAGTAGGCTTGGAATGCCCAGTTTCTTGGCGCGTTCAAAAACATAGGCATCTGCCTTATTGCAGATAATGAGCGAGATATTAACTTCAGTAGAGTCTGCAAAATAATTGGCTATGTTTTCGGCATTTGAGCCAGAACCTGATGCAAAAATTGCGATATTTTTCATTTTGACTTTACATTTTAGCACAAAAAACGGTATTTTGTGCTGTTTTTCCTATTTTTTTTATTGAATAATTTCGCCACTCGAAATAAAATTTGTTTCTTTGCAGCGTGAATTTGGGTTTTTACGCCGCAAAATTACATTAATTCTGCAAATTTTCCAAGAAAAACAGAATGAAAATGCAAGAATTGAGCAGTGAATACCCATTTTGATAAAGTAAAACAACAATATTAACATTTTAAATATTACGACTATGTCAGAAATCGAAGCAAAAGTAAAAGAGATTATCGTTGAGAAGCTTGGTGTTGAGGAGTCAGAGGTTACCCTCGAGGCATCTTTCACCAATGACCTTGGTGCTGATTCACTCGATACCGTTGAGCTCATCATGGAGTTTGAGAAGGAGTTCGGCATCACCATCCCAGATGATCAGGCAGAGAAGATCGGCACCGTTGGTGACGCTGTAGCCTACATCGAAAAGAACAAGGAATAATCCCCTTTTCCACAAATTACAAATTACAAGCTGTGCCCGGAATCTTTGGGTTCAATGTGCTTGTAATTTGTAATTTTGTTTTTTATGGACTAATAAAACACTATATATAAAATGGAATTAAAGAGAGTTGTCGTAACTGGTTTGGGAGCTATCACTCCACTCGGATTGAACGTAGAGGAGACTTGGAACGCCCTCGTAAATGGTAAGAGCGGTTGTGGCCCTATCACCCTGTTCGACGCTTCAAAATTCAAGACTCAGTTCGCATGTGAGGTCAAGGGATTCGATCCTACCCTCTACTTCGAGAAGAAGGAGGTGCGTAAGGTCGACCGTTATACCCAGCTCGCTTTCGCTGCTGTAGCTGAGGCTGTCAAGGACTGCGGTATCGATCTCGAGACTGAGGACAAGAACCGAATCGGCGTCATCTATAGCGCTGGTATCGGTGGTATCAAGACTTTCCAGGAAGAGACTGGTGGTTACAATCCTGAGATTGGACCTAAGTACAACCCTTTCTTCATTCCTAAGATGATTGCTGATATCGCAGCTGGTCAGATCAGTATCCACTACGGTTTCCA
>JAZLJN010000104.1:0-8688 GCA_045617885.1 Bacteroidales bacterium | reverse complement strand
CAAGGAATTGAAGGAATTAATAGGAATACATGCGGTTAAGAGTTCCTTAAATTCTACTGAATTCCTTGTAGAAAATAACAATAAAAGTTAAGAGTTAAGAGTTAAGAGTTAAAAGTTGGGGGTGTCTTCTTGTTCAGCACTCTCTTCCTGGTCCCCACCACCGGCAGTATGAGCATGAACTGATCCATGGCTTTGTGGCTGATGGTGATGGAGAACACCTTCTTATCGTGTCGGCAGTAGATAGTCAGTCCGAAGATGTGGATGAAGTAGTCCAAGTTGATGATGTTCGAACGGCCCACGCGGATAAACTGGTCGCTGGTCAGCTTCTCTGCCACCTCGCTCATCGGCTGGGACAGGACGTACACTTTGCCGGTGGTCTGAATGCTGCAGTAGCTGCGTTCGGCAGTAATGATAATGATACTTGAGAATGGGACTTTCTCGTACTTCTCTCCATCCTTGATCATGATGAAGTTGAAGTCGTTCTGGGTTGATGACTTTGTCAGGTCTCTCATAATAATATTTTTGTTTTGCTCGGCAAAGGTACGTTTTATTTTCAATTCGTCACGAGTAAATCCTTTGAGCAGATACCTGTCATCCACCGAAACCTCATACGTCATCCACCGAAGTTAATAGAAAAAAATTAGCCGGTAAAGATACAGAAATAGTTTGATGCGTGCAATAAAACCTACTATAACCTCCATCTTGTGGGACACTATCATTCACTTTTGAGTGCTTTGCACACCATGCATAGCAAATACGGTGGCCGTGCTCCGAAAACCATAGACAATTTGTACTGATTTGCTTTAATTCGCGTTCAAAAACTGCGTAAAACGTAAAATTTATAAAATATCTCAATGCCAATGGCATGAATATCGGGAAAATACATTATCTTTGAGCATTGAAATGCCATTCAACATAATCCAAAAAAATACACGTTCTGTTTTAGTGGCAGAGCGTGTATTTTATTGTTTAATTAAGTAATATATAAATAATAACTTGGTCAAAACTACTATATATTTTATAGAACAAGGAATTGAAGGAATTAATAGAAATACATGCGGTTTAGGGTTCCTTAAATTCTACTGAATTCCTTGTAGAAAATACCAATTTATTATTTGTACTTAACTAAAGGAGTGATAACTATATACGTGATGCAAGAATCTCCTTTTTCTACATCAGTCCAGCACTGATCGGCTTTTTCCATGTATAGTTCAACCATTGACTGTCGATTAGAATTGTCTAGACTCATAAAATAGCTATTTTATCATGTTCGACATTTTCATAAAAAGGACTTGCCGAGCGACGTGCCCAATCTTCGTATGTATACAGGAGAGGACTTACGTCAGCTTTATTCTTCCACCCCCATAGTACAAAAGGGTAGCTGAAAGAATCCTCATCGGCAGAACTAATAGAAGATTTCTGTACCAAGATTAACAAATCCCAATCAGAATCATCGCGAGCTTCCCCCCGTGCACGAGACCCATAGAGCCACACCTGACTTCCTGAAGGTAAAACCTTCTGAGCCACATTACGAAATTCTTGAAGAATAGATTTGTTCATACTTATTATTATTTATGCAGGGCAAAGATAAACAGAAAAATCGAAACCTGCAATTTTTGTTTCGTTTTCTTAAGTAAATAGACATAAATATTTAACGAAATAGAGTTGCAAGGCTTTTTTTTGTAAATATAGAGCTCTTTTTAATGTGATAATAGATAATCCATATCAAAAACTAGAGAAATATATACAAAAAAGTTCACTCTATTATTTTTCTTCGTAAATTTGCCGTGTCCTAACCCACGCCGATGCCGAAATTCTTCGCAAAAAGAGTTCGGAGGTGGGTAAGGGATGACATATAGATAATGGCGTTTATTGCGCTTAGTCTTTTCTTTGCACCGAAAAATATGAAACTGAAATGCGTCGTCATCTGATATCTCACCACCTGCGCAAGTTTGTGATGCATTCAGGCTTCAATCCGCGGACCAGGGCAAAGCTTCGCCCGCAGATTGACCATAGTAACCTGCGCAGCATGAGCGTCTTCACGCCACTGGCCATGACGGTATTTGCCATCCTGACCGTAGCGTCATTTTTCCTTGACTACATCAAGTCCAACACGCTGCTCTACCTCTTCACACTGGTAGGGTGCGGGGCGTGCGAGGTGCTACTGCACTTCGGTAAGAAGAACCGCCGCTACCTCAACGGCAGCATCGTGCTGATGATCATGGTGCAGCTGCTGTTTGGCGCACTGGCTGGCACGGTATATGCCCCTCACGTAGCCGCTACGGAGTACGTGGCGCTGATCTTTGTGGTGCCGCTGCTCTTCTGTATCCGCCCCATCTACACGCTGCTGCTGGTGGTGGGCGCCGACGTGCTGTTTATCCCCCTCTGCCTGATGTGCAAATCGGGAGAACTGTGCTTCAGCGATATTGCCAACGTCTGTGTGTTCAGCCTGGTATCGCTTGTCATAGCAGTGCTGACCAACACGCACAGAATCAAGCAGTTCATGATGGAGTACGAGCTGCATCTGGCACGTAGGCGCGAGGTGGAGCGCAACAATATGCTCCACTTCCTGTGCAATAACGATACGCTGACGGGCATGGCAAATTTCTATTCGTTCAAGATGCTGTGCCGACGGTTCGATGACCGTCATCAGCCTCGCCCCGTGGGTGTGATCTTTGCCGACCTGAACCGCCTGAAGCACGTCAACGACACCCAGGGGCATGATGCTGGCAATGCCTACATCTGTGCCTTTGCCGACAGGCTGCGCGCGGCGTTTGTCGAATGTCAGAGCTTCCGTCTGAGCGGCGACGAATTTATGGTGCTGAGCTTTGTGGAGGAGGAGCAACACTTCCTGCAGCGTGCGGAGGCGTTCTGCCAGCTGATCAAGGCAGACGACGTCCCTACGGCATCCGTGGGCTACGTGTTCGGCACCTCTGACCGGCTGGAGCAGCTCACGCGCGAGGCAGAGGAGCGGATGTATCAGGACAAGCAGGCGTTCTACCTGAGGTTCCCCAAATTCAAGAGGTAGGGGAGAATAAAGGGTAAAAATCCGTTAAATCCGTTAAATCTGCGTCATCTGCGTTCTATTCGCCACAACAGGCATCCACCCGTACAGCTCGATAACCCTTCTATTCTTTCATGTGGAGATTGCGAAATTTGCATTTATTATATAATATGTGCACTTTTTCTCATTTTCTTGCCCCTGACTATTCCATATTTGAAAAAAAATCATTATCTTTGCGCCAGCAATTTAGTATTATTTGCCGCGGCATCTCTCTGTCATTCGGTGCCAGGCGACAAACAGTGTTTTTATCTCAATGAAGAAACTTTTATTTATGACACTTGCCGCAGCAGGAATGCTCGCAACAAGTTGTCAGGACTATGATCCGTGGGATGGTGATGTAGCTGCTTATGAGTACCGTAAGCAATTCCAGAATGTATTTGGCAACATCGACCCTAACCACACGTGGAATACAGCCGAACAGCGCACGATGGAGTTCAAGATCAACGTGCCAGGCACATTTAATCTCCGTATTTTTACTACTGAGCCTCGTGTAGCTTCAGCCGAGAGTGAGCTGTTGGCTTATTACAAGAACGATGGCATGGGCTACGAAGGCTGCACAGGTCAGTCTTACACCATTAGCTACGATTGTCCTTCAGGCCTCAAGAAAGTCTTTGCCGACATTGAATATGTCAGCGATGGCCGCCATATCATGTTGCCTGTGAATGTTGATGACAAGGGTCATGGCGTGGTGGAGTTTGGTAAGATGGGGACTCGAGGAGAAAGCCATGTGGCAGAGAACAAGGGATCCGGAGGTACGCGAGCAGAGTATATCTACAAAGATTCAGAGGAGATGCACTTCACCCGTGCTGCCTACGATGGTGGTCAGGGTGGTTTCTTGGATCTGATTCCTGAAAACATTGAGAATACGAACAAACCACACGTCTCTGTGGATTTCTCATACGTTTCAACAGGCGCACCGCTGCATCTTTATCCAATGTACACCTGGACGGGTGCCAACGTGACTATCGGACTTCAGTACAAGCAGAACGGAGCCTGGCCTCAATCTATTAATGAAGAAACAGAAAGAATCTGGTCAACAACGAATTCAGAAACTGGCCGTATCATTCGCCACTTCACCAATGGTAATACCGATGGTGGCAGACAAAACTACTACTGGTGCACTGACTACACAACCGATGGCTTTGACTACACCATCTGCCCAGGTATCACTATTGATCTGCCTGCTGGCTACGAGTTCCGTTTCTGGGTATTGCAGAAATATGGAGCAAACAATAGCCAGTCTTTTATACGCTATAGTACAACTGATAGTAACCCTGACAAGTTACACTATTTCGGTACATTTAATAATGGACACAAGCATGACGGTCAGGACGTGCTCTATCTGGGTGTAGAAGACTGGAACAATCCAGTTCACGATATCAACGACATTGTATTAGCTTTCGTAGGCGAACTTCCACTGGTCATGGAGGAACGCAACGTACATTACGATGAGGCTGAATACGTCATAGCGTACGAGGATATGGGAGCCATCGGTGACTTTGACTTCAATGACGTAGTGATTAGTGTACGCCACGTGGCAGGTGCTTCAATGGCAGAAGTGGATCTTCGTGCTGTGGGTGGTACTTTGCCGGTGTACCTAAAATACGCTGAAACATCACTTTTTGGTGGCCAAGAACTCCATAAGGTGCTAGATAGCTCGCAGGAATCTAAAGAGAAAGACTTTACTCCAATCAATGTGGAACCTGGACATAGTGGCATAATTCAGCATCGCGAGACAATGCTGTTTCGTGAAGAAGAAATAACGGTTGACCCAAGTGATTTCTCTATTGTTTCACATGCCTCGGATTTCAAGATTAGTGTGGTGCGTGATGACGGAGAACAAGTTGTGATGTCTCCTGCTAATCCTGACCTTGACGCCACTGGTTCCAAGATTCCACAAGCCATCATCGTAGCAAAACACAATTGGAATTGGCCTACCGAAAACACTAGGATTAGTATTGCATATCCTGTGTTTACGGATTGGGTAAATAGTGCGGGTGCAAACAGTTGGTACGATCCTATCTGGTCAGGCGAAGACGAGCATAGTACCACCATTGACTACGGTGTGACCCTCATTCCAAGCTATGCTTATGAGAAGTGTCTGCTCAACCGTGAGGATATCGACCTGAAAGAAAAGGAGGCTGGAAAGACACAAGGTGGAGATTGGGTAGGTTATGAACTTATCATTCCAAAGAGTGATCTGATCATTACACATTTTAACGAAGATGGTAAAGATCATGTGGATCATGATTTGACATTGTATCCAAGCTTCAATCTTGCTTTTGTGGTGACTGGACGTACATCCGGACAAAACGTGACACTTAAGGTTTATAAGAATTCGTCAACAGATAATGGCAATTTGATTGAGACAATCGTGTTTGTTGATGGTAATACTAGTACGACCACAAGCTCGTACGGTGAAGCACTGTCACATGAAGTTGATATTAATTGGGAAGGTGTAACCCAAATCGTAGTGAAGGTGGAGCAGCATCCAAACAACTGTCACCTCAACTCAATCTGGACAGCCATGCCAGAACAAGACTTCAAGATAATGAACAAGACAGAAGTTGATAAGCTCACCTCAGGAAACGAATCAAGGGTAGCATTAGCCTTCGTCGGATCAGCCCAGCATGTGATGGACTATCCAGGCTCCAATGGCTGGAGGTCAATTACTGAATACTCACGTCTGCTTTCAGTGATTGAGACTCAGGGTAGAACAGATAACTCTACAATACTCTACAGGCTGGTTTGTACATCAAATGGACACTACAAGCTTAAGAATAAGAATGGCGGCTACCTAAAGGCTCCAAGCAGCGATGAAAGCGATCACGAATGGACCAATACTGATAGTGAGGCTGCGGATCTGGTAATAGAAGCCTGTCCAGAAGTCACCCTGATGCAAGGATGCTCTTATAGTAACGCCATCAACATCAAGACTACTGTTAATGGTACTGTCTATTACTTGTCTGCGAACAAGCCTGCTAGATGGCGCACGAATGCCAATGACTACCAGAAGGCTATCTATATGTTCGATTGGCTAGGTAGTAATAACCACTGATCCTTTTGCAACAGCAATATCCCTCGCCGCTATGCTCTCCCCGAGCGTAGCGGCGAGAGTTTGTCAGAAAAAATGTGTTACTTTGCGGCGTTACAAATAGCGATTATAAATACACTTATGAAAAATTTTACACAGTTCAAAACCCTTTCTTTCTGTGCAGCCCTTGCCGCTTTTGCCAGCACTGAGGCAGCACCACAGTTGATCAAGAAGGCTGACCTGATGCCAATGCATGGCCGTCAGCTCACCGAGCACACCTGGCAGAAGCCTGCCAAGGTAGCAGCTCCTGCCACCACCCTGAAGCAGCATGAGATGCAGGCAAAGCTCGCCAAGCCAAGCCGTGCCAAGGCTGAGGCTTATGAGTACACTTATGATCAGGCCACTTACTCTGATTATGGAAGTGACGTATGGTTCACCATCACCACCAGTGACAATGCCTATAAGTTCTACTTCGATATCCTCGGCTCGGAGGCAGAGCTGGAGATGGGCAAGGTTTATACGATGGACGATTGTGACCAATCATTCACCTACCTTTCGGACAACAACACCTACGCCATGATCAGGTTCCAGGATCTGTCACTGGTGCTCAGCATGGATGATGATCAGCTGCTGGTAGATGCAAATTGCACCACTGTCAATGGCGACACCTACCACCTCTATTACCAGCCACTGGAGTATCCGGAGAGCTTCACCGAGGTGGCAGTAGGCGACCTTGACATCCGCTTCAAGAACTTCACCCAGACCATGGGCGCTTTCCAGTTCACCGGCGAGAGCAGCGAGTATGACCTGGGTCTCTGCATGGCTTCTGACGGCCAGATAGAGGGCAGCTGGACTACGGCTGACGTATTTGAGGGCCTGAACAACTACACCTACCTCTACCGCAATGGCCAGGAGATCCGCCTCTGTGACGTGGAGATGCAGGTGGCTTCGCTCGGCGCTAATAACTATCACGTGGACGCCAGGATGTACGGCTATGACGGCAACGTCTATATCCTCAACCATAGCTACGTGGAGCCTACCCCACAGCTTATCGCTGACTTCGTAGCTACCAACCTCACCCTCGATGACTCGATGTTCGACCTCTATATGATGTTCTACGGCTATGGCATTGCCGAAATCTCAGCTTCGAACGATCAGTACGCCATCAGCGGCACCATCCTCAGCTACAACACCATAGCCGGCCACTACAACGATGCTGACCACAAGATCAACTCCCTCACCATCACCGATGCTTTTGGCCAGAAGACCAGCATCTTCAGCGGTGATTTTGACATTGAGCAGACCTCATCATCATGGACCATCAAGGGCAAGATGCTCGGCTGGAACAGCACCGAATATAATGTGGACCTGAGCTTCACCATCCCTGAGATCGCAGGCGAGGCAAGCTACACTTCGGTAGATGGCGAGCTTCTTGACTTCACCGGCTCACTTGGCGCATTCCAGGTTTGGGCAATGGATGAGGAGGAGAATGAGTTCTCAATCGTGCTCGATGCATGGGAGGTAGCCACTGGCCATTATGACGTGCTGTCAGAGGATTACAAGAGCTTCTGCTACATAAGCAACGGCATGAACCTCTATGAGGTGTATAGCGGTGGCTTCGACATCACCGTAGAGGGCGATGAGTTCACCATGACCGGCACCTGTCAGGCAGGCGAACTGCTCTACACCATCAACATCTCCGGTACCTACTACCCTGAGGAGGCTGAGGTAGATCCATACGACGCTACTGCCGATTACGGTGAGGTGGATGTGACCTACACGCTCGATGATATTGTTGACTTTGAGATCTCTGCTCAGGAGGGCTATGCTTACCTGGCAGTGGAGAGCATGGAGCGCATGGACTCATGGGCTTGCATGATCTTCATTGATGGCAACGAGCTGCCAGCTGGTGAGTATCCATTCACTGAGACCTATGAGCCAGGTACAGCTCAGACCGGCTTGATCTACAACAACAACCTCTACCCAACCATGTACTTCCATTTCGATGCAGATGGTTACGTTACCCTGCCTGTATGGTACTGCAGCTACGGCTCTGTCACCGTAGATTATGATGCTGAGGGTAACATCGTCATGGACTGTGAGGCACTCAATAGCAATGGCGTGCGCGTACACGTAGCTGTCAATCCTCAGGGCGCAGTGGGCATCCAGCAGCTTGAGATGAGCAAGGCTCAGCAGGATGGCAAGTTCTTTGAGCAGAACGGCGTCATCATCCGCAGCAATGGCCGTGAGTTCAATGCCTTCGGTCAGCTGACCAAGTAATGCAATAGCAAATCCCCCCCTCGCCGCTATGCTCTCCCCGAGTGTAGCGGCGATATTTTTGTTGGGGGGGCAGAATTCTGATAAATATTCGAGCTGTGGTTGGCTGCTGTTGTGGCGAATAGAACGCAGATGACGCAGATTTAACGGATTTAACGGATATTTACCCTTGATTTTCACCTGCTATTTTCACCTCTTATTTCTTGCCGAAGGCATTCAAAGAAAGGCATAGCTGCCATATTTTCACCCTTTATTCTCACCGCACATTTTGGTCTTTCCTTTAACACGAATTACCATGCCATAAAATCCGGGT
>JAZLJN010000103.1:0-54810 GCA_045617885.1 Bacteroidales bacterium | reverse complement strand
GAATCCTGATTTGGTGAGTAACTACCAAGAAAGACATAGCCAGCTGGTATCTTGATTTCTGCGGCTGAATTAAAGCCTGCTTTTGAAAGTTGAGACATGTATCGTTCTCTGGCAGATTCCTTTTCTTCTTGAATCTCCTCTTCGTCCATATCCTCCCAAATCTCCTCGAAGTCTGCTTCTTCCCACTCAAACAAGAGCTGGAACTCGGGCAATTGTATAAAGAATCTTTTAGCTTCCTTTATTACCCAATGAGAGTTGCGGTCCTCTGACTCAAAATAGGGGAAAAGCAAAAGCTTACCATCGTCGCTATACAGACCATCAACGTCAGCCAAAATACGTTCTACTGTGTCTTTGGCTTGTTCTGTAATGAACTTTGTCCATTGAGAAGCACAATTCTCCCGATATAAATCAGGGATGGATACAAATATCTTCATACTTCTTTATTTGATTGGGTTAAACGATTCTATTGTATTCTGATCATTTGACATCAATAGCAGTCATTAGCTAAGGACAAGACTATCTTCGTCCAATAGGAAATCATAGATATTCATGATAACGATTCCATGATCATTCTTTCTCGGAATATTTGTGTCAATATGCTTTTTTCGGCTGCAAAGATAATGACAAATTTTTATTTTTGGAAATAATAATTCTTAAACAATGTTTCAGGGGTCATTTTCTTTAGTAAAACCACTTTTTGATGCCATAAATGCAAAGTTGAGTCGAAATACTATCAGCATTCACCGAAAGATTCTATTGCTATCGAATTCTGATTCTCTGGCCACCAGAAACAATCATCTCTACCAATAGGCGGCAAGACATTGACCAATCCACAAGGGTACTCATCATCATAAAAACACTCTTGCAGCCTGAGATGCAACTCAGACATAAAGTCAGACATAACTCTGTCATAAAGTCTCGGCTCTGTCTCATGAAGCCAACTATCAAAGAACTTGTAGCGATCTTCTTCATCCACATCAGAGAGGAATCCATTCGATGCAGACTTATATAATGACAAGAGTTTATCTGCCATATCCGATTGAAGATTCAATTCAAATGGCTCCTCGTTCTCGTTAATAACTAGAGTCCCAAGTATTTTCTTTCTATCGTTCATATTAGATGATTATTTGTTTCTTGCAGCTTCTATAAGGCATTCTATCAACTTCGTTGTTCGTGGAGGACACACCGGATTAATGATTGTCTCACGATAATACCAAAGAATTTCGAGAGCTTTGCTCATACAGAAGTCGTTTATTGCGTCAAGAGTCATCAAGTCCTGTGGAATACCAGAGTTGCTATCCTTTACGAACTGTACTGCTTCGTCTTCTGTATAGAAGCGAGACTCTATCTCGTCACCTTCATCATTAATAATGGCAACGCAGTAAGGGCGTTTAACAACTTTTCCTTCTATGTCATTAGTCCAGTCATTGACTTCATCCATCGCATGCAATTCGTAATATACTCCAGTAGGGAAGTCTGACTTCTGCCAACGTGATGTATCCTCTTCCTCATTGAGTTGCACAAAGAGGACAAACACAGACTCTCCTCCATTATCAAAGACTCGTGCATCCTCACAATGGTTGAAGTCAAAGTCTTCTGCTTCAAACATCATTGGTGCAAAGACATCACTCTTCAAGCCGCCTTCAAGGTTTATCTTGTCTGCAACTCGTTGAAGGGTTTCTTTCTCGCCTTCAATGTAGATGAATGTCATACAATAGTCAGCCATATCACTCTGATTTATTATCTTCTTCCAAAATGTCGATACGTGTTTTCTCATCGCCTTTCAGGCAATCATCTGTGCCAAGTTCCAACTGGTCTTTGATGGATTTCAGCAGACTGATGTCACCAATTTCTGTTTTTGTCATAAGTTTTGTGTTTATTTGGAACGTATCAATGCCACTTAAATTTAACGAGTTTATCAAACAAGACACCTTGCTTGTCTCTCGGATAGATATCCTGCCACCTGAACACGTCATTAAACATATCCAGAAAAAACTCGGAGGGCGTTCTTCTCATAGTTGGGGTCAGTACCTTTGTCTTTAGCAAGTATAACGTGGAAACTAATCTTCCGCTAGGTTCCTTTTCCGTATCAAGCTTCTCTCGGTCATACAGGTAGCAGCCATATCCGTAATGATACAATGGTGCACATTTTTGTTTTGCCTTGATGTGATTGTAGGCAATACCGAACAGATGACCTTGCTTATACACTTTTGACAAGCATAATGCGCCATACTCGCAGATAGCTTCCTCCAACTTCGCACAATCCAAATTGCTACAATCTTCAACAGGATGCACCAGCGCATGAATGAGTTCATGCATGAAGACGACTTTTATCAACGCCTCGGGCGTACTACGATTACAATTCTTGATATTCTTGTAGTAGAGGACGATGGTACGAGAGTTTGGCCTATACTCTCCGAGGCGCAAGATGGGCTTGAGATAAGCCTTCTTGTCAATAGATTCAATGCGCGGAAGAAGCTTGAGATGCTCCGCGCGAATTTTGGACAGAGGATCCTCCTGTCCATAAACTTCGCGCTCTAGCTCATTACGGATCTCTATAGCAACTTGCTTAGCTTCATTCAGATCCCTGCTAAAATCATAACATGGCTCTTCGTCCGAAAATATGATTTCGTTTACAGGGAGCTGTTGATGCTTACATTCATATACGAACTTAGGAAACATCTCGATTCCCAAAGATAGAATATCATCAAACCTATCAGTCGTAATATGCCATCCATCCAAAATGGTTCCTTCCTTGATCTCGATATAGTTGTTGTTTTGAAATATCTTATACTGCATAATTGTTTTGGATTGAATATAAAATTTTTTATGAGAAAGATACATTTTTTTAAGCATCTCGGCTTTTCAGATTTTGACGGTGCAAAGATAAATGATTTTCCCGACATATGAAGATTATTCTGCGTCGGGAAAACCAAAATGTAGTGTCGGAGTTTTATGACAATCACAAGACTTCGTATCTTACCATTGCTGACCAAACGAGCTGATCTGAGTTTTCTTTTGCTGGTGTAACAGTATTGTACTGAATGTCTTTGACTGAAATTTTAGCTTCGTTTTCGCTAAGGAAATTATTGACTTGCGTTTCTAATGCATCAGGCAGAATTGTCTTACTGCGAAATAATTTAATCTGTTCCATACTGTATAAGTTTTATTTGTTTTACCATATTTCGCGTACGAGAGATATCATTTGAACATGCCTTCTTGTACTGCTTTATTATAAAGTTTATAAGCCCTGTCTATAGACTCTGTTGAATAATGAGCATAAGTATGGTCATCTCCATGACGTTGGTCATCTTCTTTAATATATTTTGAAACGTATCCTGCATCCTGCTTAATCATTGAAACAACCTTTTCTGCAACAGTCTTATTTCCTACTGAAATGGCCAAATTCAACAATGACAGACATTTTGAATTGTAGGTTGAACAATATTGCATATAGGCATTATAATCATTTTCGTGGAAAACATAAGATGAATATGTGAATTCTGAACCTTCAGGAATGGCCGTGCCGGAAATTTTCAAATCCGCTAATAGATAAATGACACGAAAATTGGCATCCTCTGTATTCTGCGAAATCAAATACATTGATTCAGCGTTGAAAATGTAGTCGCGAGCCTGACCAGCCTTATCTTCTAAAATAGAATAACTACCTTCTAATTCCATTTTATCCAGAATCGAGTGTGCGGCTGCAAAGTCCAAATTTCGGCATGCTTCTCGGTAATTGCCATTGTATGGATCATCTGTTTTTGTTGAACCACAAGCAATTATTACAATTGAAAGTAAACTTAATAAGAATAAACTAATAGATTTCATATTGTATAAGATTTATAGTCCGAAAATAAACAAACTGTGTGATAGGATTGTTGAAGCAACACTAATCCCTGCTGCTCCGACTAAAGCAATGCCTCCTAAGGCAACACCTGCTGCTGTCCAAGCTACGTTTCCCCACTTGATTTTTCCATTTTCATCTTTGAAGAACCCACCTTTCTTCTCAGCAGGACGCCATACTCTTGATAATTTTCCTTGAGCGGCATCCTCTTGAGTACGTTTGGTTGCCTCAAATGAATATTTCATCCTGAGACGTTCCGTTTCAAGTTCTTCCTGATACTTGTGCTTTTCCCAGGCAATAGAGTCTTTGCGAGTCTGTTCTATTGTAGTTGTGTATTTCTCCCACAACCGTTCAGCTTTCTTGTGCTCTTCGGTATTGTCTGGAATCAACCGATAGGATGCCGCCACTGTAGGATTGTACTTGCCTCCAGCCTGGGCAATGGCATCTTCCATCTCTCTCAGCTGTTCATTAGCATGCTTGCTGAGCATCTGTCTCTCTATGTTTGCTAGATGACTGTTTGCATAGTCAAAGCATTGTGTCGCCTGCTTTGGGACTGATCGCAACATCGCAAATGCCATCTCATATTCATGCTGGGAAACATATGCTTCAATCTCGTTTCTGAAGACATCCACATTTTCTTCAAACCATGAAACGATTATCGTTTCTGCACTCTGCAACATCTGCTGAACATCAGAATTGTTCTCGATATTATCTGCAGCATTGGTTGCAGCTTCCTCGAACGTACTGCCAGCACCGGTAATGCGCTGAGTGATGCCCGTGTAGATTTCTCCGGTCAGAAAATTACCGACAAACAATACGGCATCATAGCTACAGATCATGCGTTGAGGAGCGGTACCAGTAGCCTCTTTTGCAACGGGTGTCAACAAACATGCCAGACCAAAACATGGAGAATCACCGGTAGCAGCCACTCCGTTCTGACATGCAATCTGCATTAATCTGCCAACCACCTTGACAGATGTGGCTTCTGTAATCTCATCATGAGGCGCTGGCCCAACAACAGAAAGCTTCAGGTTATGCTGGAATAACATAACTTCTGGATTCAACTCCAAAGAAGCCTTCTTTTCTGCAATGGCTTCTTTCCGTTCTTCGTCTGTCAATGAAGACTCTCTTTCTTTAGGCTGGAATTTTACACCATTACTGCCTTGCTGCTGACATGAAGCCAGTAATAAGACCAAGCAAGCGAGATATAAAGATTTTTTCATGACTTAGTATCCCTTGATGTTAATGACAACACTGCCAAGACCCTGGCTGTTGTTTGTTGCTACTAAACCCAGTTGCTGCTTCATCGTTTTCATGCAGTCTCTGGCCCAATCATAGACACCATATTGGGTGCCGTCTTCATTCAGCATCTTGATTCGAACATTTGTGAATGACAGCTCTGCCCCGCTGTTAATTTGCATCTTGTATGCTCCTTTCACTGTATGGCTCTTCATATAGTCAACCAGCCAGTCTGTATATGTGTCGCCCTCGATGCTGTTGTCTGATAATTTAATAGGAGCGTCCTGTGACAGAGTAAATCTTACTGTCACTTCTCGCCCACGATATATTATGTCAGAAAAATATCCCTGAATATCGTTTTTGAACTTATCCATTTGCTCCATCAGTGATTGTCTGATGCAGTCTTCTACAGACTCTCCTCCTAGATTTGTGCTGCTAATACTTGATTCCACCTTGCTGGTATAGGCATCAATGGCTGATAATGTATATGACAACTTTTGATTCTTATAATCATGGCTGATTACACTATTGCCAGATGTGCTGTAATCAAGCTCGAGTATAATATCAGGTTGACACGTACTCAACAAAACCGTTTTGGCATCCTTGGCTACCCCGTCTGCCAAATCATAGGCCGATTCTGTATTCAAGTTTTTCAGAGATTGCTCAAAGTCTGTCAGTGGAAAATTGCTCTGACGAAAAGCATCCTGAATGACCGATAGTATAGTACGATTCTCTTTTGCCTTGAGCAGGAATTGCTGGTAATCTCTAATCAAGAACCTTTTGCCATCATACTCTTGAAAAGAAGTACAACCAAAGCTTTGGAGCAGATTATCGCTGGGAATAACCATAACAGTTGGCAACGCCTGTTGAACGGCATTCACGTCATCAGACTCATAACCTACTACAGATTTTACAGTTTCCGCCAGGGATTTCAACTTAGTAGAACCGGAACCGCCATCCGTACAGTTACAAAATAACAATGTAATTCCTAAAAGATAAAACGTTTTTTTCATATCTTGATTTTTTCTAATGAAATGTCTAACATTCGTACAAATGTCCGTTATTTTCACTTAAATTCACCCTTTGCAATAATCGCCCACATGTTTTCATTGTTCACTTCGAAAGATGGAATATAATCTCCAAAAGTCTCGCCACCTTTTATGAACTTAGCTGTTGACTTAGACATATCGAACCACATCTTTAGGCGCGGAGAGATATTACAGTCTTCAAGTATAGACTGTTCTTCCTGAGTAGGCGAGACTGTTCTGACATAGAAACGAGATGTGTCGTTATCGACATCTACAATGTCAAACTGGTAGGTGCTCAGTTCATTCAAAGCCTTGCCGAGAATATTACCAGCCGCTTCCTTATCATCTTTCCGGAATGCAGCAAGTGCTCGGTCAACGTAACCTTCTCCTTGTGATGCCTTGTATAGTTCCTGACGACGAGCAAAGTCTTTATTCTTATTGTCGGCAACAAGGATGTGAACACGCTTATGCCATGTGTCGAAATATTCTTCTGCCCACGAACAGTATGTAAGGCTGTTATTAGCTGATTCCTGAGCCGAACTGACACTAAGGTTCTCGAAGGGAAGTATGCCCAATTTATTTATGCAAGTGCAGAACACCACAACATGCTTACCGGATTCAGTAGCAAGTCTTTCTGCCAGAAGTATTATATCATCGAACCCTCCTTCATTGCCCGAACCGGTATAGTTAATCTCTATGGCCTTCTGCGGCATCTCTGAAAGTCTGGTGATACTTGTCTCAAATGCAAAGATGTCTTCCTGCTTGATGGTGATATTCTTTACCATCCCTTTTCCGAGAATGTCTTCTGCTACTTTGCGCAAGTCTGCTACGATGCTGTCATTGTCATCGTGCATGATGATCATAGGCTTCTTTCGTTCGCTTAGGAAGAACTCGTCAATGAGTTCATGAAGTCTCTCTGCCCTGATTACCTGCAATTCATTTTCTGGCATGAGTTGGCTGATACATTCAGCGACTTCTGCTTCATCTTCTGCCACTGAAGTCTCACCAAAGTGTAAGACATTAGAAAACTCTTTGAAGAAGTCTCTATTCAAGAGCCGTGAGACTTCCATAAGTCTGTCTGTTGCGATATGGGCACGTTTGAATATGTCGTAAACAGTCTGACGTTCACGGTGTAATGCTTTTGCGAAAGCATCAATAGAAGGGTACTGTTTGCGTACTTCCTTCTCAATTTCTTTTCCGATGTGGTACTCTTCCATGTTCGTTTGTTTTGTAAATCGTATGCAAAGGTACTCACTATGCATAAAAGCAACAAAGATTCCCCGACGGCTTGACTTTACAAGACTGTCGGAAAATCTTTGCTGATATTAATCACTTCTCGCGCATGAAGATATTTATCGGAGTACCAGTAAAGTTCCAGCGCTCGCGGATCTTGTTTTCAAGGTAGCGGCGATAAGGATCTTTGACCCACTGAGGGAGGTTGCAGAAGAAAGCGAAGGATGGGACGTTCGGAGCAGAGACGACGGTCTCAGGATTCTTCTCGTCGGTGGTGGTAGTGGTGGCCTTGAGCTGGGTCACATACTTGATCTTGACGAACTTGCCCTTGTTGTTCGGTGGAGGATAAGCGCCAATGACTTCGAGCATGTACTCATTGAGCTCAGAGGTCTTGATCACCTTCTTGCGATTCTCATAAACCTGCACGGCTGTTTCGATCACCTTGTAGATACGCTGCTTGGTGACAGCAGAGGCAAAGATGATAGGGAAGTCAGTGAATGGTGCAAAGCGTGAGCGGATAGCGTCCTCCATGCACTTGATGGATTCCTTTGACTTGTCAGCCATGATATCCCACTTGTTGACACATACTACAAGACCCTTGCGGTTCTTCTCAATGAGCGAGAAGATATTCATGTCCTGAGCCTCAATGCCACGGGTGGCATCAATCATGAGGATGCAGACATCAGAGTTCTCTATGGCGCGGATAGAGCGAAGCACAGAGTAATATTCGATGTCCTCTGATACCTTGTTCTTGCGGCGGATGCCGGCAGTATCAACGAGATAGAAGTTGAAGCCAAACTTATCGTACTTGGTGTAGATAGAGTCGCGCGTGGTGCCAGCAATATCTGTTACGATGTGACGCTCCTCGCCCATGAATGCGTTGAGCAACGATGACTTGCCTGCATTCGGACGGCCTACGATGGCAAACTTTGGAATATCCTCCAGATCCTCGCTGTCCTCTTTGGTGAAACGTGAGATGATTTCGTCAAGCAGATCGCCTGTGCCCGAACCATTGGCAGAAGAGATGATGTATGGATCACCCAGACCAAGGGCATAAAACTCTGCAGCATAGACGTGCTGGTCATAGTTGTCGGCTTTGTTGGCAACCACCATGACGTTCTTGCCGCTCTTGCGCAGGATGCGAGCCACCTGATCATCAAGGTCAGTGACACCGTTCATGATATCCACCAGGAAAAGGATGACATCCGCCTCCTCAATAGCGATTTCTACCTGCTTGTTGATTTCGTCTTCAAAGATATCCTCTGAGTTGACTACCCAGCCACCAGTATCGACGAGAGAGAATTCACGTCCACCCCATACTACATGTCCATACTGACGGTCGCGGGTGGTGCCAGCTGTGTCGCTGACGATAGCCGTACGGGTCTCCGTAAGGCGGTTGAAAAGTGTGGACTTACCGGTATTCGGGCGTCCAACAATAGCTACTAAATTTCCCATTGTTTGAAAAAATTATAAGTTAAAAGTTATAAGTTAAGAGTTCCTGTTAGTCAAAGATTGCAGCTTGCAGCCACTTTTTACTTTTAACGGGTTGCTCTTAACCATTCCACCTTCAGCCTTGTTTCTGCCTGTGGGGTGTCCGACGCCTGTTGACCTCTCGGTCATGGCTGTCAGCCCCAAGGGCTATGGGTAAGGTATCCGAAGATGTTTGTTACGTAATATTTTGTCTGTAAGACGGGTGCAAAGGTACATAGTTTAAATGGTTTGACCAAAAAAAGGACAATAAAAAGGGCCGAAAAGCGGGGGAATACCTCGTTTTCGACCTTTTTTGTAATGACGTGAATTCAAATTCTTTGATTATCCGATCATTGGCAGCTTGTTCCATGCTTCGGCAATGACCATGTCACTTTAGGATGGGAGAGAACGTTTGATCCACATAGTTCTCGATCCTCTGGCATACGTGAGCAGAGAATTGCTGTCCTAACTCAATCAGTTGCATCCACTGTGCCGGGGAGAGGTTTGACAGCTCTTCGGAATGGAGATTATTCTGCATGAGGGCATAGACAAAGCCGGCATTGAAATTATCGCCAGCACCGATGGTTGAGATTACATTTGGCAGAGGTTCCGTCGGAACACGCAGACTCATCGTTGTGCCCGGAGTGGCTGCATTAGGCGCAAAGAGATGTACGGCTCGCGGACCATCCGTACAGATAAAGATGGGACAATACTTGCGGATATGTTTCTCGTAAATCTCATGCGGGTTTTCTGTCCCGTACAGGAATCCGAAGTCCTCTGCTGATCCGCGCACGATGGAGCTGAGGCGCATGTTTTCCTGCAGATGCTCCATCACTTGGGGGATGTCTTTGATATGGCTCTTGCGGAAGTTGATATCATAGTAGAGTATGGCACCCGCCTGATGTGCCGCATTGAGTATGGTGCGCGTATGATTGCGGATCACTGGATTGATGGCAAAGAATGAGCCATAGAGCAGGATATCATCCCGATGGAAAGCAATACCGGAGAGGTTCTCCTCCTGGAGTGAGGCATGTGCATGATCCTTATAGAAGGCGTACTGCGCGTTATTCTCATCATCAAGGAAGGCAAGTGAAATGTGACTTTGCGTACCTTTGTTGACCGTGACGAAGCGGGTATCAACCCCGTTTTCTGCCATGAAGTCGAGGGTCATACTGCCGATGTGGTCATCTCCGGTTTCGGTAATCATCGTCACCAGCCCTCTGTTTGCTTCCGTTGTCTGCTTCATTACCCTGCCGAGCGAGATGATTGCGTTGAAGGCCGAGCCTCCGGGTACGGCTCGTTCGGGCTGATTGTGGCGAAAGATGATGTCATAGACGGTTTCGCCAAGACCTATGATGCGATGCATTTTAATGAGGAGTGAGGAGTGTGGAATTATTCCAGGTTATAGCCGAAGTGAGTGAGGTCACGCATGTTGTTACGCCAATCCTTCTCAACTTTGATGAAGGTCTTGAGCATTACCTGCTTGCCGAAGAAAGCCTCAATGTCCTTGCGGGCAAGGGTGCCGAGACGGCGGAGCATGGAGCCCTGTTTGCCTATGAGGATGCCCTTCTGGCTGTCTCGTTCACAGTAGATGATGGCAGAGATATTAATGAGCTTGTTGTCCTCCTTGAAACTTTCTACTGACACCTCGCATGAATAAGGAATCTCCTTGTCATAAAGCTGTAGTATCTTCTCACGGATAATCTCTGTCACGAAGAATCGGGCAGGCTTGTCCGTGAGCTGATCCTTATCAAAGTAAGGCGGACATTCAGGCAGCAGCTCCTTGATCTTGTTCAGCAGGATGTCAGTACCAAAGCCATGGAGCGCGGAGATAGGGATGATCTCGGCTTCTGGCAGACGCTGGTGCCATTCTTCTACCTTCTGCACGAGTTCCTGCTGGGTGATGAGATCCATCTTGTTGATGATCACGATGACTTTAGGAGCCATCGGCCCTTTGTCCTCTGCCATCATCTGCACTTTCTGGAGGAATGTCTCGTTCTTGTCGGGCGTCTCCACGGTGTCAGTGAGATAGAGCAGCACGTCAGCATCTTGCAGGGCGCTGGTTGAGAAAGCCAGCATGGACTCATGCAGCTTTGATACAGGCTTCAGTACGCCGGGAGTGTCCGAATAGACAATCTGCATATCCTCGGTGTTGACTATACCCATAATGCGGTGGCGTGTGGTCTGGGCCTTGTTGGTGATGATGCTGATTCGCTCACCTACGAGCGAATTCATCAGCGTAGATTTGCCGACGTTCGGGTTGCCGACGATATTTACGAAACCGGACTTGTGCATTGTTATGGCGCAGAAAACTCTTTAACTTTTTAACTTTTTCACTCTTTAACTTTTATCTCAGTCCCTGCGGCTGCCCAGAATGCGGAGCAGGTAGAGGAAGAGGTTGAGGAAATCCATATACAGGTTCAGAGCACCTATCAGGGCAATCTTACGGATTTGATCATCCGCCTGACCGTAACTGTAGATCATGTTCTTGAAGCGCTGTACGTCATACATAGTCAGACCGCAGAAGATCAGCACGGCTACGTATGAGATGATGTAAGCCATGCCAGAGCTGTGCATGAAGATATTGACCAAAGAGGCAATGATCACGCCGATGAGCGCCATCATCAGGATAGAACCCAGCTTGCTGAGGTCACGGCTGGTGATGTGACCATACACTGCCATGCCGGCAAACGTGCCTGCGGTAATAAGGAACACCTGAGTCACTGACTGTGCTGTATAGATGAGCAGCACCGGAGCAATCCATGCGCCCATCAGTACAGAATAGAGGGCAAAGATCAGCGAGGCGGTAGCCATGGACATCTTATGAAGCGCTCCGGAAAGAATCATCACCATGGCAAACGAGCCGATAGCCATGATCCACATGGCAGGAGAGCTGAAGAATGCTTGGGCAAAAGCCTCCGAGGCATAGATGCGGTCTATCACTACATAAGCCGAGAGGGCAGAGAGGCAGAGGGCAGCAGCCATCCAGCCAAACATGTTCTTATACACACTTGCAACGGTGCCCTCCACTCCGGTGGTCTGGTAGGAGGAAGTGTAGTCTTTAACGTAGTTGTTCATAATCTTTTACTTTTTAAATTAATACAATGAATAGTTTAGGTTATATCGAGAATGTGAATTTACAACTTCACACTGCAAAAATAGTGCTAAAAATTGAGATAACGACATTTTTTATGTTTTTTTTAACTAAAAATGTCATATTTTGTCTCGGAAAATGAACGATGTACCTAAAAAACTGCTATCTTTGTACCCAAACATTATAAAATAAGACATTATGAATCTTGAAGGACGTAGAACAAGCAGAAACGTAGAGGACCGTCGCGGTCAGAGCACTGGCGGCCTGGGCGGTGGTTTAGGAAACATCTTTGGCAGCCGTGGCGGCACATCCAGCGGTGGCGGCGGATTGAATCTCATTGCCATTCTGTTGCAGATGCTCTTTTCGGGCAAAGGCAGCGGAGGCAAGAAGGGCGGAGGCTGCGGTTGTCTGGGTATTGCTATTGCGCTGGTGGTTCTTTTCCTTGTCTTTTCAGGTGGTGGCGGTAGTATGCTCGGCGGTCTGCTGGGCGGAATGGAGACTGGTGGCATGACCTCCGGTGATGGTCAGCAGCAGACGGAGTATGTGGCTTCGGCACAGGAGCAGGAGCTCTTTGATTTCGCTTCGAAGATTCTGGCTGGCACGGAGGACGTGTGGAGTTCGGAATTCAAGAAGATCGGTCGCACCTATAAGGCTCCTAAACTCGTAATCTTTACTGATGCGGTTCGTTCAGGTTGTGGTAGCGCATCTTCGAGCACAGGTCCTTTCTATTGTTCGGCTGACCAGACTGTATATCTTGATCTCTCATTCTTCATGAGTATGAAGAAGCAGATTGGTGCTGACGGAGACTTTGCCTATGCCTATGTCATTGCGCATGAAGTGGGTCACCATGTCCAGTATCTGCTCGGCACGCTTGAACAGGCTCATCAGATGATGGCACAATATGGTCAGGGTTCAAAGGAATCAAACCAGATCAGTGTTCGTCTGGAGCTTCAGGCAGACTTCTATGCCGGCGTGTGGGCATACCATGACAATCTGATGTTCCATTCCATTGAAGAGGGCGACATCGAAGAGGGTCTGAATGCTGCGCAGAAGATCGGTGATGACTATCTGCAGAAGAAGGCTCGCGGATATACGGTTCCTGAATCGTTCAACCATGGTACTTCTGCCCAGCGTTCAAGCTGGCTCCGCAAGGGAGTTCGCACAGGTGACATCAGTCAGGGTGACACCTTCTCCTTGTCATGGGACCGTCTGTAATTAGTAATTGGTAATTATAATAAAGTTATCGTGGCTGATAATTATCTTGAGCGGCAATATGCTGCCTACGAAGCAAAGAAAGCCGCTGCCAAGCAATTTGGTAGCGGCTTTAAAGTGAAGAACCGGGTGACAGGCTCTAAGCTTAACCGGTTCTATACCCGCCCGGTGCAAGGCAAGACGCATGAAGAGCGTCAGGCTGAAATTGCCGAGGCTTTGGCAAAGAAAGAGGGATAGCGGAATCCGTGCCTTGAACTGTTGGCGTCCGTTTCACAGTTGTGAAATCCGCGCCAACGCTCTTGGCAAGCATTTATTAGTCTTTAAATGGACGCCAGCGTTCTTGGCGAGCATTTAACAAACTGTAATTGGGTGCCAAGGGACAGTGACATACGTTTGAAGGTCTGCAAATGGACGCCAAAGGTTTATGGCAGCCATTTGCAGACCTTCAAATGATATATGTTAAATCAGAATGCCTGATAATCCGGATTGACTTCGGAGGTAATGGCGATACACTCCATTTCAACCAACCAGGAAGGACGGCATACAGGTGCCAGAGTGAAGACTCGGGGCATCTGCGGCAAACGCTCGTCAAAGATACGCTTTACGACAGGATAATCAGAGATGTCGCGCAGGTAGATGATTGCCTGTGCAATGTCATTCAGTGTTGCCTGTGCTTCAGCCATGAGAGTCTGGATATTCTCAAGCATGCGTAGTGTCTGCTGCTCCACATTACCAATGTGCACCACCTCGCCCCGATTGTTAATGCTGGCGGTACCGCTGATCAGTGTGTGGCAGCGGTCGCCGTAGTGGATAGCCGTACCGCGTTCGAAGGTGACGCCATACTGATAGGTAGGGTTGAGATGCGTTGGTGCATAGAGATATTGCTGCTGGGCAGGCTGGAGTCCACAGGCTGCATAGGCATCCATCTGGACACGGCTCTCACGCAGAATAGGTTGTCCACCGATACCGGTGCTGGCAATATAATGGGTCTCTGGGGTAAGATGTTGCATGGTGAAGTTGCTACAGCGGGCTTCAACCATGCCTTTATAATTTGTGTCAACGTCACGGATGAAGAACCATGTGCGAAGGCAATGGTCAGCCAGGTTCTGACCGTAATGTGCCAACTGTGACTCGTAGGCCTCCAGGATGTCACGGGTCTGCGAATGTGAGCCGCCGTTGACTGAATGCCAGTTGGTGGTCCAGAAGTGCTCGTAGCCGTTGTGACGGGTGATGGTGAGATTATCAGAGGCGGAGACCTCAAGTCCTTCGGTCAAATATACCCAAAGAGCAATCTTGCTGCCGTCAAGCGGCGGCTGTCCGATGAGCGAAACGGCTCCGGATAATGGATAGTTATGTAAAGCTTCTGCCTGGTTCGCAATGTCGCTGAGGAAATAGCGGCGCATCACCGGCTTGCAATTTGAGAAGTGAGAGTCCAGCAGCTGCTGGTAGGCTGTATGAAGACGCTCTGCCTGTCCCTCAAAGAGGTCAGACAGCGGCTCAATGTGTAGCATGAGGTGATACTCCTTCACGCCAGATCCTGGCGTGAAGCTTGCCACTTCGGCCCACGCATGCTGCTCGGGTAGTTCAATTCTTTGGAAAAGCATTATTAAAATTTAGAAAGTTTTTTGTTTTATTTTTTCATGTGAGCTTCATACCACTCCATCATGGTAGGAGTCCAGTGGTCATAATCTACGTGATGACCGTAGTTGCGATACACGTGGTACTGCTTCTCGCTCTTCACATTGTTGAATCCGGAGAAGTTGGTATGTGGCGGACAGGTCACATCCTGCAGTCCGATAGCCATATAGACAGGACACTCAATCCAGGGTGCCAGATTCTTGATATCGAAGTATGATAACGTCTTGTAGAGCTCTTCGTCCGTAAGTCCCAGTTCCTTCTGTTTGTCCACTACAGGATGCTTTGGCCACTCCACAATCTGGAAATAATCTGGGAAATCACTCATGAAGGTGATGTAGCAGGCAATGGCACGGATGCGGTGATCAAGAGCTGCCGCTGCCATGGAATAGGCACCACCCTGGCTGCCGCCTTCGAGGAAGATGTTCTGCTGATCTACTTCAGGAAGTGTGCAAAGGAAATCAATGGCGCGAGGGCAATCAAGATATGCTCCGCGATAGTAATAAGTGTCAGGACTTTGCAGTCCGTATTGAATCCAGTCGCCAAAGCGGTTGGTCTTGATGGTCTTGCCGTTCTTGGTGATGGTTTCATCATTGCGTCCCTGTCCGCGGCTGCTAATAATGACGTCTATCCAGCCATTGTCCGTCAGATCCAAATCCCAAGGCTTGCTGCTGTAGCCCATATTGATGATGTGGACTGGGTATTTTTTTAATGAGGAATTAGAAGTGTGGAGTGAGGTATTGGGGATGGTGTAGTCAATCTGGATGATATCACCACCAAGACCTTGCACCTGTGCCACGTAGGCTTTCTTTTCGCCCACACGGTCACTACGCTCTATAACTTTTGCCTTCATAGGAGTAGCTGCCAGTTCGGCACGAGCCTTATCCCAGAACTCCTGGAAGTCTGGCTGTGCATCTGGTTCGGAGATGACCTTTTCTGGTTCGTAGCCGATACAGAAATGATCAATCGGCAGCTTGGCACCATATACTTCGGTATTATTCCTAACCACATTCTTGCCATTGACAGACACAGTGACGTGATAGAATCCGGGGGCATGCAGGAACTTTACGTTCTCCATCTTGAATTCGTAAGGGATGGTAAGATCCGGACCGAATTCTGCCCAATAAGATTTCTCTTCGCCCTGATCCGAGAGCAGACGCACTTCAATGGATTCGATGGGCTGTGGCTTATTTGCCATATTGGTGATTGGGATGGTCAGGTCGAAGGGTTCTTCACCATACCACACCAAGTCGCTGTCATTGGACAGAATCGTCGAACATACTGGTACAAGCGCCATCTCGCGAATCAGCTGTAGCGTGGTGGTGTCACAGGCAAAGACGGAGTTGAGTCCCTGCTCTTCCTGTGCCGGATCGCATACATAATCATCGTATGGCTGCCAGATCACGTTCTTTACATTGGCACGTCCGCCCCAGCCCCAGAAGTTGCAGCCGGCAATCTTGCCGGAGTCACGGATAATGTCGAACACATACTTATAATAGGCATCACGGCCCTTGGTGGATGAACCAGGAGTGAAGAGGAAACGGTCACGCGGATAGCCGAACTCCTCAAGTACCATCGGGCGACCAGCTTTCTGCATGTAAGCGTAAGCCTCATCTATATAAGCAAGAGTCTTCTCACAGGCAATGCCTACGTTGTCAACAATCGGATCAGGAGCATCGGCAGCAATGGTCTTATCTGCATCATAGTTCTGATTGAACTTGCCGAGCCAGCCCCAGTTGTTAGGCCAGATATGGATGCAGGCATAGTCGATATTCGGGAGGGTATGGATGGCGTTGAAGAGCTCCATGTCCTCCTCGCATCCATTGCGACCTTCACTGCCTGTGGTGACCAGATGGTTCGGGTCAAGACTCTTGATGAGCGAAGACTGTTCGTCAATCCACTCTACGAACTTTGCCTTGTGGAGTGAATCGTTGACAAAGGCACGTGGCTCATTGGCAATCTCCCAAGCCATGAGGGCAGGAGAGGTTACGTAAGGACGGCCTGTGACGGTGTTGGTACGGGTCACAATATTGCGCACATGGTTAGCAGCAAGAGCCTTGGCAGAGTCATTGAGCACAAAGTTGCCCACATACTGCATGTATTCCCACCAGCCATCATAGCTTGGCACAGGAGTCTGGTCAAAATGTTTCATCAGACGACCGTCTGGTTCAGGAGTTCCCTTGTCATCGCTCGAATAGACATCGCCGGTGAAGCCCACCCAGTCAAGATAGGCTCCATAGCCGCCACTCCACTCCCAGGCGTTATTGAAGTAGAGCACAGCCTTCATGTCACGTTTCTCAAGTTCAGCCATCAGGAAATCCAGACCCAGCAGGATGGTGTCATTATATACGCCTGGTTCCAGCTGCAGCTTGGGTGAGATGTGGCTGGGTATTCCCTCTCTGCCATCACCACCTATCAGTACACGGAGGTTGTCAATACCAATCTGCTGCATGTCGTCAAGTTCCTGCAGGAGGCGTTCGCGGTTGCCACCACGACCTTCTGATGCCAGGATGGCACCATACCAGAAGTTTGTGCCGACATACCGGTATTCTGTATCCCCCTGATAAAACTTTCCATCCCGGACGGTGACAAACTGTCCGGTGGCATTGTTAGGATTGTGATTGCAAGCTGTCATAGTTGCCAGGACAAAGCCTGCGGCGATTGACAGACGGGTGATATTTGTTTTCATCGGAAAAAAAAGCTGTTAGAAATGGGTGCAGAATGGTACGATAGGCAGTCCCATGTAGTTATGGAGAGAACCGGGAGCCCAGTTGTGGTAGTTATAACGGACATTCTTGATATCTGTAATCTCCGGACAGACCAGCTTCAGGTGGCAGCCGTTCTCCTCGGCAGAACCCTGCCAGTCGCTGTCAGCCCAGACTGTTGCCTTATGCCACTGTCCGTCAGCACCGGCAGCTTCGAAACCCTCAATGTCAGAGAGTCGGCTGAATCCGTCACGGGCATTGCTGAAATAGAGTTTGACAATCTGCCCCTTGGCATTCTTATTTTGTGCTACTGGAGTGCCAGCAATGACACTGATCTGATTCGGGTCTGCCTCAACCTTGACCATCCGTTCAAATTCCGGAGCCTCAGCGGCAATGCCAGGCATGTTATAGTCACGGGCAGCAGCCATCCATGCCAGACGCTGGCCAATCTCAAGCTTCTTGGTGCCATGAATCTGCTTGGGTTCCCAAGGATAGACCAGGTCATTGGTGCAGACGCAGCCACTGTTTTCGAGCTGATGGGCGATGATGTGCTGTGACTCGCGGATCTCAGCGCCATTGGTGCCGTCATTGTTGTCATACCAGTAAGGAGGGAGCTCAACGGTGTACATTGGCAGCTTGTCCTGCGGCTGACGCCAGAGCTTGCGCCACAGTTGTGTCATGGAGATGAAGCGAGGGATGTACTCCTGTGCGCGTCCTATGTTTGACTCTCCCTGATTCCAAAGGAAACCCTTGATAGTATAGCCTGCCAGGGGATGGAGCATGCCATTGTACATGACCATCTTCTGCATATAGTCCGTGTCATTGAATGGAACAATTCCATCAGGATAGGTGAGAAGCGTATCCTTTGGCAGCCAACCCTCCACGCAAGATCCGCCCCACGAGCAGTTGATGATACCTACTGGCACGTCAAGCAGGTCAGTAAGCGTAGTGGCGAAGAAGTAGCCTACAGCCGAGAACTCTGCAGCTGTGGTAGGGTCGCATTCCTTCCACTTGCCAGGCACGCGATCCTGTGGTTCTTGGGCTGGGGTCTTGGGGATAGTGGCTACGCGCACCGACTTCTTGTATTTTCCACTCTGCATGATGGCTTGATTGGCACCTTCAACAGGGCAGTTCCAGAAGCCGCGCATAGGCATCTCCATGTTCGACTGGCCCGAGCAGAACCAGACTTCACCGATGAGAATGTTTTCGAGCATAGCAAAGCCTGTCGTTTGCTTGGTCTTGGTGTTCTTCTCTGTGATGCACAATTTATGGGTGTCAAAAGAGGCTTTCGGGGTAGGGATCTGTAGTTCCCAGCGGCCTGTGGTTTTGTCGGCAATGGTAGTATAGTTCTTGCTGCTTGAAAGAAGGTCGCCGTTGGCATCGATGGTATAGGTATTCTTGTTGGCGCTGTCCCATGAGGTAGAAATCTCGATGGTGGCACCCTTCTCTGCCCAACCCCAGATACGGGCTTGAGTCTGCTGCTGGAGCACCATGTTTGAACTGAATATCTCTGGCAGTTCGAGCGATGAGGCAGATTGCCAGCCGAGGGCAAGAGCAGCGAGCATGACTAATGACTTAATTAGTTTCATCTCTATATTTTTATAAGAATGTGATGTGTGTATTAATCTACGATTTTGTTCTTGTTGTAATTCTCGCGGAAAATGGTGGGTGAACAGCCTTTGCGCTTTTTGAAGATGCGGTTGAAGTTGGACACGTTATTGAATCCGGAGTCATAGCAGATTTCAACTACCGAAGTAGTAGTGTCAACCAGCTGCCGGGCTGCATATCCCAGGCGAATGTCAATGATATAATCTGACAGCGTGCGCCCGGTGCGGAGTTTGAAGAATCGGCTGAATGCCGTAGGAGTCATCCCGGCAATGTCAGAGACCGTCTGCAAGCGGATCTCCTCCTTGAAGTGGAGATCAATGTATTCCTCTACCTTGCGGACGCGCCGACTATCAGGCGTCAGTTTGCTATGGGAGAATCCGCTGCTTGCCAGGATATGGAAATCCTCTTCGAGTGAGAGCTCATAAAGGATCTCGAGCAACTTGATGAACCGGTAGAACCCAGGTTTCGCGTTTGCAATTTCGTTGAACTTGGCATAGATACGCATCACAGCGCCCATGCCGAAAGCTACACCATTGTGAGCACGCTCCAGCAACTGATGGATAGACTGCATGTGGTCCTTGTGCAGCAGATTCTCACTGAAAAGGTCTGGGGAGAACTGTATAGTAACCTCACGCATCTGGCTGGACTGACAACCGTTCTGCTCCCAGGTGTGTTCCAGATTGCTGCCAATAAGGACAAGATCATATTTCCCCAGATCCTCAATTGAATCGCCTACGATGCGACGTGCCCCCTCGCAGTTCTCTTCGAAAGTCAATTCTAACTCTTCGTGCTTGTGCAAGGGATAGGTGAAAGACTCTTTGTATCTCTCTACCAGATAAAAGCAGTCTTTCTCTTCAAGGGGTGTGATTTCGGTAATGATTTTGTCCATGACTTAAACTATTTGTTCAGTTCTGGGTAGGCGATTCTGCCGTGATAGATTGATTCCAGTTCGTGGATAAAGGTTTCTTTGCAAATCTGAATCTCTCGGAGTGTGATTTTTGCCTGATTAAGACGACCAGAAGTCACGAGTCCGTCAATGATGTTGTTGACAAGCTGTGAAATCTTCTCGTTGCTGTATTCCTTGAGTGAACGTGATGCTGCCTCAATGCCGTCGCCCATCATGAGCAGAGCCTGCTCTTTGGTGACAGGGTCGGGTCCGCTGTAGCAGAAAAGGCTTTCGTCCGGTTGTTCATCAGGATGGCTGTTACACCAGGTCACATAGAAGTATTTGATTAGTCCACATCCATGATGAGTCTGGATGAATTCGATGATTTCACGTGGCAGTTTCTCCTTTTTTGCCATCTTGACACCTTCGGAGACGTGGCGCTTGATAATCTCAACGCTCTCTTCGGTAGTCAGTTTCTCATGAGGGTTGGGACCCATCTGATTCTCGGTGTACATAGAGGGGTTCCAGAGCTTGCCGATGTCATGATACATGGCACCCGTGCGGACCAGCGAGGCATTAGCTCCAATGGCTTTGGCTGCACTTGCCGTAATGTTGGCTACCTGAAGAGAATGCTGGAAAGTGCCTGGCGCTTTCTGATTCAGTTCAAGCAGAAGCCCTCGGCCAAGGTTGCAGAGCTCAAGCATGGTGACGCCAGACATAAATCCGAACAGCCGCTCCATGGCATAGATGATCAGATACGACATCAGCAACAGCACGGCATTGATAAGCATCATCCAGACGATTGGCATGGAGATATTGCTGAGCGATCCCTCGGTGGCCAATGTGTAGAGTGCATAGAGCCCGGTGTAGCCAATCGCGGCAAGGATAGAAACGTGCATGAGCTGGCTGCGATTGGTCAGACCATCCTTCAGGCTGAATACGATAATCATGCCAACGACGCACTGGATTACCAGATACTCAAAATGAGAAGGAGCAATGAACGAACAGAGCAGCACCATCACGATGTGGCAATAATACGCCGTACGGGAACCGTGGAATGTACTGAGGATGATCGTGACGATGCCGATAGGCACCATATACACCGCGCCTACGGCAATGCGTCCTGCCTCGGCAGTGAGGATGACCATCAGGACAATGGCAGCAACGGCAACAAATACCTCCGCCTCCTGGACATACAGCCACGGACGGTATAAAGCCAAAAAGAGCAGAATGCTGCACAGTATCAGTGAGACGATACCGATGCGACCCAAGAACATAGTAAGGTCAGAACCGGAGAGAGAGAGCCTGTGCTGCTGCTCTCTCCTGAACGAATCCAGGATCAGATAGGTGTATGGTGTCACAATTTCTCCTTGGTCAATGATGCGGGTCTCTGCCATGATCACACCGATGGTAGCACTCATCTGCTGGCGGAGGTTGGCATACTCAATGCGCATGGCAGCGGTGTCAGGGACAAGGTTGCAGCGGATGTAATCACGAAGTCCGGAATAGGCAAAACTGTGACTGTAGAGGGAGTCGTTGCGAAGTGCCTCGTACGCCTCGCGTTCACTTAATAATAAGGAAGCAGCCACGGGTGATGCGGTATTGCTATTGGCAGGGCGTATAAGAATCTCCTTGACGTCAGAGGTGACAAAATCCCGCTTGTCATCGCCCGATAGAATGCCGTTCTGATAGAAGGTGTCCAGCCTCTTAAGCAGATGGTGATAGGCATCCGAGGACATGGAAGAACTGGCAATATGTGCATTGCGTGTAGCCTCAAGACCTATGGATTGGTCGATGATGAAGCGGGGAATAAGCTGGCGGCGCAGACTGTCCTCCATCTGCTGCAATGTAGAGTCACTGCGGTAGATGGCAAAGTCGTAAGGTGCCGTCAGACGTCCGTATCGCCACGGTTTGCCCACCTCATACTCATAGCGGAAAGTCTCATTGTGTGGGAAGAACCAGCTGACGAGTAAGACCGCAGCAATCATGACGAGTGTGCGGATTACGATTTGTCGTGTAGAGAGTTTTCGGTTGGGCATAGGTGGCGATTTGGTAGATTATAGAAGATGTTGCGATAATCAGAACTTGATGGTTCCGTCAGGATAGTTATTCGGATTGCCAATTACTTTCGGAGTGGCAGGCATACGGCTTACAGCCTTGAGCTGTCCTAAATCCTCCACCGAACGGTTGTAGGCAGGAAGCTTCTCCAGTTTGGCAATCAGCTGCTCATTGGTCAGCTCCTGATCATCGAGCACGTAATATGCCTTACGGACGTCATCAAGCATCATCTTGTTGGCGGCTTCATCGCCATAGAAACGGCGTATCTCATCCAGTCCCTTCAAAGGATCATTTTGAGGCGCTGGCTTCTTGTGTTCATTAGCCTCTGCCTGCTGACGCTTTCTCTCCTCAAACCGGGCCTGTGCATCCTCCAGGTTTTTCTCTGCGGTTTTCTCTGCTGGATCAGCCACTTTTTCAACTACAGGCTGAACGGGCTTATCTGCAGGTTTCTCTACCGGTTTGGCTGGTTCTTCAACCTTCACAACTACAGGCTCCTCAACCTTACTATTTGAGGCTGTTTCTTCTTCTGTTTTTGCTGTAGCAGGGGCTGCTTCTGGCTCTTCGGAAACAACCTGCTTCTGTTCTGCAGCCTGACTGTTTGCCTCGGCAAGTTTTGCCTGAAGCATAGCAATCTGATCAAGGATAGCCTGCTGCTCTTCTGCCTTTCGGCGAGCCTCTTCAGCAGCAGCCTCATCTGCAGCGATCTTTTGAGCCTTACATTCTCGTGCGGCTTCAAGTGCCTGATCCAATTTGTTGGATTCCTCCTCCAGATCGATGTCAAGCGTTATGTTGTCAGCCTTGTTGATGGCAAGGCGAGTAGCATTCAGCAGGATATTATAAGCCTCAGGGAAGCCGTCAAACTCATTGAGGTGAGACTGCTTCTCGGTAATAGAGAGACGCAGCTCGCGCTCCATGTCTTTCAGTTTGTCCCCCATGGTATTGTTGGCAATGACACCACCGGTAGAGTGATCCATAGCAAATCCGCTGGCAAGGAGGATGATACGAACGTCATCGCCCAATGTATCATCGTACATGGCACCCCAGATCACCTCAATGTCGCTGTTCAGATTATCGACGAACTGATTCATCTCACTGATCTCTGACATAGAGATTGGGTTGTCATGACTGAAGCAGAGCTCAAACAGCAGATGCTTGGCATCATTGATCTTGTTATCCTGCAGCAGTGGTGAGGTGATGGCGGCATCAATAGCTTTTGACAGACGGTTCTCACCAGAGGCAGTACCTGTAGAAATCAGCGCTACGCCACCATTGCGAAGGGTGGTGCTGACATCAGCAAAGTCCAGATTGATGTAACCCTGAATATTGATAATGTCAGAAATTGACTTTGCAGCAGTGGTCAGGGTGTCATCTGCCTTACCAAACGCATTGCCGAAGTTGAGGTCTGGATATACATCAATCAGACGGTTATTGTTGACTACCAGAAGTGCATCGCACCAGCGTTCAATGGCGCGCACGCCTTCCAATGCCATCATAATCTTCTTCCTACCTTCAAAACGGAATGGGATGGTAACTATGCCCACAGTGAGGATACCCATCTCATGTGCCAGCTGTGCCACTACAGGAGCGGCACCGGTACCTGTGCCGCCACCCATGCCGGCGGTGATGAATACCATCTCTGTGCCGTCACTCAATGCCTGCTTGATGGCATCGGTGTATTGTACGGCAAACTCACGGGCAACTTCCGGCTTGGCTCCTGCGCCCAAGCCCTTCTCGCTGATGAGCAGTTTATTGGGAATCATTGAACCCTTGAGCGCCTGCTTGTCAGTATTAATTATAAGGAAAGAGACATCCTGGATGCCTGCTTCATACATGTGTTGAACGGCATTTGAACCACCACCGCCTACACCGACAACCTTGATGATGGAATGGTTTTCAGTAGCAGTCTGGAAGTCAAAGTCGAGAGCTGCGTTGTTTATATCGTTCTGGTCTTCCATAAGGAATAGTATTTTTATTGTTTGTATTTGCTTGTAGCGATTGGAATGAAACTATTAATTCTGCCCAGAGAAGAGGTCGCCGAAGAAGCGTGACATGCTCGAGCGGATTGAAGACTTCTTTGATTTCTCTGTTTCTGCCTCCTCCATCTCTTCTTCTTCTGGTTCGGGTTCTGGCATATCAATGCTCAACTGTCCTGAAGTGCTGGTTGCTGTGGCTGCAGGTGCGGCGGCAACTGGTTTGGTTGCGGCTGCAGTAAGTGTGCTGATTGGTTTGGCTGGAGCCTGACAGTCCTCTGCGCAGTAGTTAAGTAATGCCAGCAGGTTGGTAAGATGAGGCTTGCGCTCACTGCCAATGAATGCACGTTCAGAATAAGCGCGTATCTCAATGCGAGAGATGCCAAGACGTCGGCTCATCAGCGTGGTAAGTCCTCTCTGTACAGATGCACCACCTGTCAGGATGCATCCTCCTTCCAGATGATCCTTCAATTCGGAATTCTTTATCTGATGCAAGATATTAGCGGCTATCTCCTCATACCGACAGGTAACGATCGTGTTGAGAGTGCCCTGCGGGATAGGCAGCGCCTTGTCGGCAAAAAGCGCGTTGACCGCAGACTGCTGATTGCTTCCGGCAGCTTCTTTGCCTTCATGTGCCACATCGCTCCATTCCAGTTTGATGCGTTCTGCCTCCTCCCGGGTGCAGCCGGCAGACTCAATATCATAAGTGACGGAATCTCCGCCCAGTGGGATGACAGCCAGATGCTGCAAATCGCCATTCTTATAGATGGAGACCGTAGTGGTGCCGGCGCCCATATCTACCAGAACACAGCCCCTGCGACGTTCCTCATCAGTAAGGATACATGAAGTGGCCTGTGGCAATACAATGACGTCGCGCATACGGATTCCTGCCCGCTCCATAGCTGAAATCACGCCTTGGCGCAGACTCTTTTCGCCTACAATGAGTTGATGCTGTCCGCCTGCTATCGGTTCAGCATGCAAGATATCGTATCCGGGAATCTGTACTGAAGGCTGCTGGATCAGAGAGTGAAGTGACATGCCACCTATTCCGACATAAGCGGATGAGATGGTAGCTCTCATACGATTACCCAACTTCTGTATGACGCTCTTGATATGCATGGCAGCCTGTTCGTTATTCACGATGTGGCCGTGACTGATGCAATTCTTGGTTGGTTCACTCTCAATTTCGATATTTTCGAGTGTGCCATTCTGCATATTTTTCATGGCAGCAATGGCCATGATACGCGAGGAGCCGAATTGGATGGCGCAGGTTAGAATCTTCATATATTATATATAGTATTAGGTCAAAATTATCTTTATTTATTACTAATTCCGTTTTCTCTGGTTACTTTTCGCCAACTACTTGTCCGTCGAACTTGACATTGATCACCGAGTAGGCATTCCAGCCCTTGTTAGGCAGTACCTTTTTGTAGAAAGTAAGGACATGCCGGAGTTTGGTATCAACGTCATCAAGCGATCCAAGCAGGATGGTATGACTGCCAATACGAGGCACCAGTTCTATGTCACCATTCTCCCTGACAAAGATCTGGGTGATTTCATCGCTCCAGAACTCTTCATCTTTCAGGAAGAGTGCAAAGTCATGCAGCGGCATGATATGTTCTTTGCGAACATAACCCGTGACCAGAGGCAGGCGGATAGCGGATCCCAGCTGAGCAGGCATAACCTCGCCATCAAGATCAATGTAATAATCCTGGAGTGTTGTGCCATTCTGCAGGTGCAAACCAACGGAGCTCTTCACTCTCATGATAGGGTTTCGCTGTTCGATATCAATGCGCAGCAGGCTGTCAGGCGTATGATAGCAGGAGGCGTGTCTGACCAGTTTATTCTGTTCGATCAGCTGGCTCAGTTCAAGGGTGTTGACCTCCTTAAATGTTTTGCCGATTGGGTTTATCTCCGCATTGTGCAGGCGTTGGTTAATATCAGCTTCGCTGACGAAGTGCGCCTCCTCATTAGGGTAATTGATGTGGATTTCCACACCACGGTATCGTGGTTCCTCCCGCCAGAATCCATACAGGACTCCGGCTACCAGCAGATAGCCAATAATACAGAGGATGCCTATGATTTTAAAGATGGTCTTTATCACTTGTCAGTAGAGTTTATTTGTCATTATTTGCCTAAAGCATCAGTCACGGGCTGAACCAATCGCTCGATGTCAACACCTGCGCCCATCATGACTACAACATCGAGTTCCCCCTTTTCCCTTAACTGGCAGAGATGGTCCACCAGCTGCTCTTTCTGTACAAGAGTCTTGTCTGCCTGGTTGATCTTCTCAAGGAGCCATTCACTGGTGACACCAGGGATAGGTTGCTCGCGTGCCGGATAGATAGGCAATAAAATAGTACGGTCTGGGATGGCAAGAGCCTCGGCAAAACCATCCACGAGATCATGGGTGCGACTGTAGAGGTGTGGCTGGAAACATACGGTCACGTGACGGTGACTGAAAAGCTGCTTCACAGAAGTTAGAGATGCCTTGATCTCATCTGGATGATGAGCATAATCGTCCATTACAACAAGGTCATCCCGTTTGATGTAGAAGTCAAAGCGACGCTTAGCTCCACCGAAGCTCTTCAGTCCTTGACGCAACTCATCCTCCGTACAGCCATTGAGCCAGCAGATGGTCAGGGCAGCTACGGCATTGTCCACGTTGATAGGAGCAGGGATGCCTGGTTCCATGTCACGCATGACGACGCCCTCTGCATGAGCCACGAAATCGAAGATAATCGTTCCATTGCCGATACGGATGTTTGTGGCGTAATAATCAGCCTCCTCTGTTGACGAGTATTCAGCATAGCGCACGCCCTCCTGAAGATGGCTGGTATCTACTTTGATACCCTTGTGCTTCAATAGGAGTGATGGTACATCTGTTGTGCCTTTCTTCGGATCAATCAGGCTGGTGTAATGGGCAAAACTCTCTCGGTATGCCTCCTCTGTTCCGTAGATGTCCAGATGGTCAGGGTCGCAACTGGTGATAACAGACATATATGGACGCAAAGTGTGGAAAGAGCGGTCAAACTCATCTGCTTCGATTACCGTGAGGTCACTCTCGGAATTCTGTCCGTTTTCGCCGCTAAGCATCAGGTTGCTTTCATACGGCTTCAGGATTCCGCCCAAGAAAGCATTGCAATCCACATGGCTCTGCTTCAGGATATGGGCAATCATGGATGATGTGGTTGTCTTGCCATGAGTGCCAGCCACGCACAGACCGCGTTTTTGTTCGGTGACGATGCCCAGAATCTTTGAACGCTTCATCACCTGGAATCCATGCTGCTGGAAGTAACACAGTTCACCATGATCTTTCGGGATGGCTGGAGTATAACAGATGATGCAGTTCTCTGGATCCTTGAATTCTGGCGCTACTGCCTCAATATTATCCTCAAAGTGAATATCGATGCCCTCTTTGATAAGAGCCTCTGTAAGTGGTGACGGAGTCTTATCGTAACCGCCCACCTTGTATCCGTTGGCTTTAAAGTAGCGTTCGAGTGCTGACATTCCGATACCGCCAGCTCCTACGAAATATATTGATTTCATTGAGATGAAATGGAATAGTAGTAAATAGTTATAGTTTATTTGACCAGTCCGAGTACAATCTCTGCAATGGCGTCTGCGGCACCGAAGCGTCCCAGCGACTTTGCGTTCTGTTCAAATCTGGCGATGCGTTCAGGATCATTGACCAGCTGGATAGCCTCCTTGACCAATCGGGTAGGAGCCTCCTTGTCTGGGCAGAGGATGGCAGCATCACTGTTTGAGAGGACACGGGCATTGGCTGTCTGATGATCTTCGGCAGCAGTAGGGAGCGGCACAAGGATGGATGCCTTACCCAACAGGCAAACTTCGTTGACGCCACCTGCTCCGGCACGGCTGATTACCACATCGGCGGCACGGTAAGCCATAGCCATGTCCGAAACGAATATGGTGGGATGTATCAGCTTGCAGTCGGCATTCTTGACCATCTCCTCCCATTTGTTTCCATCGGCCTTGCCCGTCTGCCATAACAACTGAATGCCTGCTTTTTCAAACTGACTGATTCCGGCGGCAATCGCATTGTTTACGCTGCGGGCTCCGAGGCTTCCGCCAGTTATGAAGATGGTCTTTCTGTCAGGATCGAGTCCGAAAGATTTTCTGGCATCTTGAGGGGTGGAGTTACATTCCAGGAGCTTCTGTCGAACAGGGTTGCCTGTCATGACAATTCTATCTGCTGGGAAGAAACGCTCCATACCAGGATAGGCGACGCAGATTTTCTGGGCTCCTTTGGCAAGTTTCTGATTGGTGACGCCCGCAAAACCGTTCTGCTCCTGTAATATATAAGGTACATTCAGCGTAGCAGCAGCCTTCAGTGCAGCCGCGCTGGCATAACCGCCCACGCCAACTGCCGCATCCGGTTTGAATTCACGGATTATCTTTTTTGCCTGTCGGATACTGCGCCACAGGTCAAGCAGCACACTCAAGTTGCCGGGATGAAACAATGGGCGAATAAAACCTCGGACAGGGAGTCCGATAATCTTATATCCTTCGGCTGGCACCTTCTCCATCTCCATACGACCCAATGCTCCGATGAAAAGGATTTCGGCATCGGGTTGCGCCTTCTTGATGGCATTGGCAATGGAAACGGCGGGGAAGATGTGTCCGCCTGTGCCGCCTCCGCTAATCAGAAATTTCATGTATTGTCAGTTTATCTGTTATTTTTTCCTCATCAAGACTTGCCTCTATTGCGTCTTGTTCCTCTATCAAAGCAGTACGTGCCTGCTGTTCCTGATGTATGATACGGCTTAATGCCAGCATGATACCAAACGAGATGCTGGTTCCCATAACGCTCGAACCACCTCGACTGATTAATGGTAGTGGCTGTCCTGTTACGAACATGGCATCCGTGCAAACGCCTACATGGATTAATGCCTGAATACAGATAATCAGAGGCAATCCTACGATTAGCAGCCGGACAAAATTATTCTCCGTTCGCCGGGATAGGATATAACACCGGATGAAGAGTAATAAATAAAAAAGCGGTATGAGTGCTGCCAGTAAGAATCCCCACTCCTCAAAGATGATGGCGAAGATATAGTCCGAGAATGCTTCTGGCAAGAAATCACGCAAGCGGCTACCTCCGATAAACTTGCCAAACGGGTATCCGTTGGCAATAGCCATGTGCGAGTAGATCTCCTGGCTCTTCTTTCCACCCATGTCCTCTTTCCAGAGAGGCAAGTCAGAACGATACCAAACACGTGCTGCCCAAGTATCGAAACGACCTGTCAGTTTGTCAAGCAATCCCTGATCCTGACTACTTGTATTGACAACAGTCACATCTACACCCTGTTTCTGAAGGTAATCATATCTTGCCTTCAGACTGAAGAGGAACAACGAACCTGCGATGATTGCTGTCAGGAGCGTGTAGCCCAGATATTTTCCTTTTACCTTGCCCAGAAACATAATGCCGAAGCATGCCATGCAGATGATGAGTCCGCTTGACAGGTTCTGGGTGGCTACAGGTGCGGCTATCAGTCCGATGAGCACCAGATACAGGATGTAACGCCTGAATTTTGTCTTGGTCCTGAACCATTTTATCTTGTGGTAGAACTCGTCCGAGGTGGTGATGGCAGTACAGAGCATCATCACAACACCCAGTTTGCACACCTCCACCGGCTGGAAACCAGCAAAGGAGCGGGCGGCACCTTTCTGTGATTCGCCAAAAAGGATGGTAACCCAGAAAAACAGGAATCCGATTACGTAGAAGAGTTTGTCCCACGAGCGGATTGACTTGAGGCTCATACTTTGCGAAAGAAGCAGGATCACAAGACCTCCCAATAGGTTCTTGATGTGTGAGAATGCTGGATCACTGGCATAGGTACTGCGGTACGTAAGCTGTGCCGTCGCACTGAAGATCTCCACGATGGAGATGCAAAGCAGTATGACGTATATGCCCCAGATCCAGTTGTCACCTCGGATGATGCTTCCTACAAAAGTATGTTTATTTTGTTCGTCAGCCACAGAAAAGTTTTGATTTAAAAGTTAGAACCATTATGAGTTGAGCCATTCGGTAACGATTGCCTTCATCTGATCGCCGCGATCCTCGTATGATTTGAACAAATCAAATGAGGCGCAGCAGGGTGAGAGCAGCACGGTGTCACCGGCTTTGGCAAAAGCACGACATTTCTCAAGAGCCTCGCGCATAGAAAGGGCATCTGCTACAGGCTTGCCCAGTTTGTCAAAGAAGTCATGCAGCTTCTCATTATGCAGTCCCATATATACGAGTGCAGTGCATTTGTCCTTGACCAGTTGCTCAATCTCGGTATAGTCGTTACCCTTGTCCTTGCCACCCAGAATCAGGACGGTAGGCTTCTGCATCGACATCAATGCGTACCAGCAGGAATTGACATTGGTAGCCTTTGAGTCATTGATATATTCCACACCATCTACGGTACCGCATTTCTCTAGTCGGTGCTCTACGCCACGGAAGGTAGCCAGCGCCTGACGGATCTGCTCGTTTTTCAGACCGCTCAATCTGGCAGAGATTGTAGCCGCCATGGTATTGTAGAGGTTATGTGGACCAGGGAGTGGAAGTTCCTCAAGTGGTATTTCCGTGGTGTCGGCACTCATGGCGGCATCCAGCAGATTGATGATAAGCTTACCGTCCTTAACATAGGCGCCAGGGAGTAATGGCTTATCGCCCATTTCCTTTAGGGTCATGCCTGTAAATGGGATGAGTTGAGCCTTGAGTGGTTCAATGCGTCCGCAGAAAGGATACATCTTCGTACCGTCGCCATTCAGAAGTTCAGGACGTTCGTTGTTTGTGCCGCTATAGTCTTCACCGCAAGCAGGAGCCTTCAGGCGACGTTCCAGTTCTCGCATGACGATAGGATCACCATTCCAGAAAATAACCTGATCTTCTGCTGTCTGGTTCTGTACGATGCGAAACTTGGAGTTGATGTAGTTCTGCATCTCATGATCGTAGCGGTCCATGTGGTCAGGCGTGATATTCATAATCACGGCGATGTTGGCATGGAACTTATACATATTGTCTAGCTGGAAGCTTGACAACTCAATGACATAGTAATCGTTGTTTGCCAGCTCCTCACTCTTGGCACCTGCTTTCAGCGCTGCCTCATGGTCTTCCAGAGCGACCTGCAGAGCCAGTGACTTACCGACGTTACCAGCCAATCCGACCTTCAGTCCGTTTGACTTGAGGATATGATAGGTCATCATCGTTGTGGTGGTCTTGCCATTCGATCCGGTGATACAGATCATTTTTGCCTTGGTGTATCTGCCTGCAAATTCTATCTCTGAAATGACAGGAGTTCCCTGCTGAATCAGCTTAACAACCAGTGGAGCAGTCAGAGGAATACCTGGAGACTTGATTACCTCGTCGGCATTCAATATCAGTTCTTCCGTATGTGGATGTCCCTCTTCATACGGAATCTGGTATTGCTCAAGGATTGCCTTGTATTTGTCTTTAATGGGCGACATGTCGCTCAAAAAGACATCGAAACCCTTCACTTTGGCGAGTACTGCAGCACCTGTGCCGCTCTCTCCTGCACCAAGAATAGCTATTCTTGCCATTGTTTTATACAAAGTTATTTGTTTTTTAGTTATTAGTGAAGCGGGATTATTGATATCCGTGCTTCTGCTAATATCCTGTTGTGTTATCGAATCTTCAGCGTCATGATGGCAAAGGCTGCCAGGATGATGGTAAGAATCCAGAAACGGGTAGTTACCTTATTCTCATGGAACGAGCTGCGTGGCCATTTGAACATAATCTTATCCATGGTTCTCAATTGCGTGAGCTGTTCTGGCTTCAGGCGGAATGCGTCATGGATAGGAGCGCGGTTTACGAAACGGAATTTCTTGCCGATGGCATTACCCTTGCGAGCCACGAAGTTCTGTCCAAGTACACTGACACTCTCCATAAGGAAGACGAAACAGATGATCGGGATGAGTAGTTCCTTATGGATTATTACGGCAATTACTGCAATAATGCCACCGATGGGAAGCGATCCCGTATCTCCCATGAATATTTGGGCAGGGAAGGCATTGTACCAGAGGAAGCCGATAAGGGCGCCCACAAAAGCACTGACAAAGACTACCAGTTCCTGCGAACCTGGAATATACATTATATTAAAATAATGTGCATACTCCACGTGGCTGGAGAAGTATGCCAAAAGTCCCAAGGCAATACACATGATTGCAGAGTTGCCGGCACAAAGTCCATCCATGCCATCATTCAGGTTCGAGCCGTTGCTGACAGCCATGATGACAAATGTAGTCATGCAGACAAAGAACAACCATCCTGCAGCTTGCTGCCAGTCGCCAAGGAAGCCGAAAAGACCAGCATAGTCAAGATTATGACCCTTGACAAACGGGAGCGTCGTCATGGTTGACTTGATCAGTTCTCCACCTTCACGCACCACAGCATCTGGTGCAAGCCAAAGCGTCAGTCCTACACCTAATCCAAGGGCTGCCTGTCCAATCAGTTTGATTATTGGGCGAACACCATTCTTGTTCTTCTCCCTATACTGTGCAGAGGTGCCGTAGAACTCACTGATGCGCTTGATGAAAGCAGGAAGCTTGTCGTATTGTCTGCTATGACCTTTGAGGTAGTCATCCAAGAATCCGAGCAGGCCGAGCCAAAGGGTCGTAATCAGCATCATGAGCATATAGATGTTTCTTAATCGGCCCATCAGCAGGCAAGGGATGACCGTTGCCACAATGATGATGATGCCGCCCATGGTCGGAACACCGCGTTTCTCCACGCCAAAGGGATCAATATTTGCATCACGTTGCGCCTCGGTATGATTCTTTCGGCGCATGTAACGTATAAACCATTCACCGAATGACATGGAGATGACCAATGCCAGAATCAATGCCGTGATAGCTCGGGTAGAAACATATCCCCACATTCCTGCACCTGGAATGTCAAAGGCTTCATCAAGGTATCTGAAGAAATAGTATAACATTCTGTTACTGCTTATTAAATGCCCATGGCTTCACGTACTACTTCATGATCATCGAAGTGGTGCTTCACGCCCTGAATAATCTGGTAGTCCTCATGTCCCTTACCTGCCACCAGGATTACGTCACCCTTCTGTGCCAGTAAGACGGCTGTGCGTATTGCTTCACGACGGTCACAGATGGTGATCGCCTTCTGACGTAACTCATCGGTATCAAGACCGCACTGCATATCCTTGAGAATCTCTTCTGGCTCTTCGAAACGTGGGTTATCAGAGGTGAGAATGAGGCGATCGCTGCGCAGAGCCGCCTCTTTTGCCATGATAGGACGCTTGCCCTTGTCGCGGTTGCCACCGCAGCCAACCACAGTGATGACCTTGCCCTCGTTCTTTGTCTCAAGTATCTCGCGGATGGTGCCAAGCACGTTGATGAGTGCATCTGGAGTATGTGCATAGTCGATGATGGCGCTGAATCCTTTGGGTGAACGGATTGATTCGAAACGACCATTGACAGGAACAAGCTCACTCATCTTCACAAGCAGGTCCTGATGGCTGATGCCCTCCAGCAGTGAGCGGCAGCTGTCGCTCTGGAGCATCTCGCAGGCTGCACTATAGACGGCGATGAGATTCGAAGCGTTGAATCGGCCTACGAAATGAGTCTGCACTTCCTGTCCCTCAATCAGGAGAGACATGCCATCAAAGGATTCCTCTACGATTTTTGTAGTGTAGTCAGCCATAGAGCGCACACTATAGAGTCTGCGGCGTGCTTTTGTATTCTGCATCATCACCTCCCCGTTGCGGTCATCCAGGTTGCTGACGGCAAAAGCCTCCTTCTTCAATCCATCAAAGAAAGACTTCTTGGCACGAAGGTAGTTCTCAACGGTCTTGTGATAATCCATGTGATCACGGGTCAGGTTGGTAAAGATGCCACCATCAAAATCCAGTCCTCCGATGCGTTGCTGATCAGCACTATGTGAAGAGACCTCCATGAATGCAAACGAGCAACCCTCCTCAACCATCTGACGAAGCAGGTCATTCAATGCCAGTGGATCCGGCGTGGTATGTGTAGCAGGAACAGGGCGGTCAATGACATAATTACATACGGTTGACAGCAATCCACAAGGGAATCCTAACTTGCTGAAGAGCTTATACAGAAGAGTGGCAATCGTTGTCTTACCGTTTGTGCCGGTGACACCCACAAGGGTAAGCTGTTCACTTGGATAGCCATTCCAGGCACTGGCAAGCAGGGCGAGTGCCAGATTACAGTCTTTGACAATGATGTAGGTAATCTCTTGGTTCCATTCTGGATTGGTCTCTGCATACTGCTGGTCACAAACGATGGCGGTAGCACCAGCCTCAATGACCTGTGGTATGAAAGAGTGTCCGTCCACGTTCGTGCCACGTACTGCTACGAACATGCAGCCAGCAGCAGCTTTGCGACTGTCCTGCTCAATGGTAGTTATTTCAATATCTGTCTTTAGGGAACCCTCAAGAGTATAGGAGAGGCGTTCCAGAAGAGTTGCGAGTTTCATATTATCGGTTATTTATAAATCTTACTGTAAGGTGATGCTGATGGTCTGACCGCGGCTGCAGGAACTGCCTGCGGGCATCGACTGGCTCTTGACGGAGCCCTTGCCATGAACGCTGACACGCAGCCCCACGCTCTCAAGCATATAAACAGCATCAATGGCACCCATGCCATGTACATTTGGAACAACGCCAGGGACAGTGCCAGTCAGTTCTCGGTCATTGCATTTCATCTCTTCGCGCTTGTGAGTGAGATTCAGCTTGTCAATGACATTGCCCGTGATGCCCTGAGGTCCGGTTTTGGCTACGGGATACATGCCTTTATTTGCTATGATGGTTGAGTCTGCTGTAACTTCACTAAGGGTACGGGAGCAACTGCGTGCATAGATCTGTTCGGCAAAGTTGCGGAATACGGGGCCAGCCATATAACCGCCACCAGGTCTGCCAAAGTTGCCGCCAGGACGTGCATCAATGACAACGATACAGGTATATTGCGGATCTTCAGCTGGGAAATAGCCGGCAAAAGACACATAATGTCCGTTTCCAGAGTAACTGCCGTTAGCATAACGCTGAGCAGTACCTGTCTTGCCTGCGATACGTAGTTTGCGGCTCTTGGCTCCCTCACGTAGCACAGCACCGTTGCCGTACCATTGTGTGGCTGCCGTGCCTCGTTCCACAACACCTTCCAATGCGTGACGGATAGCTTTGATGGTAGATTCACTGCAGATGCTCGGATTGATAACCTCCGGCTCTCTGCTATAAACTACTTCTCCGTCCTTTACCACTCGATCTACGATGTAGGGGCGCATCAATTTACCTCCGTTGGCAATGGCGTTATAGAAGTTGAGCATATACATGCCAGGGATACGGGTCTCGTAGCCATAGCTGATCTGTCCGAGAGAGACTTTGCTCCAGGTGTCATCTCCCACCTTGCGGTTTCTTGGGCGTTGCGCTCCATGGAACTCAATGTTCAGTTCGAGGTCCTCAAATATCTTGGTCTTGTCAATGAGATCCAGATACTGTTGTGGATTATTGTCATAGGCCTGAGTGGTCAGCTTTGCGAGCGAGATATTCGATGACTGTACCATCGCTTCGTCTGCGGTTACTATTCCAACAGGATGGTCATCTCTGATATCCTTGCCATGGTAGTTCCACGAAGAGGGATGTTCTTTTGTGTTGTTAGTATTGACCATGGTCTCAGGTGTAATCTTGCCGTCATCAAGCAGCACCATGTAGCTGACAGTCTTGAAGGTCGAACCTGGGTCATAGAGATCTTGCACAAAATGGTTGTAATCCTCTGTACAATGGTCTCCGTAGCGCTTCAGGTTGGAGATTGCCTTGATCTTGCCGGTTTTCGTTTCCATCACAGCAGCCCAGCCTCCGGCAGCAGAGAGTTCAAGGATGCGATTGTTCAGTTCTGTGTCGAGTACTCTCTGCATCTCCATGTCAAGAGTCGTATAGACGTCGGCTCCATCCACAGGTTCCTGTTCAACGATGGTAATGCGGCTTCGCTTGATCTTCTGAATAAAGCCAATGCCAGGTTTGCCAGAGAGTAGGCTGTCAAAGGTCTGCTCAAGTCCGTTTCTGCCATGACCCTTCATGTTCCATCGTTCACCTGTGTATTTGTTGACGCCAACGGTGTCAGCAGGGAATACGCCTCCAATGGTGGATGATGCCATGCGGTATTCTCCATAGGGGCGGTAACGGTGAGGACGCTCTTCAGCAAACATTCCTATGTGATTAGGATTTTTCGAGAAGAACGGAGCGGAAGTGCGCATCTCCTTGTACTGGAGGTATGACACAGCTCTCAATGCCAGATAGCGGCTCTTGCCGGCGCGGAAGGCTGCAAACATTCCAGCAGCGTGCTCTGCAGCGCTTTTATGTGGAGCTATCTTGTGCATATACTGTGCTGCTGCTCCAGTAGCGCTGAAGTAATGCTTCATTGTGTCAACAGGAAGCAGTTCTACTTTGATGCGGCGTCTCTTCTGGGTTACAGAATCTGTCACCGTCTTGATGGTGGTCTGCTTGGCAACGCGAAAGTCGAAGTAAACGTCATATTGAGGCAGCGAGGCTGCAATCATCTCACCATTCTCACTGTATATTACGCCACGCAGCTGACCTATGGAGACACTATCCTTCTTCAGGTTATTAACAAGGGAGCGGTAATGGTTGCCATCCACAACCATTGTATTGAACGAACAAAGGCAGATGTAGCCCACGTAAACCAGCAGCACTGCCAGAACAATGCCGAAACGTATGCCAAAACTTGGGCTCCAGGATTTGATTTTTTCAAGTAGGTTCATACCTTATTCGATGATGACAGAGAATTCACTTATTCGATGATTACTGGGGGTTCGTCGCTTTGTATCAGTTTGACTTCAGAACTTGCAACCTTTGCTCGTATTTCTTCAGGTCGGTTGCGCAAGGTAAGAATACCCCATTTTTCAATGCTGGTATAGCGTACGTCGTTGCGTTCCCGTTTCAAAGCGTTGATGTTTGCAAGGCTGTCTTCGTACTCATAGCGCAATTGAATGTAGCTGAGCAGAAGGATTATAACCACGAGGATTCTGCCGAAGTTCTTGTGATAGAAATCCATGTTCATTGGCGAATCATCGTTCGAAATAGCTTTTTCAGCTTTGCCGAAAATATTGTTTAGATTGCTCATAGTGTTTTTTCTGCAATGCGGAGTTTGGCGCTTCTTGATCGGGGATTACGTTCCACCTCCTCTTCAGAAGCTTCAATCACTTTGTTGTTGACTGCCTTCAGTGGAGCAATGATTTTGCCATAGAAGTCTTTTTCTATCTCGCCGCTGGCATGACCGGAGCGTATTACGTTCTTGACGATGCGATCCTCCAGTGAGTGGTAAGTCATTACTACAAGACGACCAGCGTTGTCTCCATTTTTGTCCGGTTCGCGCAGAAGGTTGATGCAGGCGGTAAGCATCTCTTCAAGGGCTTGCATCTCATGGTTCACCTCAATGCGCAAAGCCTGGAAGACCTGTGCCAATTCTTTCTTCTCTGCTTTAGGGCTGATGAAAGGCTTCACCACAGCCAGCAGATCGCCAGTAGTCAGAATCGGATGCTGTCCACGTTGCTTGACGATAGCCTGTGCCATTCGGCGAGCCTGACGGAGTTCTCCATATAGGGTGAATATTCTGGTCAGTTCTGCCTCGTCGGCCTTCTCAAGGATATCTGCAGCGGTACGTCCGTCACGAGTATTCATTCGCATGTCAAGCGGAGCGTCAAAGCGGAAGGCGAAACCTCTCTCTGCATCATCCAGGTGGTGGCTCGAAACGCCCAGATCTGCCAGAAGTCCATCAATGTGCTTCACGCCATGATAGCGCATCCAGTTTTTCAGATATCGGAAATTACTGCGTACAAAAGTGAAATTCTTTGGCGTGGCAGCTTTTGATGCCTCTGCTTCTTTTTCTCCGGTTCCGAAAGCGTTCTTTTCAGCATCAGGATCCTGGTCAAAACTGTAGAGGTGGCCTTTAGGTCCAAGCTGCTCCAGTATAGCACGGCTATGACCGCCGCCACCAAAGGTGACGTCAACATAAATGCCATCTGGACGGATGTTCAGACCCTCCAGACATTCCTTCAGCATGACAGGCACATGATATTCCATTTCTTGTATTTAAAAATTAAGCGGTCAAAGGTACAAATTTTTTTAGAAAAACGCAAATTATAACTATAAAAAATGATACGATTGTCAGGATTTAACAACTTTTTGGTCGGATTTGAGAATTGTAACCCCTCAAATCCTATTTTTTTGTTAGAAAAATGTTGCTTACCCTTTTAAAATTCGGAAATAATCCTTACCTTTGCCCTCGTAAAAGTGTAGTAAGAAATCTTATCAATGACGATCTATGAGTACCAATAATTCATCTTCTTCTGTTACCTTTGCAACCCGGTTAGGCGCTGTGGCTGCCGCCGTAGGCTCTGCTGTCGGTTTAGGAAATATCTGGCGTTTCCCGTACGAGACAGGAGATAATGGCGGGGGTGCTTTTCTGATCATTTACATCCTTTCTGTCATCTTTCTTGGCATTCCGCTGCTGGTGTCCGAATTTGTCCTTGGTCGCTCTTCTCATAGCAATGGAGCTATGGCTTTTAAGGTATTGAAGGCAAGTCCTTTGTTTCAGATAGCAGGTTATCTTGGCGTCCTTGTAGCTACGCTTATCTTGGGATTCTATGTTGTGGTTTTAGGCTGGACACTTCATTACACCTGGCTTGCTCTGGTCAATGGATTCCCAGAAGGAGCTGAGGCAATTGCTGGTTATTTCGGAGATTTCAGTGTAAGTCCCTCCATGCTCTGGTGGATGTTGGGCTCAATCGTTATCAATGGAGTTATCCTTTTGGCCGGAGTGCAGAAAGGTATTGAACGGGCATCTCGCATGATGATGCCAGTGCTTGCCATTCTCTTGTTTGGATTGGTAATTAATAGTTTTACGCTTGAGAATGCTTCTGAAGGATTAAAATTCCTTTTCGTTCCTGATTTCTCGCGCGTTACAGGTCAAACATGGATCTCTGCCATGGGTCAGGCTTTCTTCAGTCTCTCCGTAGCTATGGGCATTATGATTGCCTATGGAAGTTATCTTGGTGATAATACAAAAATTGGCAAGACGGCGTCACAGGTTGCTTTGCTTGATACGATGATTGCCATCCTTGCAGGTGTAGTAATCTTTCCTGCTTGCTTTACCTATTTTCCTATGCCAGAGGATCTCTCGGCAGGTATGCCAGCAGATCTTGCAGGACCAAGTCTTGTCTTCAAGACATTGCCTATCGTCTTCCAGCAGATGCCTGGAGGCTATCTTTGGTGTCTTCTTTTTTTCCTGTTGGTGACAGTGGCTGGCATCACCTCGTGTATGAGTATTTTTGAGGTTCAGATTTCTTTCTTGCAGCAGCAATGTGGTCTTTCACGTAAGTTGGCTACATGTATCAGCTGCTTTGTCTCTTCCTTGTTGGGTCTTTGCTGTCTCCCAATTATTGGGCAGTGGTCAGGTGTTGCTTTCTTTGGTTTCGAAGCTTTTGATTTGTTTGACATCATTACCTCTAAGTATATGATGCCAATAGGCGCTTTCCTGATCTCTCTCTTCGTAGGCTGGTGGCTTGAGCGAGACATTATCCGTGATGCTCTTACTAACTGGCGCAATGATTCAGGCTGGTATATTCGTCCTCTTATTTATCTACTCCGTACTTTTGTGCCCATTTGTATCCTGCTTATATTCCTGGGCGGAATTGGGGTACTGTAGTAATGCTACAAACTCGGTTTTCCATTTCCTCTTTTCAAGAGGATATTATATAAATGATTATGAGCAGCTGAATCCGTATAGATTTCAGCTGCTCATAATCGTTTTCTTTAGGTATTATCCTTCTTATTTCTCGATGAGGCACTTGCCGGTCATCTCAGCAGGCTGCTCGATACCCATAATATTCAAGATAGTAGGAGCAACGTCACAGAGCTGACCATCCACTACCTTTACATCCTTCTGCTCGGTGATGTAAACACATGGAACAGGGTTGAGTGAGTGAGCTGTGTTTGGTGTGCCGTCAGGGTTGATAGCATAGTCAGCGTTACCGTGGTCTGCGATGATGATTACCTCAAAGCCGCAAGCCTTGGCAGCCTCGCAAACGTCGTGGCAGCAAACGTCGATGGTCTCCACAGCCTTCTGAATAGCAGGGTAGATGCCTGTGTGACCTACCATGTCACCATTTGCAAAGTTGCAAGCAATAAAATCATACTGCTCTGACTTGATAGCCTCTACAAGTTTATCCTTTACGATAAGTGCAGACATTTCAGGCTGGAGGTCATAGGTTGCAACCTTTGGCGAAGGAACAAGGCAACGGCTCTCACCCTCATATTCAGCCTCACGGCCACCATTGAAGAAGAAGGTCACGTGAGCATACTTCTCGGTTTCAGCAATGCGGAGCTGCTTCTTGCCTGCATTTGATACGATTTCACCAAGGGTCTTCTCAACGTTCTCTTTAGGGAAGAGGATGTGGAGTCCCTGGAATTTAGCATCGTATGGAGTCATGGTGCAGTAGTAAAGTGGCAGGGTCTTCATGCCTTCAGCTGGCATATCCTCCTGGGTGAGAACGGCAGTGATCTCCTTTGCGCGGTCATTGCGGTAGTTGAAGAAGATAACGGTATCATTAGGCTGGATAGTACCTACAACCCTACCCTCCTTGGCAAGAACGCATGGCTCAACGAACTCATCCGTTACACCAGCGTCATACGAAGCCTGCATTGCCTCTACTGGGCAGCAGTACTGGGTGCCAACACCTGCAGTGAGCTGATCATAAGCCTTCTTGATACGATCCCAACGCTTATCGCGGTCCATAGCATAGAAACGACCGGTGATAGAGGTAATCTCGCCACAGCCAACCTCCTTGCAGTGGTTTGCAACGGTCTCGATGAAGCCCTTGCCTGAACGTGGATCCGTGTCACGGCCATCCATGAAGCAGTGCAGGAAAGTGCGGCCTTCCAGACCATATTCCTTAGCAAGGTCAACGAGCTTGAGCAGGTGTGCCAGTGATGAGTGAACGCCACCAGTAGAAGTGAGGCCCATGAAGTGGATGGCACCGCCCTTCTTGGCATTCTCAAATGCACCAACGATTTCAGGATTCTGAGCAATAGTACCATTCTCGCAAGCCATGTTGATCTTTACGAGGTCCTGATATACGATACGGCCACCGCCGATGTTCATGTGACCAACCTCAGAGTTGCCCATCTGACCTTTAGGAAGACCTACGTTGAGGCCATCGGTACGGAGCTGTGAGTGAGGATAGTTGGCAATAAGCGAATCCCAGTAAGGGGTAGGAGTAGATGCAATGGCATCAGATTTGGTTCCGTCGCCACATCCCCAGCCATCGAGGATGAGCAGAAGAGCTTTCTTTGACATAATGTTATTCAATTTTAAATATTATAATGTTACTTTTCTTTAAAGCAAAGATATATATGAATTAGTAGTTTGTAAAAGATGCTTTTTAACTACTCTGATAAGTCATCTGTTACAGGTATGTTATCATAAATCAGCCTGCATTATCTGCTTCCGATTATATTACCCAGTACAACCGCAGCTAAGCCAAGGATGAGGGTGATTGAAAAATATAGGACAAACATGCCCACATGACCCGAACGAAGGAGTGCTACGCCTTCATTCGAAAAAGTGGAGAACGTGGTAAAGCCACCACAAAGGCCTGTAGTGAGCAGCAATCGGGTGTCTGCACTCCATCCCAGTCGGTCGGAGAGGCTGTAGAACAGTCCAATGAGCAGACATCCCGTTATATTGGCTATCAATGTTGGCCAAGGCAGAAGGGTCTGTCCCCACCAGCTGATAGGATTCAGTCTTAAATGTTGTCCGAGCATTGAGATGGAGTACCGCAGTACAGAACCAAGGCCTCCGCCCAGAAAGACCATGAGTATTGAATTCATATCAATGCAATACTTGGGAGTCAATGTTTTGTCATGTATGCATCGTTTAAGAGACCAATGCGCTATTCAGGATTTAAATAATCCACTTAGGATAGCATTGTTTCAATGACCAATGCAATACTTTGGTTTATTATGTTAGGTTCAAAACCTCGTTGCATAGCAAATCTGAAGAGTCGTGCCCTGTCATTCTGTGACAACGGCATCTCCATCCGATTCGCTTTGGTGTGCAAAGTTCTTACACATAGTTCCAGATATGCTTCCGGATCAATGATTTCCTCCATCATCTCGCTGATAATGGCATCCTCAATGCCTTTTTGCCGCAAGGCATAGCGTATCTTGATACGTCCCCAGTTCTGGTAGGTAAATTTATCATTGACAAAGGCATGTGCAAACCTGCGGTCATCAATGAACTTTTCGCCGATAAGTTCTTCAAGCAATTGAGCGGCCTCTGTCTCCGAAAGTCCCCATTCAATGGCTTTGTCAAAGATGTCTGATGAACACTTCTCGCCCTGACTGCACAGAGCGGAGGCACGGTTGAGCGCTTGGCTATAGGTCATCATGCTTGGATTGGAGAGATAGGAAGAGACTTAAAAACCAAGCTCTGCCTTGACCAGAGGGAAGATGTCATCGCATTGTTGCGGTGAGAAGTAGAGCACTCCTGCCTGGCTTAAATCAAAGATATAGGTATAGCCATATTTCTGACCGATGCTCTGTATTGCCTCACTCACACGTCTAATGATAGGGGCGGTCTTTGTCTTGCGCTGTTCTTTCAGTGTTTCTGCAGCACGCTCTCTGAATTGCTGTATACGCTGCTGCAACTGTTCGATCTCTTGTGCTCGAGCCTCTGCAATGTTAGGATCAAGAGACTGCTGAACGGCTACAAAAGCATTCACCTTAAGCTGATAGTCCTCACCCATCTTCTGTAGTTCATTGTCGTAGGCAGCCTGCATAGCAGAGAGTTCTTCTTCTATAATCTGGTTTTCGGGCATCAGGCGATACACACGCGCCATGTCAATATTGCCAAAGCGCACTATCTGCAGTTGCTCTGCATCTTGAGCACTCAAGCTCAAAGTGCATGCCATGCATACGAGGAGAAGGGAAAGAATTCTGCGTAACATAGAGAGATCGTATTTATATAATGAGTCGGCAGGATTGAATGAAATGAAAGAATTGTCGCCATTCCAATGATCAGGCGATAATTCTTTCATTTGTCATTTGTTCAGATTACTTGATGCCCAGCTCCTTCTTTACAATGGCGGTAACGTCAGTGGTCTCAGTTGGAGAGAAATAGGTAGCATCGTTGATTGGGAAGATAGCAATGTACTTCTCGCGGTCACCCACAGCCTTAACAGCCTTGAAGAGCTTCTCCTGGATCATGGTCAGCTGCTGCTCACGGTACTGGGTAATCTGGTTGTACGAAGCCTGCTGATACTGCTGAGCACGGTTGCTGAGGGTCTGGAGCTCCTCCTCGCGCATCTGGCGGGTTACGTCATCAAGAGAGTCGCGCTGCTCGATGTATGACTGGTACTTGCTCTGCATCTCTGACTCCATCTTCTGTGCCTCTGTCTGGAATGATTGGGTCTTGGTAGAAAGTTCTTTCTCAAGGACAGCAGTCTCTGGCATGTCATTCATAACAGCCTGAAGGTCAACGGTACCGAACTTGAGGGTCTGAGCATACGAGGTAAGGCTCGCAATAGCAACGAATGCTGCCACGAATAATTTTTTCAACATGATTTTAATTTATGATTTAAAATTTAACTCTTTAACTTTTTAACTCTTTAACTTCGACTTCAGTCGATTAGTATCCCATCTTCTGCAGCACCTCTTTAGAGATGTCAATCTTAGGTGAAGCGAAGATGATACTCTCTGCCGAAGCACGGTCAATGACCATCGAGTAGTTGTTCTTCTCGGCGATTTCCTTGACAGCGTTGTAGATGTCATCCTGAATGTGACCAACCAGGCTGTTGCGCTTCTGATAGAGTTCGCCGTCTGGACCGAAGTAACGAAGGCGCAGATCCTGTACCTCCTTCTCCTTGGCGAGGATCTCGTTCTCACGCTGGTTCTTCTGCTCGGCAGTCAGGTACACCTGATCAGCCTGATACTGCTTGTACAGGGATTCTGCAGCTGCTGCCAGAGTTTCCACCTCCTGTTGCCAGCGCTTGCTCACCTGATTGAGCTGCTCGTTAGCCATTTCATACTGTGGAATCTTCTTCAGTATATAGTCCATATCTATCAGGGCATACTTCTGGGCTTGAGCACCAAATGTGCAGGCGATTGCCATCAGGCAAACTACTAAAATCTTTTTCATAGCGTTCTATAGGTTTATAATGTTAGTATTACGTTTCGTTATTATGACAAGATTTGAGCTGGTAGGTTTAACATTAGAATTCCTGACCGATGACAAAGTGGAAGTTCGAGCCGGAATCCTTGCTTGATCCGAAGGTCTTGTCAAATCCGTAGCCCCAGTCAATGCCGAGCATACCGATCATTGGGAGGAAGATACGTACACCTGCACCCAGAGAACGCTTCAGCGAGAATGGGTTGAAGTATTTCATATCTGTCCAAGCATTTCCTGCTTCAGCAAACATCAAGCCATAGATTGTGCTCGAAGACTCCAGCATGAATGGGTATCGGAGCTCTGCCACAAGACGCGCATAACAGGTAGCTACGTCCTGACGAGGATAGCCTGAGGTAAGCGAACCGTTCTCATAGCCACGCAGAGGGATATACTCTGTGATATAGCTTGATGAATAGTATGAGTTGCCGTCACCGCCCATGTAGTAGCTGTTGAATGGCGAAGTCTTGTTCGGATTGTAGTGTCCCAGGAAGCCAAAGTCTGAACGGGTGTGGAATACCAGCGTGTGGTTACCCGTGGTGAGTGGGGTGAAGGTCTTGGTAGAGAATTTCACCTTCCAGAACTCCAGCCACTTCATCTTGTCCTTTGAGTACTTCTCCTCTTGGGCAAGTTTTTCGCTGTCTTCAAAGAGCGAGTACGGTGGCGCTGCCTCTACGTCGAGCGTGAAGCTTGAGCCTCGGCGAGTGAAGTAAGGGTTGTCAATAGAGCTACGTGACAGGATAGCCTCAATGGAGAGACTGTTCGAGGTGCCGTTGGTGACAGGGAAGTAATCCCAATCTTTCAGGATATACACATGATAGTTGAGCATAGCCTGCAGCTGGAAGTAGTCGTCAGGCCATGACAGACGTTTACCGAAGCCGAGCGAGGCACCGATCATCTGGATTGACTTATCTGGGTCAATGGCATACTCGTAGGCGTTCTGTGCTCCATAGCCATAACCGCCGTAACCGTAGCCGCCGTAACCACCATATCCGCCATAAGGATAGCCATAGCCACCGTAGCTGTTGTAGTAGCTGCTCATGCTGTTGCTATAGTAGCGTGTGTTGATATCCGACTGGCGCGAGTAGTACAGCGAGAGGCTGAATGAGTTAGGACGCTTACCACCAAACCAAGGGTTCATGTACGATACCGAGTATGACTGGTAGTACTGTGCGTTGGTCTGGAAAGAGAGGTTGAACGTCTCGCCCTCGCCTGAAGGATAGATGCCGTGGTAACGCTCTGGGTGGAACACATCCTTCATGGAGATGTTGGTCAGCTTGAGCGAAACGCGGCCGATAAGACCGGTCGATCCCCAGCCAAGAGAGAACTCTACCTGGTCGTTTGCCTTCGACTCCAGATCATAGATAATATCTACCGTACCATCCTCTACATTCGGAATAGGACGAGGGTTCATCTTTTCTGGGTCAAAGTGTCCTGTCTGTGCCAACTCTCGGGCTGAACGGATCAGGTCAGTCTTTGAGAAGAGTTCGCCAGGACGGGTGCGAAGTTCTCGGCGGATTACGTGCTCATACAGGCGGTCGTTACCGTTGATAACCACCTTGTTGATATGAGCCTGAGGACCCTCCATGATGCGGAACTCCAGATCCACAGAGTCCTTTTCGATGGCAGCCTCCATTGGCTCCATGTGGAAGAAGAGGTAGCCCTGGTCCATGTAGAGGGTTCCGATGCCATCCTCATCCGTATTGATTCGCTTGTCAATCTTGGTCTGATTATACACGTCGCCCTTCTGCATGTTCAGGTAAGCAAGGATCAGCTCTGTTGGCTCTACGGTATTGCCCACTACGGTCATGTTACGCACGTAGTATTTCTGTCCTTCGTCCACCTCAATGTTGACATTTACGTGGCGGTCATCAAACTTCTCTACCTTTTCGCTCACGATGCGGGCGTCACGGTAACCAAGCTCCTGGAACTTCTTGATCAGGTTCTGCTTGTCCTCCTTATAGGTCTCTGGTACGAACTTCTTGCCGCGGAACATGTTGTACCATTTGTTCACGGCATTGGTCTTCTTCATGGCAGCATTTGCCTTGCGGAAGGTCATATAGTTCTTCTTCAGTGGCCAAAGACGCTTGTGTCCTATTGAGTCCCAGGTCTGCAGGCCAGTGAAAGTCAGCTCCTGAATCTTCACCTTTTCGTGCTTGTCCACGTAGATGGTGAGGTTGACCATATTGTTCAGGGTCGGATCATCCTCCTGCCAGATCTCTACGTCGGCATTCTGGTAGCCCTTGCCGTCATAGTAGCGCTTGATAATAGTTTTGGCACGGTCAATGATATTAGGCGTCACCTGACTACCCTTTGCCACACCAATCTGGATGTCCAGATCCTCACGCTCTGACTTCTTCACGCCGTCATATTCAATGTTGGCAATGCGTGGACGTGGAGTCAGTGCAATCTTGATCCAGCATTCGTCATCCACCACCTTCTCAAGGGTAACACGCACGTCGCTAAAGAGTCCTTGACGCCAGAAACGTTTCACAGCATTGGTTACCTCACTGCCAGGCACCGAGATGATTTGACCAACCGAGAGTCCAGAGTAGCCAATCAGTACATAGTCCTCATAGTTATCTGCACCCGTGACCTCAATGCCGCGGATGGTATATTTTCTGGCTGTCTGACTGGTGTGGTTGACTGTCGGGTTGAAGATGGTATCTGCGGGCAGTTCATCCTGTGCTACTGCTGTAGTCACCAGTGTAACCAGCATTAGCAACAGAGTTGTTATCTTTCGTATCATTATATATTAATAATGTGGATTCATTCTTCATTAGCCTCGGCCTGTACCTGAGCAGAGGTTTTGCCGAATCTGCGCTCACGGCTCTGGTAGTCGAGCAGGGCATCATAGAGCTGCTCAGCGCCATAGTCAGGCCAGAGGGTGTCACAGAAGTAAAGCTCCGAATAGGAGATTTGCCAGAGCAGGTAGTTTGAGATACGCAGCTCGCCGCCCGTACGGATCAGCAGGTCTGGGTCAGGCATACCCTGTGTCCGCAGGTTATCATTGAAGAGCTTCTCATCAATCTCCTCTGGCTTGATTTTGCCAGCTACAGCCTGTTCAGCCAGACGCTTGGCAGTGTCTGCTATCTCCCAGCGGCTGCTGTAGCTAAGTATCAGTACCATTGTGATCTTGTCGCCCTTTGCGGTATTTGCCATACAGTCAATGAGCTTGGTGCGGGCTGTGTCAGGGAGTCGGTCCATGTCGCCTACTACCTTCAGGCATACACCATTGGCAATCATTCCCTCTGTCTCGCGCTCTATAGCCCATGCTATCAGGTTCATGAGCGTGTCCACCTCCTGCTTCGGACGGTTCCAGTTCTCTGTTGAGAAGGTATAGACAGTGAGCCACTTCACGCCTGCTTTCTGTGCTGCCTCAAGGGTGCGGTGCAGAGCATCCACACCAGCCTTATGACCTACTGAACGGTCAAAGCCCTGACGTTTGGCCCAGCGCCCATTACCATCCATGATAATAGCCACATGCTGTGGAACACGAGTTTTGTCGAGTTGTTCTAACTTTGCCATATTATGATGTATCTTTTTGTATCTTTGTTATTCAAATCCAAGTCACGGCTGGGTCATTTGCCGTAGTAGTGCTGGTTGTGGCACTCTATACAGCGCTCCTTAAAGTCGAAGGTTACCGTCATCTGTATTTGTGCCGTCCAGTCATTCCCAGCCAAGCCGCTGGTACGGATACCCTCTGGATCCACAATGCCATCCAGCTCGTCACTGAAGGCTTTGGTCACGATACCACTCAGCTGCACGTTCCAGCGCTTGTTCATCTTCCACTTGAAGCCTGCACCCAGTGGTATTCCCCAAGCGAAGTGTGCCTCATTGCCTCCCGTCACCATTCCTCCTGCTATTCCCAGGGTCAGGAAGGGGGTATATCTGCGTTTGTCGCGGTAGTCACTGCCCCAGCCATAGTTCCAGAAGTGTATCTCTGGGCGCAACCCCACTTGCCAGTAACGGGTGCTGTAGTGGTAGCTGCCGGTAGGGAAGGCGTACGAGAAGTCATCCGTATCTCCCCGCAATCCAAGGCTCTGTATCTCCGTGGCGAGTGCCCAGCGCAGATTGAGGTTATAGCGCCATACAGCCCCGAATGAAGCAGATGGTTTGTAGATAGGACTGGAGCTGTTCACATCGTTCCATCCCCAGCTCATGCCTAGTCCGCCTCCTATCTCGTACAGATACTCCTTCTCCTGTGCCTTCAGCCCTGTAGCGGCTGCCAGAGTCAGCAGCGTAAGCAGAATTGTTCGGAAAGTGGAATGGAGGATTTGCTTCATGACTTATGCTATCGTTTCGTTTGAGCGAAACTTTTTTATTTAACGCACTTTCTTAAAGGTGAGCTTTGGTAGCGCACCACCCCAGAGAGTGGTATATTGTGTGCCGTCTTCCTTGCATCCGCCGAATAGGTAGATGTTAAAGTTCTTCGGATTGATCATGCCTGAATGGCAGGCGAGGGGTCCCAGCAAAGAATTGTCGGCATAGCGTGGATAGTAGCGGCTCAATCTGTGCCAGCTTACGCCGCTGTCCTGGCTATAGTAAAGCGTGGAGTACAGCTTAGCATAGAGCGTATTGGTAGGAACCTTGCCATCAGAGAGCGAGCCTGGCTGCAGTATCCAGAAACTGCCTGGCTTGTCTTTGTCGAGCGTATAGGTCAGTACCGTGGCGCCCTGCATGGCAGGAATCTCGTTCTGTGGGAACTCTGCCCAGTTGCGTCCGCCTAATTCCTCGCTATAGCCGTCGCATGACCAGGTGCTGTTAGTCAGGTTGCCTTCTGCATCCATGCCGCCCACCAGATAGACTCTTGAAGTGAGATTACCCTGGTTCGAACGTGCCGGTACGGCTACCGGACGAGAGAACCCTTTGATAGGGAATCTTGCTGGCACAGGGAGATCCATGCGCCAGTTGCGTCCGTCGGCAGATACGGCAAACTGGTAGTTGCCATCCACGTTGAGTATGACGCTGAGGGTATCGCTGTTCCAGTTCTTATAAACATCTTGCGTCCTAGGCTGATTGCCTACTATATTCTCGAACTTGTAGTCCGAGCAAACGGCAGTCCAGTTCACACCATCGGTCGAAGCCAGCAGTTCGCCGCGCTCTTTGCCCACAGCCAACAGCTCGCCATGCCAGCTATAGAGGGTGCTCAAGTCTAACAATTCGCCGCTCTCCACATTGACGCTTGCTGGTTCACTCCACTGGCGGGCATCACAACTCATCAGCGAGGTGCGTACCCAGTTCTGACCGTTGGCTTCAGTCAGCCAGTAGATGACGTCGCCCAAACTATCGGTACGCTGGTCTGTCACCTCCATGCCAGCCCAGAGGTCATCCGTGTAGTTGTTCCATTTGATGCTGTCGCCATCCACGCGGTGTACGTTAATCTTAATGTGGTAGGTTCGCTTCAGACCACCCTTCACCACGCGAAGTCGTGCATCTGGGAAAGAGGCAAAGTAGAGCGCCGAGTCGCGTGTATAGTCAGAATACTGTCTGAGGATGCCGTCCAGTGAATAGAGCTGGAAATAGACCGAGTCAGGAGCCGTATAGTTGACGGTCACTTTTACCGAGTCAGCCACCGTGCCGTAAGGTAGCGAGTCGGGGTTGAAGATGATACCGTCATTAGGGAAGTTCTGATGGAGTCGCTCATCGCTCAGACCGTAGTTGTCCACGGTGAACTGGTAGGAGCCGAGGTTGTCTGCCACATTGCTGTTAGCAACCAGGGAGAATGACGTCACAACCGTATTATACGCATTTGTTACTACGTATTCCTGTTCGTTGTCGCCCAGGCAGGAAGTCAGCAGCAGTAGCGTGACTACGGCTGTACTTAGCAGGCTATTAATTTGTTTTTTTAGTTTCATATTATGTATATGCGCCAAAATGCGTGCGCAAATTTACACATTTTTCTCCACATTCTCCCTATTTTCTTCCCAATATTATTATATTTTAGGGGAATTTCGCTCAAATCGGCAATTTTTTTAGATTTTATAATATCTTTTTTACTTTCTTTTCCGAAAAAAATAGTTATTTTTGCGCCATGCAAAAGATAATTAAGGCTCTTAAGGAGGCTTTGGCTGAGGCATGTGATCCTATCAGCAAGGCTCCGCTTTATGACGAACGAGAGGTGCGTTCCATCATTGATTTGCTGCTTGAAGAGGTGTGCTCCATGACGCGTGTTGACCGTGTTCTCCACCCTGACTGGCAGCCCTCTGACGTGCAGCATGAAGAGCTCTTGCACTGTGCTTCGCTCTTGTCTCAGGGAGTGCCTGTTCAGCAGGCGCTGGGGTACGAATGGTTCTGTGGAAGACGTTTCCGTGTGACGCCAGATGTCCTTATTCCTCGTCCGGAGACGGCAGAACTGATTTCGTGGATTCTGCAGACCGTAACCGATGAGCAGATGCGTCCTCGTTGCGTGATAGATTTCGGCACAGGTTCAGGCTGCATAGCCATTACGCTGGCGGCTGAATTGCCTGATGCGCAGGTGATAGGTTTTGACCTTTCTCAACAGGCTCTCAACATTGCACGCCAAAATGCGTGTGAATTAGGTGTTGATAACCTGCAATTCGCACAATGTGATATACTTAAGTGCGTTGATAACTCATACTTTGATCAAGTAATCCTCGGTTTATCCACCGGTTATCCACTATTTCGCGGTGTAGATATCATCGTGAGCAATCCGCCCTATATTTGCCGCAAGGAGGCGGTCGAAATGTCTGCTGTAGTCTTGCAGCACGAGCCGGAGATGGCACTCTTTGTGCCAGATGATGATCCGCTGCTTTTCTATCGACAAATTGCTCGTTTTGCACGTCAGCATTTGACGTCCGGGGGACATCTTTTCTTTGAGATCAATGCGGCTTATGGGCAGGAGGTTGTAGCCATGCTCCGTGCCGAGGGCTTTTCTGCCGTGGAGCTGCGTCGGGATGTAAATGGGCGTGACAGAATGGTCCACGCCAGCCATCCTTGATGCCTTCTGTTGGGTTTCGCTTTTTTTTACTCCATCAAAAGAAATCAAATAAAATCAAAATCTGCGGCAAGAAGAGTTTTGTCAACAAGAAATGGTTTCATTTGATTTCCTTTGTCGGAGAAAAATTTCGAGCTGTACGGTTGGATGCCTGTTGTGGCGAATAGAACGCAGATAACGCAAACTTAGTGTTATATCTGTCTGAGATAATCCGTTATATCCGTTTGATCCGTTAAATCTGTGTTCAACCCGGACAGGTCGAAAAATTTTGTCGGAAATTAAAAGTTTTGATGTAAACATGCCCTTGCATAGATTCCGAGACATACATACCCATGTGGCGAGTCAAGCAGACTCCCTTCTCTCCATCCCCGTCAGTGAGGTGGAGCCATGGCTGGCGCGGCAGGCAAAGGTAGCGGAGGGCATCGTACCATACTTCAGCCTCCAGCTGCATCCCTGGCACCTGACAGGACGCAGTGACATTACGGCTTTCGAAGCTATGGCTATTCAGTTGGCGTCACACCCTGCCTTTGTGGCGGTTGGGGAGTGCGGTCTGGACTCTCTGTGTGGCGTGGAACTCTCCTTGCAGCATGAGGCTTTCCTTGCGGCGTTACGGATAGCCAAGCAGCTGCAGAAGCCTGTTATTATCCATTGTGTTCGCTTATGGCAGGAGATGATTGCCGATGTGCACAAGGTGTTTACTCCACAGGAATGCATAAAGATGCCAGTTGTGATCCATGGCTTTCGCAAAGGACCACAACTGGCACGACAACTGCTGGATGCAGGGTTCAGTATCAGCCTCGGGACGAGGTATAATGAGGAGGTCAAATCTATGATTCCTCCTGATAGATTATATTTTGAGACGGATCAGACCGAGTAGCTCCACCTCCTCTTTCACGAAGTGTGTCAGAACGGCTCGAGTACGCCCATGAAGTAAGGCAACTGACGGCGCCACCACGGCCAGTCATGGTCAGAATCATGTCCCCAGTAATCGAACCACGCAGGTATGCCTCGCTGCTTCAGGATGGTGTCAAGCTCACGTGTAGAGGCGGCAAGTTCATCCTCCCATCGTCCCTGTCCCACACAGATTACGATGCGACGCTGGCGGTACAGATTCATCCAGGGATGGTCATCAGGCATCTGGCGGAGGAAGTCCTGCGGCGAATTAGCATAGGTCAAATCGTCATGATACCAAGGGAACCCATAGTTAGAATGATACAAACCAGAGAGTGCAATGACGGTATCAAAAAGATCCGGGCGGCGGAAGAAGAAGATGGCAGCGTGCATGGCGCCCAGAGAGCAGCCGGTAGTCATGAAGGTCTCGCCCTCATAATGGCGCACGTTAGGCAGCAGCTCTTCCACTATATAGTTGAAGTATCGCTCCTGCTGTTCGATGCGCCAGCGGCAGTCACCACCGAAGTTCGACCATGTTTCCCAATCAATGCCGTCCACACAGATCACGCGCACCTTGCCAGCCTCAATCCAAGGGGTGAGTACGTGAATCATTCCTTGGTCGGCAAAGTCGAAAAAGCGTCCGTCTTGTGAAGGGAAGGCGATCAGTGCGTGCCCTGCGTGTCCGAACACCTTATATTCCATGTCGCGATTCAAGTAGCGACTATACCATTTCTTGTATTCTACTTGCATTTTATTCTAATAGGTTCATTTTTTCTCTCCAGCAAAAGAAATCAAAAGAAATCAAAAAATGTTACAGGAGAGATGTGTCAGCCACCTTTTTACCTCTTTACCTTTATTTACCTTTTTACCTTTATTTACCTTCTCTGGCAAGCATCCCACAGGAACTTATCCTTTTCATCCGCCGTCTTGAATCGAGCGATGTATGACTGGTTACCCATGGCAGCCGAGAGGGCATCCGGCACACGGTCCCACTGCTTGAGTGCGTAAGCCCATTTATCCATCATCTGCTTGTGGTCCAGATGATACTGTTTGCCATCACGGCGGCCGGCAAAGACGCAGAAGTAGTCATCATGCAGGTCTGGCGTAGTGCGACGGTCAAACGCTACCATGTCGGCCCAGATCTTATAAACATCTACGCTGTGAGCATAGTTGAGCATATCAGGCGTGAAGCCGCCACCTGGACGCATATTCACCTCCAGAGCCACAAAGTCGCCCACGTTGCCCAGACCGCGGTGAGGCGTGTCCAGACGGAAGAACTCCAGATGTACGAAGCGTGAACGTACATTGAAAGCTTTGATACACTGGCGCCCCCAATAGCGCAGATTCTCATTCATATCCTTCTCCACATGGTAGGTGCTGTCAAGCTGGTAATTTACCACATCCGAGATAGAAGGAGGACAGATGCTCCATGATTCGAACAGCGGCTCACCCTGTGAGTTGATGATGGCATCGTAGTCAATGATATTGCCCGTCACATACTCCTCAATCACGTAGCAGTGAGCCTGGGGTGTCTCCTGGAAGAAGTGCCACAGGTCGCCCTCATCCACAATCTTACGGGCTCCGTTGGCTCCCACGCCCACATCAGGTTTGGCAAAGAGGGGATAGCCGGCATCCCAGGCAAAGCGCTTAACTGCTTCAAAGCCCTCTGATGCCTTGATCTGGCGAGCAGTGCGGATACCGCCTTCGGCATAGTATTTCTTCATTTCTGATTTCTCCTTGATGGCGCCTATGGCGTCGAGCTTCAAGCCGGAGTTCACGTTGAAGTCTGTACGCAGGCGGGCATCGAGCTGGAGCCAGTACTCATTGTTCGACTCAATCCAGTTAATGCGGTCATACTTGTAGGCAAAATAAGCAACACCACGATACACCTCGCTATAATTCTCAAGCGAAGAGACCTTATAGTATTCAGTCAGTGCAGCCTTAAGTTGAGGCGTGAGGCGGTCATAAGCTTCGTCGCCAATACCCAATACGCGCACACCATTGTTTTTAAGCGCAGCACAGAACTTCCATGCAGCATCAGGAAAGTTAGGAGAGATATAAACGAAATTCATATTCAATACCTTAAATTTTGATAACACGCGGCAAAGATAGTGTATTTTTTCCTATGAGACAAGAACATCCTCGGTATATTAGGTTGATATGACAGTTTAAGACCCTGATTGTTATTCTTTTGATTTGAGCAGATGTCAAAGCATGCTGTTTTTTATTTCGAAAAGGTCTTGTTTTGCTTCAAAAAAGAGGAAAAACGCTTTTAATAGCAAAAATATGCTTTTAAATGATACAACTATAAGTTTTTGTTTGTACCTTTGCACTTAAAATTATAACGTGTCCAACTTTTTGTTTGGATATCTATCGTTCTTATTGATACAAAGCAAAACAAAAAAATACACAGGAAAATGAAAAAGTTTTATTCATTCACCGCTGCCAGTCTCACTCTATCTGCGCTGGCAATCTTCTCAAGCTGTCGGGATTACGATTTGCTGACGGAGGAACAATTAAATGAAATGGTGCTTAGTAAGCAGAAGATCGAAGAATTTAATTCGCATTTTATTGAGAGGTTTGGAGAGCCAGATCCAAACCACCATTGGGGTTTCGACGTAGAACTGAAACCTATCTTTGAAGCAGGCACCCGTGCTGCTGGCGATGTTAACGTGAACCGCAACCAGTGGTGCGATTTTGATGGAACTGAGACGATTGATAATGTC